>SLSW01000001.1 GCA_007130245.1 Micromonosporaceae bacterium
CGCAACCACGCGGGCGGGCCGTCCTGCTCGCCGAACACGACCGCGTAGGTGGCCGCCCGGTCGGCGGTCGGCGCGGCGGTCGGCGCGGCGGTCGGCATGCCCGTCGGGGGCCCGGTCGGCAACGTCCCGGCACGGCCGAAGTCGCGCTGCGGCACCGGCGACGCCGACGGCTGGGCGGGGATGACGGTGTCCGGCACGCCGGTGCCGCCGGTACGGGGCCCACCCACCCAGAAGGCGAGCTCGGCGCGCAGGGCGTGCTGCTCGCGCTCCAGCTCGTCGGCGCGCCCGGCGGCGACCGCCAGGTCGCTGACCTGCTCCGGGTGCAGGATGTGCAGGTGGCAGTTCTCGGTCTCGACCGCGGCACGGACCGCCGCCAGGGCCTCGCGCGGCACCGGGGTGTCGGAGACCGGCCGCCGGTCGCTGCGGCGCTGGTGGGCCGCGCGCAGCAGCCGCGTCGCCGCTTCGGTGACCCCCACGTGCTCACCCGGGGTCAGCCGGGCCAGGTGGTCGGGGTCACCGCCGGGTGGGAACCGTGCCACGGCGGGTCGCCAGCCCTCGGCGGCCAGGGCGACCCGGGCATGGTGCAGCGCCGCCCCACAGCTGATCATCAGCAGTCGCCCGTCCGGGTCGGCCACCCCGAGCTGTCGGGAACGGTCGGCGAACAGGTCGAGCCTCGTCCGGAACACCCGCCATCGCCACGGCTGTGTGTTGTGCACCGAGGGCGCGAGCCCGGCGGCGGCCGCCGCGCCGGCCAGGGCGCCGGCGGCCCCGCTCTCATTGGTCATGCCCTCAGCATCGCTGAGGGGACCGTGCCGTGTCAGCACCTCCGGCGGCATCTGCGCGAACGGTTACCCGATCACTAGCTGGCTGCTATAAAGAGACCGTCACGCCTGAAAATCCTTATGCGGGGCGTATGTCATGAAAGCCGGCGACCCCGGACAGCGCTCTCACGCACCATGACTGACCTTGACGACCATGCCTGACCTTGACGACCACGCCTGACCTTGACGAGCCTGACCTTGACGACCTGGCGGGAAGTGACGCATGCACGAGATCGGGATGTGCGACGGGCTGCGGGACCTGATCGACCAGAAGGCGGCCGGGCGCCGGATCACCAGCGTGCGGCTGCGTGTCGGTGCCCGCCACGCGGTGGTCAACGAAGGGTTCGACCAGGCGTTCGCGCTGGTGGCCGACGGCACCGCCGCGCAGGGCGCGGTGCTCGACCTGGTGGTGACGCCGGCGACGGTGGCCTGCCACGTGTGCGGGCGCAAGAGCGAGTCCACCGACGCACTGGCGGTGTGCCCGCGCTGTCACGCTGCCGACGTGGAGGTCACCGGCGGCGACGAGCTGGTGCTGGAGTCGCTGCGGTTCGGCCTGTCATGGGAGGAGGGCACGGGTGTGCCTGGGCGTCCCCGGTGAGCTGGTCGCCCGGGTGCCGGACCATCCCGACCAGGCGCTGGTCGACGTCAGTGGGATCCGCCGTCGCGTCAACGTCGGCCTACTGACCGACGAGGATCTGCAGGTGGGCGACTGGGTGCTGGTGGGCGAGGGGTTCGCCCTGTCCCGGATCTCGCAGACCGAGGCGCAGGCGGTGCTGGACACGCTGACCTGGCCGGGATCCGGGTACGTCGAGGAGAGCGACGGGCTGCGCGGGTCGAGCGTCATCTGAGCTCCCGCGCCCCGGCGACGACGGCCTGGCCGAGACTGACGCCGCCGTCGTTGCCCGGCACCCGCCGGTGCCGCAGTACCCGCAGGTGGTGGCGACGAAGCCCGTCGTCGACCGCGCCCAGCAGCAGCGGCTGGCAGAACATTCCGCCCGACAGGGCGACCGTGCGCACCCCGGTCACCTCGGCGACGCGGCAGGCCGCGGTCACCGCCGCCCCGGCCAGCCCGCGCAGGAACCGCGCGGCGATCACCGGCGTCTCCACGCCCCGGCGCAGGTCGTCGACGACCCCGCGCACCAGGTCGGTGCCCGCGATGACGGCCGTGCCGTCACCGGCGACGGTTGCCGGGTAACCGTCGAAGATCCGCGGATCAGCCAGGTGCTCCAGTTCGACCGCGGTCTGCGCCTCGTAGGTGACCTCGTCGCGCATCCCGATCAGTGCGGCCACCGCATCGAGCAGCCGCCCGGCGCTGGAGGTCGGCGGGGCGGCGCCCCCACGCGCGGCCAGCGAGATCACCGCCGGCCACTGCTCGGCGTGGCGGTGCACCACCGCCAGGTCTTCCGGCGGCTGCGGGCCGTAGGCGGCCAGCAGGTACGCCGCGGCCATGCGCCACGGCTGGCGCGCGGCCAGCGCGCCGGGTGTGGGCACCGGCGCCAGGTGCCCGGCGCGGGTGAACCCGGTCAGGTCGGCCACCAGCAGTTCTCCGCCCCAGGTCGTGCCGTCGGTGCCGTGACCGGGAGTGTCGAGGACCAGCCCGATCGCCGGTCCGGCCTCGTCGTTGTCGGCCAGGCAGGCCGCCACGTGCGCGTGATGGTGCTGTACGGCCACCAGGTCCGCGTCCGCCAGCTCCCGGGCGTACGCGGTGGTGGGGCAGTGCGGATCCAGGTCGTGTGCGATCACCGCCGGGTCGATGTCCAGCAGCCGACGCAGGTGCGCCACGCAGCGGGTGAACGTGTCCCGGCCCTGGTCACCGCCGACACCTCCGATGTGGTGTGACACGGTCGCGTGCTCGCCTCGGACCAGGCAGAACGTGGTGTCCCGATCGGTGCCGCAGCCGAGCACCGGGCGGGGGAACCGCCACGGCAACCTCAGCGGTCGCGGCGCGTAGCCGCGGGCGCGCCGCACCGGCATCGCGGCGCCGCGGAACACCCGCATCACCGAGTCGTCGCTGTGCATCCGCACCGGCCGGTCATGACCCAGGCACGCGTCGGCCAGCGGCCGCAGCCGGGTGCGGGCCTCGTCGTCGCGGTGGACGATCGGCTCGTCGCACCGGTTGCCGCTGGTGACCACGAGCGGCCGGCCGAGTGCGCGGGCCAGCAGGTGGTCCAGCGCGGTGTGCGGCAGCACAACCCCGAGCTCGGAGGTCCCCGGCGCCACCAGGTCGGCCAGCGGGGCGTCCGGTCGGCGTGACCGCAGCACGATCGGCCGGGTCGGCCCGGCGAGCAGGTCGGCGGCCGTCCGGTCGATCCGGCACAGGTCCCGGGCGGCGGCCAGATCGGACACCATCACCGCGAGCGGCTTGTCCGGTTGCCCCTTGCGGGACCGCAGCGCCGCGACCGCGGAGTCGTTGGTGGCGTCGACCACCAGGTGGTAGCCGCCGGGGCCCTTGACGGAGACCACCGCGCCGCGCATCAGCCGCTCCGCGGCCACCCGCAGCGGTTCGCCCGGCAGCGGCGTACCGTCCGGTGTGGTCAGCCGCAGGGTGGGACCGCAGTCCGGGCAGCACAGCGGTTCGGCGCGGTAGCGCCGGTCGCGCGGGTCGGCGTATTCGCGCGCGCACGCCGGGCACATGGTGAAGTCGGCCATGGTGGTGTTGGCCCGCTCGTACGGCGCCGCGGTGGCGATGGTGAACCGGGGGCCGCAGTTGGTGCAGTTGATGAAGGGGTAGCGGTAGCGGCGGTCGGCCGGGTTGCACAGCTCCGCCAGGCAGTCGGCGCAGGTGGCGGTGTCCGGCCCGACCAACGGATCCCCGTGGTCGGCACGGCCGGACACGACCTCGAACCCGGGCCGTCCGGTGGGCCGTTGGGGCGAGACGCTGACGCGTTCGATGACCGCCAGCGGCGGTGGCCGCTGGGTCAGCGCGTCGACCAGGGAGCCGACCGCGCCCGGCGCGCCCTCGGCCTCGATGACCACCCCGGCGTC
>SLSW01000045.1 GCA_007130245.1 Micromonosporaceae bacterium
CACGGGCACGAAGAAGAGGACCACGGCCACGGGCACGGGCACGAAGAAGAGGACCACGGGCACGGGCACGAAGAAGAGGACCACGGGCACGGCCACGGGCACGAAGAAGAGGACCACGGCCACGGGCACGACCACGGGCCGGAGGATCCGCACGTGTGGCTGGACCCGGACCGGCTGGCCACCATCGCCGACGAGGTCGCGGCGGAGCTGAGTGCGCTGGACGCGGAGCGCGCTGACCAGTACACCGCTGGCGCCGCCGACCTGCGCCAGGACCTGGTCGCGCTGGACACCGCGTACGCCGAGGGGCTCGCCGACTGCGAGCGCCAGGAGATCGTCGTGAGCCACGCCGCGTTCGGCTACCTGGCCGACCGCTACGACCTGCGCCAGATCTCGATCTCCGGCCTGTCGCCGGAGGACGAGCCGACCCCGCAACGGCTGGCAGAGGTGGTCCGCCAGGCCGAGGAGTCCGGCGCCACCACGATCTTCTTCGAGGTGCTGGTCAGCCCGCGGGTGGCGGAGGTGATCGCCGAACAGGTCGGCGCCGACACGGCGGTGCTGGACCCGATTGAAGGGCTCGCCCCGGGCAGCGACGACGACTACCTTGATCTCATGCGGGCCAATCTCGCCGCCTTGCAGGAGGCACTCGGGTGCACGTGAGCACCCCCGTGATCGAACTGGAGCACGGGGTGGTCGGGTATGACGACCGCCCCGTGCTCCACGACGTGTCGCTGACCGTGCCGGCCGGTCAGGTGGTGGCGATCCTCGGCGCCAACGGCTCGGGCAAGTCGACCCTGGTGCGCGCGGCGCTCGGGATGCTGCCGTTGGCCTCCGGCACGGTGCGCCTGTTCGGCACCCCGCTGGCCCGGTTCCGGCAGCGATGGCGCATCGGCTATGTGCCGCAGCGCGTCGGCGCCGCCAGCGGTGTGCCTGCCACGGTGACCGAGGTGGTCGCCGCCGGGCGGCTGGCCCGGCGAGGTTTCCTGCGACCGCCCCGTCCGACCGACCGGGAGGCGGTCGAGCGTGCCATCGCCACAGTGGGCCTCACCGAGCGCCGCCACCTGCCGGTGGCCACGCTGTCCGGAGGCCAGCAGCAGCGCGTGCTGATCGCCCGCGCCCTGGCCACCGAGCCGGAGCTGCTGGTGCTCGACGAACCCACCGCCGGGATCGACGCGGCCAGCCAGGTCGCCTTCGCCGCCGCGATCCGGCACTTCGTGGCCTCCGGCGGCACCGCGCTGCTGGTGGCCCACGAGCTCGGCCCGTTGCGGGAGCTGGTCAACCGCGCGGTGGTGCTGCACCACGGGCGGGTGGTGCACGACGGCCCGGTGCCGGAGCCACTGGGCCACCACGCCGCTCCGGACCACGACCACGTGCATCCCCACGCCCCCGACGAGCCGCCGGGCATCTGGGACGGAGGCACCTATCAATGAGCATTTTCGCTCACCAGTTCATGCAGTACGCCCTGCTCGGTGCGCTCATCACCGGGCTGGCCGCACCCGCGCTGGGCACTTACCTGGTGCAGCGGCGCCTGGCGTTGATCGGTGACGGGCTCGGGCACGTCGCACTCACCGGAGTCGGCGTCGGCCTGTTGACGGCACAGTCCCCGGTGCTGACCGCGATGCTGGCGGCAGCCGCCGGTGCGATCGCCATCGAGCTGGTCCGGGAGCGGGGTAAGACCTCCGGAGACGTGGCACTGGCCATCCTGTTCTACGGCGGCATCGCCGGCGGGGTGTTTCTGGTGGCGCTGTCCGCCGAACACACCAACGCCAACCTGATGGCCTACCTGTTCGGCTCGCCGTTGACCACCTCCCGCGACGACCTGATCGTGATGGCGGTCCTCGGCGGCGCGGTGATCGCGGTGGCGGTGGGCCTGCGCTCGTGGCTGTTCGCGATCTGCCACGACGAGGAGTTCGCCCGCGTGTCCGGGCTGCCGGTGCGGCTTCTGAACCTGCTGATCGCGGTCACCGCCGCGGTCACCGTCACGGTGGCGATGCGGGCGGTGGGCCTGCTGCTGGTCAGCGCCCTCATGGTGGTGCCGGTGGCCACCGCTCAGCTGCTCACCCGGGGCTTCCGCGCCACGCAGCTGCTGGCCATGGGTATCGGCCTTTCCGCCGCCGGCGGCGGGATCTGGTTCGCCGGGGTGTACGACACCGCGCCGGGCGCCACCATCGTGCTGCTGGCGATCGCCGCCTTCGCGATGGTGACCGTGGCGACCGCGGCGTGGCGCCGGGTGCGGCGTACCCGAGGCAGCCCGACCGCCGAGGGAGCGGAACTGGAGCCTCCCGAGGTCGTGCTGACCCGCTGACGCTACCGTGGTGGATGTGGGCGAGCAGCAGGCGTACGAGGCGGCCGGTGAGCTGCTGCGGGCACTGGCGGCACCGGTACGCGTCGCCATCGTGACCGAGCTCGCCTCCGGCCAGCGGTGCGTGCACGAGCTGGTTGACGCGCTCGGCGTGGCACAGCCGCTGGTCAGCCAGCACCTGCGGGTGCTGCGCGGTGCCGGGGTGGTGCGCGGTGCGCGACGCGGTCGTGAGATCGCCTATTCGCTGGTCGACGAGCACGTGGCCCACATCGTGGCGGACGCGATCAGCCACGCGGCCGAACCCGGTCAGCCCAGTGGAGAGCCGTTGCCCGAGGCGGCGGTATGACCTCCACCGACATGCGCCACACCCGGCAGCGGGCGGCGGTCTACGCGCTGCTGCAGGATGTCGACGGTTTCCACTCCGCGCAGGAGCTGCACGCGATGCTGCGCGAGCGGGGCGACCGGGTCGGCCTG
Organism: Micromonosporaceae bacterium; assembly: GCA_007130245.1. Taxonomy (GTDB): domain Bacteria; phylum Actinomycetota; class Actinomycetes; order Mycobacteriales; family Micromonosporaceae; genus Natronosporangium. Next base: position 2,774 of record SLSW01000045.1, read on the forward strand.
ACCACTGTCTACCGCACCCTGCAGGGCATGGCCGACGCCGGTGAGGTGGACGTGATGCGCCCGCCCCGCGGCGAGCATCTCTACCGGCGCTGCAGCGAGGGACACCATCATCATCTGGTGTGCCGCTCCTGCGGGCGTACCGTCGAGGTGGAGGGACCGGCGGTGGAGACCTGGTCGGACAAGGTCGCCGCCGCCCACGGGTTCACCGAGGTGAGCCACACCCTGGAGATCTTCGGCACCTGCCCCGACTGTGCACCGCCGGGTTGATCCGGTGGTCGGCACCGTCTGCGCCGGCCAGCTGGACGACGTGTGGACGGTCACTGGACGCCCTCTGGACGCGCCCCCGTGGTGACCACCTGGGACGGTGACGCCGCCCGGACGGTAGTTAGGCTGCCACCTACCCGGGCGCGACGACAGCCGAGCACGAAGGGTGCGCGATGACTGACACGATCACGGTTCAGGCCAAGCGGGTGGGGTTGGCCACCTTGCTGCCGTACCTGCGCGCCCACGTGCCGGCGCTGATGACGGTGGCGGCGTTGTCGCTGCTCACCGCCGGTGGCACGCTTGCCCAGCCGCTACTGATCCGGTTGTTGCTGGACCGGTTGGAGGCCTCCGACCCGGTCGGCGCGTTGGTGCCGCTGCTGGTCGCGCTCCTGCTGGCGACAGCCTCCCTGCAGGGGCTGCGTAACTTCCTGCTGCAGCGCACCGCCGAGGGGCTGGTCCTGGCCACCCGGCGCCGGCTCACCGACCATCTGCTGCGGCTGCCGATCGTCGAGTACGACCGGCGCCGCACCGGTGACCTGCTGTCGCGGGTCGGCGCGGACACGACGCTGTTGCGGGCCGTGGTCACCTCCGGCCTACTGGAGCTGGTGTCGGGGATCGTGATCGTGGTCGGCGCCGCCACCATGATGTTGCTCATCGATCCGTTGATGTTCACGGTCACGCTGGCGGCCCTGACCGGCCTGGTCGGCGGTATCATGATCGCCCGGCGGGTGCGGGGCGCCTCGGAGCAGGCCCAGACCCGCATCGGTGAGATGACCGCCGCGGTAGAGCGGGCCATCACCGCGGCGCGGACGATCCGCGCGGCTCGTGCCGAGCAGCGGGAAGCGGCCACCGTGACCGCCAGCGCGGAGGCGGCGTTCAAGGCCGGGGTACGGATGGCCAAGCTGCAGGCGATGGTCGGCCCGGCGGGCACCGGCGCCATCCAGGGTGGGTTCCTGGCGGTGCTCGGCATCGGTGGTGCGCGCGTCGCCGCCGGCACCATGAGCGTCGGCGACCTGGTCGCGTTCGTGCTGTTCCTGTTCCTGCTGATGATGCCGGTCGGGCAGGCGATGGGCGCCTACACCCAGTTGCAGGCGGGCTTGGGGGCGTTGCAGCGAATCGAGGACGTGCTGGCGCTGCCGACCGAGACCGGCGATGACACCGCGACCGCGGCGTCGGCACCCGGGGCGACCGGGTCGGAGGCGACAGCGGCGGTGCCGGCACAGATTGACCATCGAGCGCCGGCGGCGCCCGCGATCGAGTTCGACCGCGTCAGTTTCGCCTATCCCGACGGCGAGCAGGTCCTGCACGAAATCAGCTTCACTGTCCCTCCCGGTAGCCGTACCGCACTGGTCGGCCCGTCCGGCGCCGGAAAATCCACGGTGCTCGCCCTGGTTGAGCGCTTCTACGACTGCACCGACGGGGCGGTGCGCATCGACGGGGTCGACGTACGCGAGCTACCTCGGCACGCGCTGCGTGCGCGGCTGGGTTACGTGGAGCAGGAAGCCCCGGTGCTGGCGGGCACGATCCGGGACAACCTGCTGCTGGCCGCCCCGTCGGCCACCGACGAACAGCTTCGTGCCGCGCTGGACGAGGTCAACCTGACCGATCTGCTGTCGAGGGCCGCCGAGGGGCTGGATGCCGAGGTGGGAGAGTCCGGAGTGCTGCTGTCCGGCGGCGAACGGCAGCGGCTGGCGATTGCGCGCACCCTGCTGGGCCGAGCGCCCGTCCTGCTGCTGGACGAGCCGACCAGCAATCTGGACGCGCGGAACGAGCACGCATTGCGGCAGGCCATCGACGCTGCCGCCGCGCGACGTACCCTGCTCGTGGTTGCCCACCGCCTGTCCACGGTGGTTGACGCGGATCAGATCGTGGTGCTCGACCGCGGGCGTGTCTCCGCTGTCGGACGCCATCACGATCTGGCCGACAGCAGCGATCTGTACCGGGAGTTGGCCGCCCACCAGTTGTTGGTCGACTGATCCGGACAATCCATCTTGGTCGTTGTGTGTGCGTGGTCGCCGGGGTTCGGTTCGCGAGCGGCTCTAGCGTTTCACCCCGAGTAGCGGTACCTTAGCTTCATGTTAAGTCAATGTTAAGGGAGCGACGAGAACAAGTAGATACATCCAGTTCAGGGCCCTTCCGGCGCGCTTCGGCGAGCGGGCCGGACGTCAGGAATGACAGGTTCCCATCAGGCGATGGCACAAGCCTGGTGACCAGGTGGCCCGAACCGACCGCGCAGGGTTCCGGTCCAGCGTGGTCGCTGAGTTGACAGCGGGCGTTGCGGGGGCCGTCGGCCCGGCTGAGGACAGGACATGACGTGGTTGGTACCAATCAGAATCGAGGTTCTCGGGGCGGTCCGGGCATGGCAGGCCGAGGACGAGCTGCCACTCGGGCCACCCCAGCAGCGCGGTGTGCTGGCCCTCCTCGCCATCGCCGACGGCCAACCGTTGTCGGTCCAGGAGATCGTGGACGGTTTATGGGAAGGGGATCCACCGCGCAGCGCGGCCAATATCGTACAGACCTATGTGAAGCGGCTGCGCAAAGTGCTCGAACCGCACCGGCCACGACGCAGCCCCAGCCAGCTGCTGCCCGCGGCCAACAACGGGTACGCACTACGGGCAGAACCCACCGCCGTGGACCTGTGGCGTTTCCGCCGCCTCGTCCGGCTCGCCGGTGACGCGCGCCGCGAGTGTGCCCACGAACGGGTCGCCGGCCTGCTCGCGGAGGCACTCGCGCTGTGGAAGGGTCCGCCCGGCCACGGCAACCCGACGCTGTCAAACCACCACCGGATCCGCGCGGTCATCGAGGAGCACGGCACGGTCGCCGGCTGGTTCGCCGAGACCGCGCTGGTCACCGGCACCGCGGCCGAGGCACTGCCGGTGGTCGCGCAGGTGACCGCGGCCAGACCCTTCGACGAGCCGCTGCACGCCAACCTGATACGGCTCTACCAGGCCGCCGGCCGGCGCTCCCACGCCGTGCAGGTCTACCGGGACTGCCAGGCACGGCTGCGTGACGAGCTGGGGCTCGACCCGGGGCCGGAGCTCACCATGGCCTACCGGGACCTGCTGAGCCACCCGCCGGCCGGGCCCGGAGCCTGACAACCACGCGGCCCGCGCCAGCTCACGCACACGCGGCGTTGCTCCCGCCAGGATCGGGAAGCAGCATCGAGGGCAGGTCGCTGTCGGGGTGCATCCGCAGCAGCTGGTAGGCCACCCCGCCGAGGCCGGCGAGCATGCCCGGCGAGAACACGTCTCTGGTCATGCCCCCGACCGGGCCGTGCTCCTCCAGATTGGTCAGCACCTCGGCCGCCACCGCCTCACCTGACACCCCACCTGGGCCGAGCCCTACCTGCCACGCACGGTGCAGCACCTCCCACGCGCCGAGGTCGCCGTGGCACAGGGTGTGGTTTGCCCCGAAACCCTCCGGCCAGGTCGCGGACGCGGCGCGCCGCAGCACGTCAGCCCAGCGGTCGCCGCCGTCGCGTGCCAGCAGGTCGGCCGCGGCCGCACCGATGCCGACCGAACCGTGACACCACCGGACTGCCAGCGGCGCACTGTCGGGCACCCGCGCGTCGCGCCAGCCTCCGCGGCGCCGGTCGTAGAGGGTCTCCTCCCACGCGAAGGCCGCATCCGCCGTCGCGGTGAAATCGGTGTCACCGCAGACCGCGGCCAACCGCCTCAGTGCCCAGCCGATACCGGTGACCCCGTGCGACAGTCCACCCAGGCCCTGCGGAAACATCGGCGTCGGCCAGCGCGCGCCGGCCTCACTGCGGTGTGCCTGGCGACACAACCGGTGGCCAATGTCGCGGGCGAGCTGCCACCAGCGCGGCGCGCCGGTGTGCCCGGCCAGGCGCAGCAGCGGCACCACCGCGCCGGCGGCGCCGGCGAGCAGGTCGTGCCGGTCGTCCGCTGCCACGGACTCCGGCAGCAGCTCCGCGAGCGCCTCGGCACGGCGCAGCGCCTCGCCGTCGGTGACCGCCCCCAGCCGCGCCAGCAGCAGCCATCCCCAGATCCGGGAGCCGAGACCCAGATAACCTCCCGGCGGATCGGGCCGGACCCGGACCCCGGCAGCCTGCGCGGCCTCCCGGTCGGCCGCTTGCTGGTCGTCGGCCAGCCGCAGAGTACGGATCAGCGCGTCCCGCAGGTCCGCGACGCCGGGCACGTCGTCGGCGCGTCCCCGGGCCGCCTCCGCCAGGTACGACGCGACCAGGACCGCGACGCCGGCGCCGCCGGCGTACATGTCGGCCCGTAGCGGCCGCACCGCCCACCCTGTCGGTTCCAGGGTCGGCGCCACCCAGGTGACGGTCTGGTCTCCGCCCCGGATGGCGGTATCCAACACCCGCCGCATGACCAGAGCGGCCTGCCTCCGGCGCCGGCGGTCGACATCGCCGGTGCGCACCGCAGCGAGGGCGGGCCCGCGCGGCGGCGGGGATCCCTCGTTGAGGTACGCCCCGACCAGCGCCGCCTGCACCACCAGCCGGTCGGTGGCCAGGTCCGCCTCGCGCCAGCGCCGCAGCGCCGAGGCGATCAGGTCCTCGGAGGCGCCCCACCGGGTCCCACGTGGACCGCAGAGTTCGCCCGTGCGGGGCGTGGTCACGAACGTCGGCACGTCCCCGTGGAGCAGCTCTGCCACCTCGGCCTCGACCACGGCGGGCGTGTCGGGCATGCCGGAGCGGCGGCGCGCCTGGAGTGTGAGCAGCTCGACGGCGCGCCGGACGGCCGGTTCCGGGTGGTGCAGCGAACTCGGGTGCCAGAGCATGCGGGTGAGCTCGCCGTAGCTGGCGGTGTCGCGGACCACCACCCGCACCGGGCAGTCCGCGAACGCCGACAGCAGTGGCTCCAGCTGGCCGGCCCGGTCCCGTGCATGCAGCTGCCCGGTCAGCCGCACGAAGCCGTCGACCACGTGTTCCCAGTGCCGGCCGAGGTCGGGTTCGGCGCTGGGGTGGTTGACCCGTGGTTGGGGCGTCGCGGCCGCCGACCCCAGCCGGGCGGTGTCCATTCCCTGGTCGACGATGACGGGCACCTGCAGTGCAGGTTGCTGGCCGGGCAGAGATCCGGCCGCGGAGGCGTCCACTCCACGCAGCCCGAGCGCACCGGAGCGGCCGGGGAGCAACCCGGTCCGCAACACCGAGCGGGTGATCCGGTCGGTGGCCAGGTCCACCGCCTCGCCGTAGCCGGACGGTTTCGTCGCGCGGTGAGGCGTGAACAGCGTCTCGCAGTCCACGACCACCGGCACCGGGCCGCACGCGACCAGGTTCTCGGCGTGCAGGTCACTGCCGGACAGCAGCCGCATCACCGCGAGCCAGTGTCCGAGGCCCCGGTAGAACGTGCGCAGTTCGTCGTCACCGTCGCAGTAGCGGTGTGCGATGTGTTCGGCCCAGCCGTACTCCCCTAGCTGGTCGGCGCGCCGCAGCACCGCCGGTACCCGGATCCTGGTATGCGCCGGCTCGTTCGGGAGCAGCCCGGGCAGCACCTGCGCGAGCACCGCGTCAACCGCGACCGGGCGTGGTTTGTAGACCAGCGTGCCCGCCCCGCACCGCAGGATGCTGACGGTGTGACCGCCATCGTGACTGTCGCCGGCACCGAACTCCACCTGCCGCAGTTCGCCGGCGTCGGATCCGGTCAGAGCGGCGAGCCTGTCCCGGTCGGCGCTGAACCGGCGCGCCAGCGCCACCACGGCTTCACGACGGTTCTGGATGATGGTGCCCAGCCTGGGCAGGAGGGCCGGATAGGGCTCGGCGATCTCATCCCACGCCCCCGAACGGCTCAGCCGATCCACCCACTCCTGCCAGCGGGCGCGGGAATCCCCGGCGGTGAGCGTGCCGGCCAGCCGGGCCGCGTTCAGCTCCAGCACCACCACCCGGCTGACCTGGCGCCACACCACGGAGCGCAGCAGTCGTGCCGTCGCGTCCTGCACAGCGGACCGCTCGGACGACGACAAGCCGGTGGACGAACGTAGCTGGGCCGCGAGGTCGGCCAAGGCCGGCTCGACCAGGCGGCCCAGCATCCGCTCGATGTCCCCGGTGTGATCGACGTCGGTGACACCGGCGGTCATCGCGTCAGCAGCAGTAGTAGGTCTCGCCGGTGACCGGGTCGTACGACATGCTCATCTCGGAACACGTCCCCGGTCCCGAGCCGGTCATGGTGATCTCGTGTTCCACGTAGCCACCGCCGGCGTACACCGGCCCGGCCGGGTTCTCCGGGCCGTCCTCGTGCCGGCCGCGACGCCAACCGGCCACGACCTCGTCCACCGTGCGCTCAGGCGCGAGCGTCGCCATGGCAACTCCCTCCGGTTTGTGCCGCCCGACGGTCAGCACTCGTAGTAGCAGCTGAGGATCTCCCACGTGTTCAGTGTGTCGCCGCTACCGGTCATGGTGATCTCGAACTCGGTGTACTGGTCGGCGAACAGCGGGCCGGCCGGGTTGTCCGGGCCGTCCGCGTCGCGGCGCCAGCCGGCCGCCACGTCCGCTGCGGTCCTTTCGGGTGCGAGTACAGACACGTCATCGCTCCTTTCCGCGTGTCGGGCCACCCCCACCCGCCGCGTTGGGACGGTCCGACCACTGTCTGTTACAGACATAGAGTGACACTCGCGGATGGATGGTCACTGGACGCCGGCTGGACCCGACGATCGCGTCAGGTGCGGTCGATGCGCCGGCGCACGTCCGGCACCGTAGCCGCGCCGTGTTCCTGCGCCGACACCCACGGGCCGTCCGCCGGCGGCGGGACGATGCCCGCCTCCAGAAACTCGTACCGTCCCTCGCCGACCTTCCGGGCGAAACGCGCATCGGGCCGGTCCGTGTTGGTCCACAGCGCACGGATCTTCGCCTCCGCCCGCAGCCTCGCCTGGCGGCAGAAGATGTCGGCCAGCTCCACGCTCTCGGGCCGGGTCCGGCGCTCCGCCTTGGCCCGCACGCAGGCTGCGGTGACCGCGAACAGCTCGGCCCCGATCTCCACCAACCGCGCCAGGTAGGCCTGACGGCGTTCCAGCCGCGCCTGCCAGCGCGCCATCCCGGCGAAGGTGGCGCGGGCGAGCTTGCGGCTGCGCCGCTCGGCCCAGCGCATGTGACCGGCCAGCGGGCCGAAGTCGGCGTACCCGCCCGGCACCTGCCCCCGCCCGACGGTCAGCCCCGGCAGCCACCGGGCGTAGAAGCCGGCGGCACGGGCGCCGGCGCGCGCCTTGCGCCCGAGGGCGGCCTTCGGGTCGATGATGTCGCCGGCCACCGACAGGTGCACGTCCACCGCCTCGCGGGCGATCAGCAGGTGCATGATCTCCGTCGAACCCTCAAAGATCCGGTTGATCCGCAGATCCCGCAGCAGCTGCTCGGCGGGGATCGGCCGCTCACCCCGCGCCGCCAGCGAGGCCGCGGTCTCATACCCGCGGCCGCCGCGGATCTGCACCAGCTCATCGCCCACCTGCCACGCCAGTTCCGAGGCGTACAGCTTGGCCAGTGCCGCCTCGATGCGAATGTCGTTGCGGGCATCGTCGGCGAGCATGCAGCACAGGTCGAGCATGGACTCCAGCCCGTACGTACTGGCGGCGATAAAGGAGATCTTCTTGGTGATCGCCTCGTGCCGCCCCACCGGCCTGCCCCACTGGACCCGTTCACCGGCCCACTGGCGGGCCACCGACAGCGCGTACTTCGATGCGCCGACACAGGACGCCGGCAACGACAAGCGCCCGGCGTTCAACGTGGTCAGTGCGATCTTGAGGCCCTGGCCCTCCTCGCCGATGCGGTTGTCCGCCGGCACGAACACGTCGTGGAAGCGGGTGACGCTGTTCTCCAGCCCGCGCAGCCCCATGAAGGCGTTACGCCGTTCCACCGTGACGCCCTCGGCGTCACCCTCCACCACGAATGCGGTGATCCCGCCGCGCCGGCCCTCCGACGGCGGCACCTGCGCCATCACCACCAGCAGCGCAGCCACGGTGCCGTTGGTGGCCCACAGCTTGACCCCGTTCAGCCGGTATCCCGACCCGTCCGGCAGCGGCTCGGCGGTGGCCCCCAGCCGGGCCGGGTCGGAACCGACGTCGGGCTCGGTGAGCAGGAACGCCGACACCTCACCGGCGGCCAGGCGGGGCAGGAAGCGCTGCTTCTGCTCCTCGGTGCCGAACAGCTTCAGCGGCTGCGGCACACCGATCGACTGGTGGGCGCTCAGCAGCGCGCCGATCGACGGGTTGGCCGAAAAGATCATCGTCAACGCCCGGCAGTAGTGCAGGTTGGACAGACCGAGCCCGCCGTACTTCTCGTCGATCTTCATGCCGAACGCACCCAGCTCGGCCAGGCGCATGAACACCTCGTCCGGGATCCGCGCGTCGCGCTCGATCTGCTCGCCGTCGATGGTCTGGGCGTACTCCCCCAGACGATGCATGAAGTCGGCCGCCCGCGCCTCGTCCTCCGGCGACGGGCTCGGCCACGGGTCGATCAGGTCCAACCGCAGGCGGCCGGAGAACAGCTCCTTGCCGAAGCTGGGCTTGCGCCACGTGCGTTCCCGCGCGGCCTCGGCGACCTCGCGGGCCTGCTGCTCGCTCACCTGCGGTCCGGACCCCTGCGGTCCGGACCCCTGGCTCCCGGTCGTCGGCGTGGGCTGCGTCGTCGTCACCGTGAACACCCCCATCGGATGCGGATTCAGGTGCTCCCGACCACGTTACTACCCGGTAGCCGCCGGCGGCCGTCTTCCGAGTGAACCTTGTCCGATTCTCTCGACCACGGCGTCGGCTACAGCCGACGGCGCCTCGTCGGTCACCCAGTGGGTCACCCCGGTGAGCTCCACGAACCGGAACTCGCCGCGGACATGCGCCGCGCAGCCGTTGGCGGCGGTGCGCCCGATCGCCACGTCGCCGTCGCTCCACAGGTATGTGGTGGGCACCGTGACCGGGCCGAGTCCGGCCAGGTCCGCCGCGGACATCGCCCGGTACCAGTTCAGGGCGGCGGTCAACGCCGCCGGCTCGCGCATCGGGTTCACGTAGTGCTCTGCCCGGTCGGACGGCACACCGACCAGGATCGCCCGCAGCCGCTGCGCGTCGTCAGCCAGCAGCACCTGTTCCGCCTTGCCCTCCTCGCGGAACAGGCGGACGTACGACGAGCGCCGCCGCTGGTCGTCATCGGAGCCAAGGGCGGCGGCCATCGCCAGCGGGTGCGGCACCGACAGTGCGGTCAGGGTCGCCACCCGGTCCGGATGCCGGGCGGCCAGGTGCCACCCGACCACCGCGCCCCAGTCGTGGCCGACCACGTGGGCGGTGTCGAGCCCGAGCGCGTCCAGAATCGCCACCGCGTCGGCGACGCACTCGCCGATCCGGTACGCCTCGACACCGTCCGGCCGGGCGCCGGGTGAGTAGCCACGCTGGTCCAGGGCCATGGTGCGGATCCCGGTGCCGTGCAGCACCGGCGTCACCAGGTCCCACTGCCGGCTGTGCTGGGGGAAACCGTGCAACAGCAGCGCCGGCTCACCGGTGTCCGGCCCGCCGGTATGAACATCGAATGTGAGTCCGCGTGCGGTCACCTGCATCCTGGCAGCCTACGGCCTACCGCGGCGATCGGCACGGCACGCGTGGGGGCCCGTTCACTCGTACGGCTGCGACGGCGGTTCCACCTCCCGCCACGACTCCACCTGCAGGTACGGGATGGTGGCCTCGTTGATCGGGTCGATGCTGGTCTGCTCGACGTAGCCGCCGATGACCGTCACCCAGGTGTCGTCGGGCAGCCCGTCGGGTACGTCGCCGGTCAGCCCCACCTTCACCGGACGGGCGTCGGCCGCGCAGCAGGTCAGCACCAGCCGCGCCAGGAAGGGCTCGCCGTGGCGGTCGGTGACGATGAACCCGGTGAGCTGCACTCTCCGGCCCTGTAGGGACTCGCCGTCGTCCCACACCGCCCGGGCGGCGTAGTCGAGCACGGTGAGCTCGACCAGGCTGACCTGCGGCAGCGGCGGAAAGTCGACCACCCGCTGCTCGTCCGACAGTGAGGTGCCCGCGGTGGCGGCGGTGTAGGAACCGAGCGCCGGCGGGGACACCAGCAGCAGGCCCAGCACCGGCAGGATCAGCAACCAGCCCACCCGCGGCTCGCGATGCTGTCCCGCCCCGTGCCCGTGCGCGTCCTCGTGTCCATGACCGGCACGGTCACCAGGCCCATGACCGGCGTGGTCGCCGCGACCGGCGCGCAGGTCATACCACAGCGTCATCAGCCCGGCCGCGATCAGCAGCACACTGGCGGCGATCAGAAATGGTTGCAGGACCTCCTTGACGTACCGCAGGTACATGTCGGTGACGCTGGCCTTGAGCACCGCCCCACCGAACAGCAGCATCACCACGCCCTGCGCCTGCCGGTTCACAGCAGCCACCACCCACACAGCAGTGCCATCGCGACGGCAACCGCCAGGGTGAGCGGGGCGAAGGTCGCCGCGAAGCGGCGGCCGAACACCCCGACCTGCATGGCGATCAACTTCAGGTCGACCACCGGCCCGACCACCAGGAACACCAGCCTGGAGGTCAGCGAGAACTGGGTCAGTGAGGCGGCCACGAACGCGTCGGCCTCCGAGCAGATCGACAACAGCACGGCCAGGCCGGCCATCACCGCGATCGCCAGCCACGGGTTGTCGGCCACCGCCGTCACCCACCGCTCCGGGATGACCACGTTGATGGTGGCCGCGGCCGCGGCGCCGATCACCAGGAAGCCGCCGGCGATCATGGTGTCGTGCCGCAGCGCGTTCCAGAACGCCCGGTGCCGGGAGGCGTCGTCGAGTTCGGGACGCGGCGGCAGCCGCAGCAGGTCCGCGCGGCCGAGCCGGATCCACAACCATCCGACGCCGACGGCGACCGCGGCGCTGGCCAGTGCCCGGGCGAGCACCATCTCCGGGTGGTCGGGAAAGGCCACCGCGGTGGCGATTAGCACGATCGGGTTGATCGCGGGCGCCGCCAGCAGGAACGCCAGCGCCGCCGCCTGGCTGACCCCCCGGCGCACCAGTGAGCCGGCGATCGGCACCGAGCCGCACTCGCACCCGGGCATCACCACCGCCGAGCAACTGGCCACCGGCACCGCCAGTGCCTGGTTGCGGGGCAGTGCCTTCTGCCAGAACGACCGGGGCACGTAGACGCCGATCGCGGCGGCCACACCGACGCCGCCGATCAGAAACGGCAACGCCTGCACCATGATCGCCACGAAGACGGTGGTCCATGCCTGCACCGCCGGGTGGCCGACGGCGGCCGCAATCGGAGAGCGGAAGATGGCGAGCAGGATGAGCAGCCCGGCGATGATCTCCACCGCCCCGATCCGGTCGCCGAAGCGGCGCCGTGACGGCGAGTGACCGTCCTCACGGGACGTGTAGGGCGGTGGCCTGTGCAGCGTCACCGGGACAGGCTATCGGCCCGGCACCATCGCCGGGCAGGGCTGTGGACAACTCACGGGCGACGCCCGCTAGGTGGCGTTTCTCCTGCATCTCTGGTTCTGCTCCGCTGCTGCCGGGCGTGACCCCGCCGCGGAATGACCGGTGGCGGCCGGCCGCGCTCCCCGGCTTTCACCGATCGCTCAGCACCTCCTGGCACCGGTGGCTGACTCGGATGCCGGTCGGCGTCTGCTGGTGGTACCGGGATCCGTCGGCGTCCTCGCGCCATGACTAGTTCCTCGTTACCAGGCGTCGGGGGAAGTTCGCGTTGGTACGGAAGCCGGTACGGCTGGACGGTCGATGCCGATGATACCGGCGGTCTTCGCGCCATCGGTCCACGTGGTGGCGTTCGTGCTGAATCGCCCGCGCCGTGCGGCCCTGCCTGCTCGCGGGCTGTCAGGCAGGTGCACGCACCAGTGTCACCGTTACCCTCACCTCGAGGGTGGCACGCGATGCCGGGTGGTCGGTGTCCGGGTCCGGCACGAGTGTGACGCGCACCGCGTCGGAGTCGGTGCTGGCTCGGATGGCGTCGGTGGCCGGCAGCAGCGCGCGTACCGGCTGGCCAGCTGCGGGTGGGTCGCGGTGCGGAAACGCCACGGTGCCGATGAATCCGGGCGCGCTCGTCGGCGTGTCCAGGTCGGCGTCGGGGGTGTTGACGAACACGATCAGCGCATAGCCCGGGCTGGTGGTCAGCTCGCCGAAGTCCAGGATCACCACCGCTTCGATGTCGGCGTCGGGTTCGCGCGCGGCTTCGGTGTCGATGCGGGCGGTTAGCTGCTCGGTGCCGGCAAGCTGCACGGTGGCCGGCTGCGGGGCTGCCAACTGGAGCACCGCCGAAGGGTATTGGTGGATCGTGTCGAGCTGCGCCTCGGCCTGCGGCGCGGGCTCAACCGTGGGTTGCGGCCGCAGCGGCTGGTCAGGTGCAGGTGTGTCGTTGCCGCAGCCGGCCGCGGCGGCAAGCAGGACCGCCGCGAGGCCGGTCACGCCTGCGGCCGGGCGCTTCATGCGTTCAGCCTACCGTGGCGCGTACCAGTTCCAGGTGGGTTCTCACGTCGAGCGCCTCTGCGGGTAGGCGCCGTCCGGGCACGGCCACAGGTACCAGGGTGACCTCGATGGGGCCTGGTGGTGCGGTGCCGACGATGGCGCGCCGCGCCGGCAGTCGCACGGTGGTGGGGTGTTGATGGCCGTGGTCGTGGAAGAAGTTGATGGTGCCCAGAAAGCCCGGTGCTGACGTGGGGGTGTCGGCGCCGGCGCGGGCGGTGTTGACGAACACGAGCAGCCCGAGGTCGGGTACGTGTTCGACCTGCGGGAACTCCAGCGTGATCACCGCCTCCACCTCATCGTCCCGCTCGAGGCGCTCGGACACGTCGATGGTGTCGGGTAGCTGCACGGGCAGCGGGGTCGGCACCGCCAGCGTCGGTGTGACCGTCGGATACTGCTCGATGACCTCGGCGCGCACCGCTGCGCCGTCTTCGAGGAACCGCCGTCGACGTTCGGCGTCCTCGTCGGCGGGATCGTTGTTGTTCTGCATGAGCATGGCTCACACCACTTCCTGGGTGTCGTAGCGGTAGCTGAGCAGCGGGTAGAGGGTCGTTTCGGCCACCCGCACGGTCACCGGGTCGCCGTCGCGGTCGCTGAACTCGCTGAACTCGGTGTCGGTCCAGTCGCTGTCGTTGGTGTTCGGGTTCTCCTCGACCAGGTTCCACTGCACCCACAGCTGGTCCACCCGGCAGTGGTGGAGCCAGAACACCGGATCCAGCGGTGACATGAACGAAGCCATGGTCCCGCCGACAAAGTTGTGGATGTAGTTGTGTGGGCCGCTTTCCAACGGCGCCATACCCGGCCCGAAGTGCGGCGGATGGTTCAGACCAACGGCCTCACCGGCGAACAGGATGAAGTTGCCGGTCGCAAGCGCGTTGTCCACGGTGGCCTGACCCACCTGGGCGTCGCTGGCCTGCGAGGTCGGGGTCGCGGTGCGGTTGTCGTGAAAGAGCGGCGAGGACTCGTCCCAGAACACCGCCGGCACCTGCCGGTCGACTGTCCAGTTCCAGTACGGCAACGCGAAATCGTCATCGCCGGACATCTCCCGGCAGATCTGCTCGAAGTAGTACAGGTATGCGCGGTGCCACGGCAGGAACAGCCAGTTGTGGTGCCGGCAGAAGTCGTTGTGGATCTCAGCCTGACGTGTCCAGCTGCGCGCATCCGTATTCGGCAGCGCCTGCATCGCCTCCACCGCGGCCGCGTAGCTTGCGATGACCGGATCGTCTGGATCCATGGTGGCGATGTTGCGCCGCATCGGCCGGTTGCGGATCTGCTCGAGCAGATCCTCGATCTGCGCCTGGGTGCAGGCCAGCCCCACGCCTGCCGCACCGGCCATACCGGCCAGAATCCCCAGCTGCCGCCGGGTCAGGCCCAACGCCTTGTGCCTCGGCCTGTCACCTGTGCTCGCGTCCAGCGAGTCGAACAACCGCTCCACGGATCCACCCTCCGGCCTGGTCAGCAGCCGTGCTCCTCAGACCAGGATGAGTGACCCCCAGCGCGCGGCAACCGGTCTGTCGCCTAACAGACACGCTGCGCAATTCCGACCGTGCCGACATGACACAACCGACACAGTGCCGCACGGACAACACACCGAATTGCGCGCCTGGCACCGAAATGCTGAGGCTACATACCGCCGCGCGTCCTTCGGTGGCGTCGGGCCATGAGTGGCACACACACCGGCCGGCGCCGCATCCCACCCCGGCGGGCTCTGCCGGCAGCCGCGGGGACGCGGCGCCCGAACGCCATTGAACCACCCCCCCATCGTCGATCATGCACCTGTGCACGTTGAATCTCCCACATTTGTACCCATTCGACCGGTGCACAACTGCAAGATCGGCGGGGAAGGGGGGTGCTCAGGCGGCGCCGAAGCGGCGGTGCCGCCGCGCGAAGGTCTCACACGCCTGCCACAGGTGGCGGCGGTCGAAGTCCGGCCACAGCACGTCCAGGTACACGTGCTCGGCGTAGGCCGACTGCCACGGCAGGAAGTTGGAGGTGCGCTGCTCGCCGGAGGGGCGCAGGAACATGTCCACCTCCGGCAGGTCCGGCTGGTACAGGTAGCGGGCGAAGGTCTTCTCGTTGACCCGGTCCGGTCGCAACCGCCCGGCTGCCACGTCGCGGGCGATCGCCGCGGCCGCGTCGGCGATCTCCGCCTGGCCACCGTAGTTGACGCAGAACTGCAGAGTCAGGGTCGAGTTGTGCCGGGACATCTCCTCGGCGGTGCGCAGCTCGTTGATCACGCTCTTCCACAACCGGCCGGCGCGGCCGGCCCACAGCACCCGCACCCCCAGCGCGACAAGCTGGTCACGGCGGCGGCGGATCACGTCCCGGTTGAACCCCATCAGCCACCGGACCTCCTCCGGCGAGCGCTTCCAGTTCTCGGTGGAAAACGCGTACGCCGACAGGCACGGAATGCCCAGCTCCAGCGCCCCCTCGATGGTGTCGAACAGCGCCGACTCGCCCCGCTCGTGGCCCCTGGTGCGGGGCAGGCCCCGCTGCTGGGCCCAGCGCCCGTTGCCGTCCATGACCAGGGCCACGTGCTGCGGCAGCACCTCCGACGACAAGTCCGGCGGTCGCGCTCCCGACGGGTGCGGTGTCGGCCGCTCCGGCGCGACCCGCCCGCGCCCACCCGATCGGCTGTTCACGCCCGCTCCCCCCTGTCGACCAGCGGCAAGGATCGTAACCCGCGCTCGAGATGCCACTGCAGGTGCGCGGCGACCAGCCCGGAAGCCTGCCGCCGGGCCGCCGGCTCGGAGTCGTCGGCCACCGCCCAGTCGCCGGAGGTCAACGCCACCATCAGCGCCACCGCCGCCGGTGAGGGGTGGGCCGCGCCCGGCGGCCGGCAGTCGCCGCACACGGCACCGCCCGCCGGCACGGAGAACGCCGCATGCTGCCCCGGGGTGCCACAGACCGCGCACGCGGTCAGGGCCGGTTCCCAGCCGGCGACCGCCATGGCCCGCAGCAGGTACGCGTCCAGCACCAGGGTCGCCGCATGCTCCGCGGTGGCGATGGCCCGGATCGCGCCCAGCGTCAACAGGAACAGCTGCCGCGAAGGCTCCCCCTCCTCCGGGGTGAGGCGCTCGGCGGTCTCAACGATCGCGCTCGCCGCGGTGTAGCGGGGATAGTCGTGCAGGAACCGGCCACCGTGCAGCGCGATCGCCTCGGCCTGCGCGACGGTGAGCAGGCTGCCGCCGGCGCGTTCGGTCGCCGGCGCCGCGAGCTGCAGCTCCACGTGCCCGAACGGCTCCAGCCGGGCGCCGAACCGGCTGCTGGTGCGGCGCACACCCTTGGCCACCGCCCGCACGCGGCCGTGGCGGCGGGTCAGCAGCGTGATGATCCGGTCGGACTCGCCCAGTTTCTGGGTGCGCAGCACCACCGCATCGTCGCGGTAAAGCTGCCTGCGGTATCCGGCCACGTGCCCCATTGTCACCCTCGCCGCCCACGGGCCGCGGTACGGCGTCGAGCGGCCCGGCGGCAGGCCGGATGCGAGGTGATCCCCACCGAGAATCTCGCGCACGGTGCCGACTACGACGGGGGTTCCGGATCGAGAGCCGTTCGCGAGCTATGACGTGCTCTTGACCAGCTCGACGAGGCGCTCCCGCTGCGCCGGATCGTCCAGCCCGGAGGTCAACCCCACCGCCCGCGCGCCCGCGTCCAGGAAATCCCGGGCCGTGTCGACCGTGATGCCCCCGGTGCCGACATAGTTCACGTCCGGGAACGGCCCACGGATAGCGCGGAACCACGCCGGGGACAGGGCCACGGAGGGAAACGCCTTGACCCAGCGACACCCGGCCCGGTGGGCCTGCTGCACCTCGGTGCCGGTGGCCACCCCGGGCAGGTGCGGCATCCCGGCGGCCAGGCTCACCGCCAGCACCGCCGGATCCCATCCCGGCGCCACGGTGTAACGGGCACCGGCCTGCGCCGCCGCCCGTACCTGCTCCGGAGTGATCACCGTGCCCGCGCCCACCAGCTTGCCCCGTTCGGCGCCCGCCGCCACGGCTGCCGCCAGCGAGGCCACCGCGTCCGGTGTGCCGATGGTGACCTCCAGCACCTCCACGCCGGCGTCCCAGGCGTCACCGGCCAACCGCACGGTCTCCTCCGGTGACTGGCCGCGCATGATGCACATCACCCGGTGGCTACCGAACACGTCCTCAAACTGGATCATCGACAGTCCCCAATCGCATCCGCAACTCCGTAGCCGGTGGCGGGTCACCGAGATCGTCCGTCGACCGCAGCGCACACCCGGCATTGCGCCGAACGGGTCGGCGCCCGCCGGCGCCGCCTCGCCACCCCCGGGGCAGCGCCCACGGCGGAGGTGGCGAGCGTCGCCAGTCTCCCGGGCACGCCCACACGCTACCGGCCGGGCCGGGGATCGGTCGAGAAACGTCGTGTCCAGGCCCGGACGAGGTCAGTAGCCCAGCTTGCGCAGCTGGCGGGGATCTCGCTGCCACTCCTTGGCCACGCGCACGTGCAGGTCCAGATAGACCCGGGTGCCCAGCAACTGCTCGATCTCGGCGCGCGCCCGGGTGCCGACATCGCGCAGCCGGCTGCCCCGGTGCCCGATCACGATCGCCTTCTGGCTGGAGCGCTCCACGTACAGGTCCGCGAAGATACGGGTCAGCCCGTCCTCGGCATGGACCTCCTCGACCACCACCGCGATCGAGTGCGGCAATTCGTCGCGGACCCCCTCCAGCGCCGCCTCCCGCACCAGCTCGGCGATCAGCACCCGCTCCGGTTGCTCGGTGAGCATGTCGTCCGGATACAGCTGGGGCGACTCGGGCAGGTACGACGTCATCAGCTCCACCAGCGTGTCGACCTGATGGCCGGTGACCGCGCTGACCGGCACCACCTCGGCGAACTCCCCCAGCTCAGCCACGGCGGCCAGCTGCTCGGCCAACCGCGCCGGACCGACCAGGTCGGTCTTGGTCACCACCGCCAGCACCGTGGCGTGCAGTGCGGCGATCTCGCCGCTGATGAACCGGTCGCCGCGGCCGATCGGCTCGTCGGCCGGCAGGCACAACCCGATCACGTCGACCTCGCTCCAGGTCGCCCGCACCAGGTCGTTGAGGCGCTCGCCGAGCAGCGTGCGGGGGCGATGCAGCCCGGGGGTGTCCACCAGCACCAGCTGCGCCCGCGGCCGGTGCAGGACGCCGCGGATGACGTGCCGGGTGGTCTGCGGCTTACTGGAGGTGATCGCGATCTTCTGCCCGATGATGGCGTTGGTCAGCGTCGACTTGCCGGCGTTGGGCCGGCCGACGAAGCAGGCGAAACCCGCCCGGTAGGGCTCCTCGGCCGGGGTGTCGGACAGGTGCGGGTCGGCCATGGCGCTCAGTCGCGCACCGTGGCCAGCACGGTGCCGTCCGGTGTGGCCACATGGATGGGTGCACCGACCCCGAGATCCCGCACCGCCGCGCGACCCGCGCCATCCAGCGTGGACGCCTCGGTGACCACCGCCGCGGCCTCCAGCCGTACCGCTCCGGCAGCCACGGCCGACGCCACCGACAGCTGCAGCGCGGTGATCGTCAACGACGGCAGCGCCACACTCGCGGCCGCGTAGGTGCGCCCGTCACCGTCGCGCACCGCCGCACCTTCCACCGCCCCGATCCGGGCGCGCGCCGCCCGGGCCAGCGTCACCAGCTTGGTGTCCTCGTCGTCCAGTCCCACGCCTCACCCCTCAGCTCGCGCGAGTCCCGCCGCGGGTGCGACAGGTCCAGCCGGTGCGGCAGGTCAGCCGGTGCGGCAGGTCAGCCGCCGCGCAGCCCGGCCGAGCGCGGCGACCGGTCGTCGCCGCCGACCGGCTCGTCGGTCCGGCGCACCAGCACCGTCTGGATCCGGTTCCGCCGTCCGGTAGCGCCCTCGGCCACCAACCGCAACCCGTTCACCGTAGCGACCGCCCCAGGGATCGGCACCCGTCCCAGCGCCTGGGCGAGCAGGCCCGCCACCGTCTCCACCTCGTCGGCCGGCAACGCCACGTCGAACAGCTCGGCCAGGTCCTCGATCGGCAGCCGCGCCGACACCCGCACCGCGCCGTCGTCGAGACGCTGCACCGGGGGCAGTTCCACATCGTACTCATCGGTGATCTCGCCGACGATCTCCTCCAGGATGTCCTCGATCGTGACCAGCCCGGCGGTGCCGCCGTACTCGTCCACCACGATCGCCACGTGCACGCGCGCCGTCTGCATCTCCGACAGCAGGTCGTCGACGGGCTTGGAGGCGGGCACGAAGACCGCCTTGCGCATCACCTGCTCCACCTGCACCGTGTCGGCCAGGGTGGGGTCACCGCCCACCGTCCGGCGCGCCAGGTCCTTGAGGTAGACCACCCCGAGCACGTCATCGACGGTCGCACCGATCACCGGGATCCGGGAGAAGCCGGACCGCAGCGCCAGCGCCAGCGCCTGCCGCAGGCTCTTGTGCGCCTCGATCCACACCATCTCCGTACGGGGCACCATCACCTCGCGGGCTACGGTGTCGCCGAGCTGGAACACCGAGTGGATCATCTGGCGCTCGCCGTGCTCCACGGCGCCTCGCTGCTCGGCGAGGTCCACCAGCTCGCGGAGCTCCACCGTCATGTCGTGCATCTCCTGGTCGCGCTCGGTGGCGACCGGTCCGGCGGGCGGATCGTGCCGGCCGCGGTGCCGGATGAGCAGGGCGCCGGCACGGGCCAGCGACCAGCTGAGCGGACTGACCACGCGCCCCAGCCACACCAGCGCCGGGGCGGACATCCGGCCGACGGTGTAGGCGTGCCGGCGGGCCAGCGCGCGCGGGCCCACCCCGACCACGACGACGCCGACGGCGGTCATGACCACGGCGGTGACCACCGCGGCGGTCCCGTTGAGTCCGAAGGTGTCGACCGCGACCAGCGCCACCAGCGTGGTCGCGGTCAGCAGGGCCGCCAGTTGCAGCAGCACCAGCAGGTGGCGGTGGCGCGGCTTGTTCGCAGCGACCGTGGCCAGCGCGGTGGCCCCCCACGGCACCGGAGCCCGCTTGCCGGCGGGCTCGGCACCGTTGCGCCCGTTGCCGGCGAGCGCAGCCGCCCGTGCCGCCGACACCGTGCCGAGGGCGGCGTCGGCCAGCGCCAGCATCCCGGCCAGCAGCATCAGACCGGCCGCCCACAGCAACAGGGCGCCATCGGGTAAGACGCTCGGTTCGCCGTTCATCGCTCAGCTCGTACGGGTGAGCCGCCAGCTGTGCAGCAGTCGGTTCTGCAACGCGAACATCTCCCGTTCCTCCTCGGGCTCGGCGTGATCATAGCCGAGCAGGTGCAGTGCTCCGTGCACCGTGAGCAGCTCGAGCTCGTCGCCCATCGAATGCCCGGCGGTCGCGGCCTGCCGCCGCGCCACCTCCGGACACAACACGATGTCGCCGAGCAGGGTCGGCTCACCGGTGTCATCGACCGGCCCGCGGTCGATGCTGCCCTCCTCCATCGGGAACGCCAGCACATCGGTGGGCCCGTCGCCGCCCATCCAGCGGTGGTTCAGATCGGCCATGTAGGCCGAGTCGACCAGCAGGATGGACAGCTCTGCCAGCGGGCTGACCCCGGTTTCGGTCAGGGCGTGGCGGGCCACCGCGAGGATGGCGTCGGTGTCGACCTCGACTCCCGACTCGTTGGCGATCTCGATGGACACTGGCTGGTTCTCCGCTCCCGGACTCCGCCTGGTCACCGGCGCCGGCCGGCGCGGCGGTTCTCCACCGGGCGCACCGACTGGGTCTGCCGGTTCTGCTGGGCTGCGTCCCACTTGGCGTACGCGTCGACGATATTGCTGACGAGCTGGTGGCGGACCACGTCGCCGCTACCGAGTTCGATGAAGAACACGTCGTCGAGGCCGTCGAGGATGTCCTGCACCACCCGCAGCCCGCTGGTGGCACCGCCGGGCAGGTCGACCTGGGTCACGTCACCGGTCACCACGATCCGGGAGCCGAAACCGAGCCGGGTCAGGAACATCTTCATCTGCTCCGGCGTGGTGTTCTGCGCCTCGTCCAGGATGATGAACGCGTCGTTGAGGGTGCGCCCGCGCATGTACGCGAGCGGGGCGACCTCGATGGTGCCGCTCTGGATCAGCCGCGGGATCGACTCCGGGTCGATCATGTCGTGCAGCGCGTCGTACAGCGGGCGCAGGTACGGGTCGATCTTCTCGTACAGCGTCCCCGGCAGATAGCCCAACCGCTCGCCGGCCTCGACCGCGGGGCGGGTGAGGATGATGCGGGTAACCTGCTTGGCCTGCAGCGCCTGCACCGCCTTGGCCATCGCCAGATAGGTCTTGCCGGTGCCGGCCGGACCGATCGCGAACACCACCGTGTGCTCGTCGATGGCATCGACGTAGCGCCGCTGTCCCAGCGTCTTGGGCCGGATGGTGCGGCCGCGGCGGGACAGGATGTTCAGCGTGAATACCTCGGCCGGGCGCTCGGCAGTGCCGGACTCGAGCATGCCCACCGTGCGCTGCACGCTGTCGGCGGTCAGGGTCTCGCCCTTCTCGATCAGCTCGAGTAGTTCGGCGAAGACTTTTTCCGCCAGTGCGTTGTCGGCCGGTGTGCCGGTGATGGTGATCTCGTTGCCCCGCACCATGATGTCGCTGCTGACGGAGCGCTCGATGAGCTTGAGGATCTGATCCGCCGTCCCGAGCAGGCTCACCATGACCTGCGGATCGTCGACCGTGATCGTGGTCTGGGCCTGGTTGTGCGGTCGCGGCGCAACCGAGGATGAATTGTCTGCGACTGTCATGGTCTGGCCGTGCGGCCTATGCCACCCGCTCTCCTGTGTGTGAAACCTAGACGCGTCCATGATATCGGGTTCCGGCGCCGATCTCCTCCGCTCAACCGGCGATCATCGGGCCCAGCGGGGCGCCGCCGACCACGTGGGCGTGCACGTGCGGCACCTCCTGCCCGCCGTACCGACCGGAGTTGAAGATGATCCGGTAGCCGTCGACGGTCAACCCCTCCGCCTCGGCGACCTCCGCGGCCACAGCGAGCACCTGCGCGGCCAGCGCCGGGTCCGCCCTGGCTAACGCGACCGCGTCGACGTGGTGCGCGGTCGGGATCACCAGCACGTGCACCGGCGCTTTCGGCGCGATGTCGCGGAAGGCGAGCGTGGCATCGGTCCGGTGCACCACCGTGGCCGGAATCTCCCCGGCCACGATCTTGCAGAACAGGCAGTCCTCCACGCCCGCATGCTACGACAGGGGCTACCAGCGGGAGAGCCGGACGCTGAGTACCGCCAGCGCGGCCACGCCAGCGGTCGACGTACGCAGCACCGTGTCGCCCAACCGCACCGGGACCGCTCCGGCGTTCTCCAGCGCCGACAGCTCGGCCGGCGCCACGCCGCCCTCGGGCCCCACCACCAGCAGGATCTCGCCGGCAGCCGGCAACGCCACCCGGCTGAGCGCCTCGGTGGCCTGCTCGTGCAGCACCAGCGCGGCGGCCGCCGCGCCGGCGCGCGCGACCACGTCGTCGGTGCCGGCCGCCGGGGTCACCGTCGGCAGCCACGCGCGCCGCGCCTGCTTGGCCGCCTCGCGCGCGGTCGCTACCCACCGCTGCCAGGCGCGTTCACCCCGCTCGCCGCGCCACTTCACCACCGAGCGGCTGGCCGCCCACGGCACCACCTCGTCCACGCCGACCTCGGTCATGGCCTGCACCGCGAGCTCGGCGCGGTCAGCCTTGGCGATGCCCTGCACTACCAGCAGCCGCGGGTCGGGCGGTGCGACGTACCCGCGCCCGGTGATCTGCAGCTCCAGCATGCTGCGCCCTACGCCGGTGACGACGGCGGTGGCCGTGGCGCCGCGGCCGTCGGACAGCAGCAGCTGCTCGCCCACCTTCAGCCGCTGCACCGTGGCGGCATGGTGTCCTTCCGGGCCGGCCAGGGTGGCCCGCTCACCGTCGGGCAGCGCATCGACCAGGAACAGCGGCGCGCTCACGGGTGGCCTGCCCGGGTTGGTCAGTGGCCGTTGAAGGCGTCGCGCATCCGGGAGAAGAAGCCGCCCTGCTTCGACAGCTGGGCCACCTCCTCGCCCCGGGCGCGGGCGAACTCGCGCAGCCGCCGCTCGGACTCGGCGTCGAGCTTGGTCGGAGTGCGCACGTCGAGGTGGACGAACAGGTCCCCGCGCCCGGTGCCGCGCAGGTGCGGCACGCCGCGGCCGCGCAACCGCAGCGTCGAGCCGGGTTGCGTGCCCGGCTTGACCTCCACCTGCTCCTCGGAGTCGAGGGCCTTGATGGTCAGCCGGGTGCCCAGGGCCGCGGCGGTCATCGGCACGGTGACCCGGCAGTGCAGGTCGTCACCCTTGCGGGAGAAAATGTCGTGCGGCCGCTCGTGGATCTCGACGTACAGGTCGCCGGGAGGACCGCCGCCCGGGCCGACCTCGCCCTGGCCGGCCAGCCGGATCCGCATCCCGTCCTCCACCCCCGCCGGGATCTTGACGGTCAGCGAACGCCGGTTGCGAACCCGGCCGTCGCCGGCGCAGGTGGAGCACGGGTGCGGGATGGTGGTGCCGGTGCCCTGGCACGCCACGCACGGCCGGGACGAGACGACCTGCCCGAGGAAGGTG
This sequence comes from Micromonosporaceae bacterium, assembly GCA_007130245.1. GTDB lineage: Bacteria > Actinomycetota > Actinomycetes > Mycobacteriales > Micromonosporaceae > Natronosporangium. Next base: position 25,980 of record SLSW01000045.1, read on the forward strand.
CGCTGCACCGACTGGACCTGTCCCTGTCCGGCGCAGGCCTCGCAGGAGGCCGGCTGGGTCCCGGGCGCCGTGCCGGCGCCGTTGCAGCCGGTGCAGACCACCGCCGTGTCGACCGTCACCGGCGCCTCCACCCCGAACGCGGTCTCCGCCAGGTCCAGGTCAACCCGCAGGATCGCGTCGGCGCCGGAGCGGGTGCGCGACCGGGGCGGGCGCGTGGTGCCCGTGGTACCGGCGCCGAAGAACGCGTCCATGATGTCCTGGAACCCGACGAACGGACCGGCACCCGGACCGGCGGGGCCAGCGCCGGCGCCGCCGCCCGGCGCGTACGGATCGCCGCCCAGGTCGACGATCTGCCGCTTGCGATCGTCGGTGAGCACCTCGTACGCGGTGTTGATCTCCTTGAACTTCTCCTGAGCCTCCGGCTCCGGATTGACGTCCGGATGATATTTGCGGGCCAGCTTGCGGTAGGCCCGCTTGATGTCGTCGTCGGTGGCGTCTCGTGACACCCCGAGAATCCCGTAGTAGTCCTTGGCCACTGCGTCCTGCGTCCTCATCAGTCCGTCATCACAGTCGGAGTCGTCGGTTCAATTCTGCGGTCGGTCTCTGCGGTCGGTCTCTGCGGTCGGTCTCTGCGGTCGGTCTCTGCGGTCGGTCTCTGCGGTGGGTTCGGTCAATTCTGCGCCAACAGGTCGCCCACGTAGCGTGCCACGGCGCGCACGGTAGCGATGGTGCCGGGGTAGTCCATCCGGGTGGGCCCGAGCACCCCGAGGCCTCCCACGATGGTCTCACCCGGCCCGTAGCCGGTGCTGACAACCGACGTGGTCCGCAGGTCCACGAACTCGTTCTCGTCCCCGATGCGCACCCGCGGCTGCAGCTCGCGCCCGTCCGCCTCGATCTCGCCGATCAGCTTGAGCAGGACGACCTCCTCCTCCAACGCCTCCAGCACGCTGCGTAGCGTTCCCTGGAAGTCCAGCGCCCCGCGGGTGAGGTTGGCGGTGCCGGCCAGCGCGATGCGCTCATCGTGCCGCTCGACCAGTGTCTCCAGTAGCACGCTGGACAGCGTGGCCATCGCCGGGCGCAGCATCGGGCCGACCTCCTCCACCAGCGCCTGCACCAGCGCCGGCGTGTCGCCGAGCTGCTGGCCGGCCAGCTTGGCGTTGATCAGGCGGCGCAGTTCGGTGACGTCGTCGCTGGCGGTCGGTCCGGGCAACTCCACCAGCCGCTGCTCCACCCGGCCGGTGTTGGTGATCACCACCAGCATGATCCGGGTGGTGGAGATCGGCACCAGCTCCAGGTGGCGCACGCACGAACGGGTGAGACTCGGGTACTGCACGACCGCGACCTGGCGGGTCAGCTGGGCCAGCAGGCGCACCGTGCGGTGAACCACATCGTCGAGGTCGACCGCGCCGATCAGGAACCGTTCGATCGCGCGCCGCTCGGCCGGTGACAGCGGCTTGACGCGCGAGAGCCGGTCCACGAACAGCCGGTAACCGCGGTCGGTGGGAACCCGACCGGCGCTGGTGTGCGGCTGGTGGATGTAACCCTCCTCCTCCAGCACAGCCATGTCGTTACGCACCGTGGCCGGGGAGACATTGAGGTTGTGGCGTTCCACCAGTGCCCGGCTACCCACCGGCTCCTCGGTGGCGACGTAGTCCTCGACGATGGCGCGCAGTACCTCCAGCTTCCGCTCGTCCAGTGCCATGTCACCACCTCCGCGTAGCCGGCGTCCCTGTCGCTGGCACTCGACCGCAACGAGTGCCAGTGTACGTCGCCGGTGACCACCCGTGCGACGTCGCAAAACTGACTGGTCGGGCTACACCACAGCTTCGATCACTAGGTCTATGGTGTCCCGCATGACTACACCACCTCAACCACCACCGGCGTCCCCTCCACCACCTCCCGGTGGAGCGGCTCCCCCGCCGGGATACGCGAACAACGAGGAGAAGACCTGGGCGCTCGTCGCGCACTTCGGCGGCGCCGCGGGTATGTTCTTCCTCGGCGGCGCCGGGGGTTGGGTCGCACCGCTCGTGGCGATGCTCGCCAAGGGCAACGACTCACCCACGGTGCGGGCCCACTCGGTGACGGCGCTGAACTTCCAGATCACCTGGTCGATCGTCGGCGTGATCGGCTGGCTCACGATGTGCATCGGCATCGGGTTCCTGATCTACCTGGCCGCCGTGGTCGTCGGTGTCGTGTTCGGCATCATCGCGGGCGTCAAGGCGCTCAATGGTGAGCAGTACAACTACCCGCTCGCCATCAAGATGATCAAATAACCACCGGGAACCCAATCCCCTGACCCGCAATCCCGTCGATCTAGGGCTTGTTCACGTGATCGGAGATCAACAAGCGTGAACAAGCCCTAGATCGACGTTTCTGTGGGAAGGCTCACTCGGTGAGCAGGGTGCGGGTGACGGCATCGCCGAGCAGGCGGCCGCGCAGCGTCAGCACCACTCGGCCACGCTCGTACGCCGACCGGTCCAGCAGCCCGTCGGCGAGCAGCCGGTCGACCGGCCCGGACGGCAGCCCGGCTACCGGCACACCCTCGGCCAGCCGGATGCCCAGCATGATCTCTTCATCCCGCCGCTGGGACGCGGTGAGCATCTCCCGACCGAGGCCCGGCGACACCCCGGCCGCCAGGCGTGCCGCATAGGTGGCCGGGTGCTTGACGTTCCACCACCGCACGCCCCCGACGTGGCTGTGCGCGCCCGGGCCGAGCCCCCACCAGTCGCCGCCCCGCCAGTAGAGCAGGTTGTGCCGGCAGCGACCCGCCGTCGACCGCGCCCAGTTCGACACCTCGTACCAGCCGAACCCGGCCGCGGACAGCGCCGCCTCCGCGGCCAGGTAGCGCGCGGCGGCCACGTCGTCGTCGGGCGCCGGCAGCTCCCCCCGGCGCACCCGGGCTGCCATTGCCGTGCCGTCCTCCACGATCAACGCGTACGCGCTGACATGATCGACGCCTGCGTCGACGGCGGCCGCCAGCGACGCCGCGAAGTCGTCCGCCGTCTCCCCCGGCGTGCCGTAGATCAGGTCCAGGTTCACGTGGTCGAACCCGGCCTCGCGCGCCTCACCCGCCGCCGCCGCGGCGCGCCCCGCGGTGTGCCGGCGGTCCAGCACCGCCAGCACGTGCGGTGCGGCCGACTGCATCCCCAGCGACACTCGGGTGAAGCCTGCGGCGCGCAGCGCCTTCAGCGAGGCCGGGTCCACCGACTCCGGGTTCGCCTCCGTGGTCACCTCCGCGTCGGCGGCCAGCCCGAACGTGGTGTCGATCCCGTCGAGGATCCGCGCCAGGTCGTCGGTGGGCAGCAGCGTCGGGGTGCCGCCACCGACGAACACCGTGTCCACCCGCGCCGGTGGCCGGTCGTCCAGCACCTGCCGCGCCAGCGCCAGTTCCGCCAGCACCGTGTCCGCGTACGACCCGACCGCCGCCCCCGGCCCCAGCTCGGCGGCGGTGTAGGTGTTGAAATCGCAGTAGCCGCACCGGCTGGCGCAGAACGGCACGTGCACGTAGATGCCGAACCCCCGCGCACCGGCACCGGCGCGCGCCACCGCCGGCAGCGCGCCGTCGTCCGGGACGGGTTCACCCTCGGGCAGCCGCACTCGTCTAGTCTGCCGGCATGTCGTCAACGTCCGCACCACTGATCCAGGTCGACACCTCGGCCGGCGTGACCACCCTCACTCTGGACAGCCCGCACAACCGCAACGCGCTGTCCACGCCGCTGATGAGCCAGCTCCGCGACGCGCTGGCCGCCGCCGCCGCGGACGACGCGGTACGGGTGGTGGTGCTGGACCACACCGGGCCGGTGTTCTCCTCCGGGGTCGATCTGAAGGAGACCGAGGCGGCGCGGGCGGCCGGCACCGTGCCCGCGGCGATCCTCGCCGACGTGCTCGGCGAGCTGTGGGACTTCCCCAAGCCGGTGCTCGCGCGGGTGAACGGGCCCGCGCGCGCCGGCGGGCTGGGCCTGATCGCCGCCGCCGACATCGTGTTCTGCAGCACCGAGGCGACCTTCGCCTTCACCGAGGTGCGACTCGGCGTGATCCCCGCGGTGATCTCGGCCACAGTGCTGCGGCGGCTGCCCCCGCGGGCCGCCTCCCGGCTCTACCTGACCGGCGAGGTGTTCGACGGCGTCCAGGCAGCACAGGCCGGACTGGTCACCGAGGCGGTGCCGCCCGACGAGCTCGACACGGTCGTGGCGGAGACCTGTGCCGCGCTCGTGCGCGGCGCCCCGCAGGCGCTGACCGGGGCGAAGCAGCTGCTACGCCGGCAGCCGGCGGCGACCATGTCCGACGAGATCGCCGAATTGTCGGCGCTGTCGGTGGGTTACTTCCTGTCCGACGACGCGCGCGAGGGCATCGCCGCCTTCCGGGAGAAACGCGACCCGTCCTGGGTCCCGCGTCAGAGCTGACGGCCGCGGCGGCACCACCGGCGCGGCGGCGTCGGTTACGCTGCCGCCGTGCGCACGAAGCGGGTGATCGCCGTCCTCGCGGCGGTGGCGCTGGTGGCGGCGGGGGGTTACTGGTTCGGCCAGCAGCTGCAGTACACACCGCCGGTGCGGTTCGGCGCGGCCTGCACCGTGGAGGTGGACAGCCGGGTGCGGCTGGACGTCGACCAGATGGCCAACGCCGCCACCATCGCCGCCACCGGAGTCCGGCTCGGCATGTCCGAGCAGGCCACCGTGGTGGCGCTGGCCACCGCCCTGCAGGAGTCGAAGCTGCGGAACCTGCCCCACCTGGGCGCCAACAACGACCACGACTCGATCGGGCTGTTCCAGCAGCGCCCCAGCCAGGGCTGGGGCACCGAGGAACAGATCAGCGGCCCGCGCTACGCCGCGGAGCGGTTCTACCTGGCGTTGCGCGAGGTCGACGGCTGGAGGGAGATGCGGGTCACCGACGCCGCCCAGCGGGTGCAGCGGTCAGCCTTCCCGGAGGCGTACCAGAAGTGGGCCGGCGACGCCGCCGTGCTCGCCGACGCGCTGCACGGTCGTGCCGGAGCGGCGGTCACCTGCCGGGTGCCCGATGAGGCGCCGGCACGCGGCGCCGCCGCGGCGGCCGCCGTCGCCGAGCACCTGGCCATGGACTGGGGAGAGGCGCCCGTGATCGACGACCCGGACGACACGGGGATGTCGCTGCTGGCCGAGCACCCGTCCGTCGGATGGCGGTACGCGCACTGGTTGGTCTCGCACGCCAGCGCGCTGGGTGTGGTGCGGGTGCACTTCACCGACCTGGTGTGGAGCGTCGAGACCGGCACCTGGGAGCTGGCCGACGCGGTCAGCGAGTACGTGCGGGTCGACGTGCACCCGGAGGCCTGACCGCGACCTCAGGCCTTCTTGCCGCTGCCCTTCGAGGCGGTGTCGGAGGCGGACAGGGCGGCGATGAAGGCCTCCTGCGGCACCTCCACCCGCCCGACCATCTTCATCCGCTTCTTGCCTTCCTTCTGCCGCTCCAGCAGCTTGCGCTTGCGGGTGATGTCGCCGCCGTAGCACTTGGCCAGCACGTCCTTGCGGATGGCGCGGATGTTTTCCCGCGCGATCACCCGGTTGCCGACGGCCGCCTGGATCGGCACCTCGAAATGCTGCCGCGGGATCAGCTGGCGCAGCTTCTCCGCGATCGACACCCCGTACTTGTGCGACTTGTCCCGGTGCACGATGGCGCTGAACGCGTCCACCACCTCGCCCTGCAGCAGGATGTCCACCTTGACCAGATCGGCCGCCTGCTCCCCGCTCGGTTCGTAGTCCAGGCTCGCGTACCCCCGGGTGCGGCTCTTGAGCTGGTCGAAGAAGTCGTAGATGATCTCGGCCAGCGGCATTGTGTAGCGCAGCTCCACCCGGTCGGCCGACAGGTAGTCCATGCCGAGCAAGCTGCCGCGGCGGCTCTGGCATATGTCCATCACCGCACCGACGTGGTCGCTGGGCGTGAGCACGGTGGCCTTGACGACCGGCTCGTAGACCGCCGCCACCTTGCCGGTGGGGTACTCGCTCGGGTTGGTGACCTCGTGCTCGCTGCCGTCGTCCAGCTGGACCCGGTAGACCACGTTCGGCGCGGTCGAGATCAGGTCCAGGTCGAACTCGCGCTCCAGACGCTCGCGCACGATCTCCAGGTGCAGCAGCCCGAGGAAACCGCAGCGGAAGCCGAACCCGAGCGCGGTGCTCGTCTCCGGCTCGTAGACCAGCGCCGCGTCGTTGAGCTTGAGCCGGTCCAGCGCGTCGCGCAGCGCCGGGTAGTCCGAGCCGTCGATCGGGAACAGCCCCGAGTAGACCATCGGCTTCGGGTCCTGATATCCGGGCAGCGCCTCGGTGGCCGGCCGGGAGCTGATGGTGACCGTGTCACCGACCCGGGACTGGCGTACGTCCTTCACACCGGTCATCAGGTAACCCACCTCGCCGACCCCGAGCCCGGGTGACGGAGTCGGCTCCGGAGAGATCACACCGATCTCCAGCAGCTCATGGGTGGCGCGGGTGGACAGCATCCGGATGTGTTCGCGCGGCTCGATGCGCCCGTCCACGACCCGCACGTAGGTCACCACGCCCCGGTAGACGTCGTAGATCGAATCGAAGATCATCGCCCGGGCGGGCGCCTCCGCGTCGCCGACCGGCGCAGGCACCCGCCGTACGATCTCGTCGAGCAGTGGCTCCACGCCCGCGCCGGTCTTGCCCGACACCCGCAGGCAGTCGGACGGGTCGATGCCCATCAGATGGGCCAGCTCCTCGGCGTACTTGTCGGGCTGGGCCGCCGGCAGGTCGATCTTGTTGAGCACCGGGATGATCGGCAGGTCGTTCTCCATCGCCAGGTAGAGGTTGGCCATGGTCTGGGCCTCGATCCCCTGCGCGGCGTCCACCAGCAGCACCGCGCCTTCGCAGGCCGCCAGCGACCGGGACACCTCGTAGGTGAAGTCCACGTGCCCCGGCGTGTCGATCATGTTGAGCACGTGCGTGCCGCGCCACGGCATCCGCACCGCCTGGCTCTTGATCGTGATGCCACGCTCGCGTTCGATGTCCATGCGGTCCAGATACTGGTCGCGCATCCGCCGGGCCTCGACCACGCCAGTGAGCTGCAGCATCCGGTCGGCGAGAGTCGACTTGCCGTGGTCGATGTGAGCGATGATGCAGAAGTTGCGGATCTGCGTCGGGTCGGTGGCGCCGGGGTCGACGGCGCCCTCCCGGGCGGCACGAGGTTCGTCAGCGATCGCAGGCACAATGGTCCGTTCAGCTTGGTCGAGGTGACGACACCTATATTCCCATGCCGGTGGCGCCACCTCACCGACGCTGCCCGGACACCGGCCTGGTATCGTTTCTGGTTGCGCCCGGTCGAGCACACCTCGCCCGGAGCGCGGAGAAGATCATCCAACCAACCCGAGCAGGACGAGGCTGTCGCGTGGCGAACATCAAGTCGCAGATCAAGCGCAACAAGCAGAACGAGAAGCGCCGGCTGCGCAACAAGTCGGTCAAGACGTCGCTGAAGACCGCCACCCGCAAGTTTGACGCGGCGGCGCAGTCCGGCGACGCCGAGCAGGCCACCGCGCTGGCGCGGGATGCCTCCCGCAAGCTGGACAAGGCCGTGAGCAAGGGCGTCATCCACAAGAACCAGGCCGCGAACCGCAAGTCCTCGATCGCCAAGCGCCTGCAGCGCACCGCCGGCTGACTGCCGCTAGCGACCGCCGGCCGGCGGCTTCCCCTCAGCGCCCGCCGGCGCGGGCCATGCTCACCTGCATGATCGCGCGTTCCAGCGCGTACCCGCTGTCCTCGGCCCCGCCCTTGACCGCCGCGTTGGCGTCGGCCGCGGCCCGCATCGCCTCGACCAGGCCCTCCGGTGTCCAGCCCCGCGCCTGCCGCTGCCCCCGCTCGACCTTCCACGGCGGCAGCCCGAGCGCGCTCGCCAGCTGCTGCGGCCGTCCGCGACCGGCCGAGGCGACCCGGGCCACGGTGCGCACCCCGTCGGCCAGCGCATCGGCGATCGGCACCGGGTTCACCCCGATCTGCAGCGCCCACCGCAGCGCCTCCAGCGCCCCGGCGACGTCGCCGACCATGACCGCATCGGCGACGGTGAATCCGCTGACCTCCGCGCGGCCGCGGTAGTAGCGCGACACCGTCGAGGCGTCGATGGTGCCACCGGTGTCGGCCACCAGCTGCGAGCAGGCCGACGCGAGCTCGCGCAGATCATTGCCGACCGCGGCCAGCAGCGCCTCCGCGGCCGCCTCCGAGCAGCGGCCGCCGTGACCGCGCACCTCGGCGCGGATGAAGTCGACCCGCTCCCGGTGCCGGGTGATCTTCGCCGCCGGCACCACCCGGGCGCCGGCGGTGCGCAGCCCGTCCGACAGCGCCTTGCCCTTGGCCCCGCCGGCGTGGGTGACCACCAGGGTCACGTCCGGGTCCGGGTCGGCGACGTACGACAGGAGGGCGGTGACCAGGTCCTTGCGGGCGTCCTGCCCGCGGCGCACCACCACCACCCGGGCGCCGCCGAACAGCGACGGGCTCACCATCGCCGCCACTTCGCCGGGTGACAGCGCGGCCGCCTCCTGGTCGTGCACCTCCGCCCCGGCGTCGGTGGCTCTGGCCGTCGCGATCACCTCGTTCACGGCACGCACGACGAGCAGCTCCTCCTCGCCGAGGACGAGCACCGCACGATCTGGAGTTGCCACGCGGCTATCGTCGCACGGCGTGCGATAAGCTCCGGTACACCCACGAATTGGCGCGGTTTTCGCGGCGTCACGGCGCCGGCACCGGTGGCAGATCGCGCGTGACCACCGCCAGCGCACCGTCGACAACCACCGCAGCCACGTCGCCGTCGAGATCGGTGCGCAGGATCCGGGCGCCGTTGCGTTCCAGGTGCGCCAGCACCGCCGGGTGCGGATGGCCGTACGTATTGTCCTCCCCGACGGGGACCATCACCACCGCAGGCGCGACCGCGTCGAAGAACTCCGGCTCCTGGAAGACGCTGCCGTGGTGTGACATCTTCAGCACATCGGCCCGCAGCCGGGCCGCCCCCACCTCCTCCAGTAGCGCCTGCTGCAGCTCGGTCTCCGCGTCGCCGGTCAGCAGGACGCTGATCCCGCGCACCCGGGCGTCGATGACCAGCGAGTTGTTGTTCGGGTCCGAGCGGGTGCCCCGCATCTCGTACGGCGGCCCGATCACTGTCAGCGACACATCACCGACGAGGTACGACGAGCCGGTGTGCGCCGGCTGCACCGGGGTGCCGGCCGCGGCGGCGGCCTCGGCCACCAGCCCATAGCCCAGCTCCGGCTCCGGCAGGGTGGTGGTCAGCACGGCGGCCACGTCGCGGCCCCGGAACACGCCGTCGATGCCGCCCACGTGGTCGACGTGATAGTGACTGATGATCAGTAGCGGGACCCTTCGTATACCGAGGTCGCGCAGGCAGCGGTCGGCGGCGGCCGGCTCCGGCCCGGCGTCGACCACGATCGCCTCCCGCGGTCGCAGCGGCACCACCACCATGTCCCCCTGTCCCACCGCGCAGGTCACCACCACCGCACCGGCCGGCGGCCAGCCGCTGGAGACCACCGCCACCGGCAGCGCGCCGATCACGGTGGCGGCTGCCACCACCGCCACCAGCGCGCGAACCACCCGGTGCCGGGCGGCCACCAGCAGCGCCACCGTGAGCGCGGCCAGCAACAGCCCGCCGGTCCAGCCGCCGGGCCACGGCACGATCGCCGCCGGCGCCTGCGCGCCGTAGCGCGCCACCAGCACCAGCCACCAGGCGGGCCAGCTGCCCAGCCAGGCCAGGAACTCCGCGGCCGGCAGCCACAGTGGCGAGACCACCGCGGTCAGCACGCCCAGCAGGGTGGCCGGCACCATCACCGGGGTGGCCACCAGATTGGCCGCCACCGCCACCAGGCTGACCGTGCCGGACATGCCGGCGATCACCGGCGAGACGGCCAGCTGCGCCGCGGCCGGGATCGCGATCGCCTCGGCGAGGCCGGCCGGGACACCGACGCGGCGCAGCGCGTCGCGCCACCGCGGCGCCAGCAGCAGCAGTCCGGTGGTGGCCAGCACCGACAGCGCGAACGCGGGCGTGCCGGCCAGCTGCGGGTCGACCACCACCAGGACCGTGACGGTGGCCGCCAGCGCCGGCATCGCCGCGCGCACCCGCCCGCTGGCCAGGGCCAGCAGGGCGATGCTGCCCATCAGCCCGGCGCGTACAACCGAGGGGCTGGCCTGGCACAGGATGACGTAGCCGACCACCGTCAGGATGCTGGCCGCCGCCACCAGCCACGGCGGTGCGCGGGCGGCGCGGGCGAGCAGGAACACGAAACCGACGACGATCGCGCAGTGGGTGCCGGACACGGCGACCAGGTGGGTCATGCCGGTGACGAAGAAGTCGTCGCGCAGGCCCGGGTCGAGGTTGCTCACGTCGCCGACGGCGAGTCCGGGCAGCAGCCCACCCGGCTCGGGCGGCAGCGGCGCGCTGGCTTGGCGCAGCCCGGCGCGCAGCGACCCGGCCGCACGCTGCACCCACGGCGGGTCGCCGACCGGCTCCGGCGGCCCGGCCGCCGACAGCACGGCGGCGGTGAGGTCGCCGCCGCGCGGCGGGGCGAGCCGGCCGGTGGCCCTCACCCGCTGCCCTGGCGAGACCGACTCCCACGCCGGGTCGCCGGTGAGCACCAGCACCCTGGTCCGCACCCGCACCGGCGGGTCGGCGCCGGCGCCAGCCGGGTCCGGGCGGATCGTCTCCAGCCAGGCGGGGATCAGCCAGCTCGGCGGGCGACCGACCTCCCGGCCCAGCCGGCGGGGGTCTCGGCGCACGGTCAGCTCCGTGGTGACGGTGGCGTGCGCGTGCGCCGGCTCGGCCACCGGTGCGGCGTCGCGGGCGACCAGGCGCGCGGCGGTGGCGGTGGTGCCGCACACCACCCCGAGCAGCACCGCCACCGCGATGCCCGCCCACGCGCCGCTGCGCCCCACCCACCGCCACACCACCGCCACCGCGACCAGCGCCAGCATGGCGGCGGTGAGCGCCTGCGGCGCGCGCACGTGGAGCACGGTCAGCGCGGACAGCCACGTGCCCAGCGCCAGGGCGACCAGGCGCAGGTCCGGTGGCCGCCGGTCGGTCAGCGACGCGGTGGCGCTGAACCCGCCGGCGGCCCCGCCCGGCGACGACCGGCCGGCGCTCACACCGTGACCAGTTCACGAAGCTCGGCGTACCGGACCTCGCCGATGCCCGAGACCTGGCGCAGCTCGGAGACGGCGCCGAACCCGCCGTTGTCGGTGCGGTAGTCGATGATCCGCTGCGCCAGCGCAGGGCCCACCCCGGGCAGGGTCTCCAACTCGGCTTGGGCGGCGGTGTTCAGGTTGACCTTCCCACCGGCGCCGCCGGGACCGGTCCCGCCGTCGGCGGCGCCCGGCGGTGGCGGGATGCCCACCGCGACCAGCTCCCCGTCGGTGAGCTTGCGGGCCAGGTTCAGGTAGTCCAGGTCCGCCTCCGGCAGCACCCCGCCGGCGGCGTCGATCGCGTCGGCCACCCGGGAGCCGGGTGGCAGGCGCACCAGGCCCGGCTCGTGCACCATCCCGGTGACCGCCACCACCAACTCGGCCGGTGCGGTCGGCGACGGGGCGGCGGCCGGCGCGGTGGCGGTCAGTTGCGCCACCACCGGTTCCGGGCGGGGGCGCGACCACCACGCGAACGCGGCCGCCCCCAGCACCACCACCGCGGCCACCGCCGCGAGCACCCGCAGCCCCGGCCGCCCCGGGTCGAACGCAGCCGCCCCGCCCAACCGCGCGAGCAGG
>SLSW01000197.1 GCA_007130245.1 Micromonosporaceae bacterium
CGGTTCAACACCGCCATCGCCAAGCTGATCGAGCTGACCAACCGGGTCACCGCGATCTCCACGGCCGAGGCCGGCACCCCGCGGGCGGTGGTCGAGCCGCTGGTGCTGATGGTCTCGCCGTTCGCGCCGCACCTGGCCGAGGAGCTGTGGCGGCGGCTGGGTCACGACGACAGCGTTGCCTACCAGCCCTTCCCGGAAGCCGACCCGGCCTGGCTGGTGATTGAGCAGGTGACCTACCCGGTGCAGGTCAACGGCAAGGTGCGCGGCCGGGTCGAGGTGCCCGCCGACGCGGCTGAGGATGTGGTACGGGCGGCGGCGCTGGAGGCGGTCTCCGCCCACCTCGGCGGCGCCGAACCCCGCAAGGTGATCGTGGTGCCCGGCCGGATGGTCAGCGTAGTGATCTGACGTCTCTGTCGGCGCCACCCACCACCGGCATGCGGCGCCACCCGCCATCAGGGTGTCGCCGGGTGGTGGGATGCCTGTTAGGTGCCTCCTGTTCTGCTGCCGTCAAAGTCAGCACGTCGACGCCGCTGCGGTATGTGTCAGCAGAGCAGGAGGCTGTCGACAGGGGCCGTCCACTCCGGCGGGACTGGTCGGTCCGGCCCGGCTCGAACGGCAGGCGGCGGGATCGCACACGGCGATCCGCGGGCCCGGGGTGGACACGCCGCGCGTGCCCACCCCGGGCCCGCGGTCAGTCGAGGCCGGGGCCGTCGATGACCAGCAGGTGGTCGCCGATCTGGAGTTCCGCGCTCACCGTGAACTCACCCGGAAGCAGTTCCTCCAGGTCCACGGTGCCCACGTAGAAGCCGGTCGCCCAGACCATGTTCTCCCGGGCGACTTCCACGCCGTCGTCGTAGACCACCATCTCCGCGGAGTCCGCCGGCGCCGGCCGGTCAGGCGCACCCTCCAGGCCCAACCGGACCACCCGGGCGTCGCCCTGCCCGATGACCTGCCAGGACGGCACCCACCGGGACACCGTCACCGGCACCGACGGCGCCGACTCGCCGCGCAGGTTGGTCACCACCGCGGTCAGCTCGTTGTCACCGACCTCCAGCGGCACCTCCGCCGACCAGGTGCCGTCTGCCTCGACGCCTGACGTGGCCACCGGCTCGCCGTCGCGCAGCACCGTGACCTGCCACGGCCATTCGGCGGTGCCGCTGACGGTGATGGTGTCTTCGATCGTCGCCGGGGCGTCGGCGGCCATGGTGGGCGCCTGCGGCAGGTCGAGCTCGGCCTGCCGCGCCCAGTCGACCGCGTTGACCAGCAGCTGGCGGCCGTCGGCCGTCCAGCCCAGGCCGGGGCCGACCGCCTCGGTCACCGCGCTGGACGACAGCAGCACCTCGACACTGCCGGCGGTGCGCCAGTCGTACGCGACCGCCAGGCCGGTCGCCGGCTCAGCGCTGTCGCGGTCGACGTGCAGGTCGGCCAGTTCCCAGCCGCCGTGCACACCGGTGTACGCCTCGATGACGCTGTAGTAGCCGCCCTCGACGATCAGCGTCGCCGGGTCGTCACCCAGCTCGCCGAACAGCGGATGATCGGCGTCGAAGCCGGTCAGCTGCACCGACCCGTCGCCGTAGCCCTGCGCGCCGACCTGGACCCGGTCGCTGAACTGCTCCAGCAGCCGGATGCCGCCGCGGTCGACCGCCCAGGTGCCGGTGAACACCAGCGAGGCCTCGGCCTCGTCGGCGGCGCCGAGCACCGCGGTGAACACCTCCTCGTCCGGCGAGCCGCCGTTGACCACGATCACCTCGTACGAGCCGAGGTCGAGGTCGGCGGCCCAATCCAGCTCGCCGGCGGGCACGTCCGCCTCGCGCAGGAAGCTGGTCATCGTGCCGTCGACGTCACCGAGCACGCCGACCACGATCGGCTGCAGGGTCACGTCCAGCGTGGCCGGCACCTCGGCGTCGATGGTGACGGTGGCGGTCGCCGACAGGTAGCCGTCGGCGGTGATGGTCACCTCGTAATCGCCCTCCAGCAGGTCGTCTGCGGTGTAGCCGCCGTCGTCGCCGGTGGTGGCCGTCCACTCCAGCAGGCCGTCTCCGGTCAGCGTGGCACCCGCCACCGGCTCGCCGGTGGTGGACGTGACCGTGCCGGACACCTCGCCGCGCGGCAGCGGCACCAGGTCCACATCCAGCGTCACCGTGCCCGACTCCGGCACGTCCACCGTCTCGGTGGTGGTCTCGAAGCCGAACGCGGACACCTCGATGGTGTGTTCGCCCTGCGTCAGACCCAGGGAGTAGGTGCCGTCCGCGGCGGTCACCGCGGTGGAGCCAGCCTCCAGGGACCGGACCGTGGCACCCGCCAGCGGTTCCCCGTCACCGGTGACCACGCCGGCCAGCTCGGCCTGGGTGGCGTCGAGAGACCACGCCACCGCGTTGAGGTAGATCTGTCGAGCGTTGTCGGTCCAGCGACTGTCCGGCCACCCGTGCGTGACCGCGGCCAGGCTGCCCAGCAGCAGCTCCACGCTCGTGGCCGAGCTGAACTGGTAACCGACCGCGCCGCCCAGGTCCTCACCGGTGACCCGGTTGTGCACGTGCGCGATCGTCTCGCCGCCGTAACCCGAGAACGAACCCCACTGCTGGTTGTTGTTGCTCAGAGTGCTGGTGATCAGCTCGACCTGCTCGCCGACCGGGAAGCCGGCGAAGATCGGGTGGGCGGCGTGTGCGACGTAGTCGACACCGAAGTCGCCACTGACGAAGCCCCAGTCCACCTCGGCCGGGTCGCCACGGTACTCCGACAACCGGGGTATCGCGTGGGTGCTGCCGAACTGGCTCGGGTAGATCGCCGACACGCCGGCGTCCGCCGCGGCGTCCACCGCGGTCTGGAACGGGTCGACCTGAGAGCCGAAGATCGTGGCGTTGAAGATCACCAGCTCGTAGTCGTCGATCCCGTCGGCCAGCGCGGCCATCTGGGAGCGGGGCCACAGGTCCACCTCGTAGCCCTCGTTCTCCAGCATTGCCGCCAGCGACACCCCGTGCGTGCTGGAACCGGTGGTGTCGACCACCGCGACCGGCGAGGTCGCCGGCAGCTGCACGTTGACCGGGGTGGTCTGGTCGGCGGTGACCGTCACCGGCACCTGTACCGCCCGGAACCCGTCGGCGGTCACCCGCATCGTCCAGTCGCCCTCGGGCACCATGTCGAGCGTGTAGTCGCCGCCGGCGCCGGTGCTGGTGGACAGCGGCGTGTCCAGCAGGCTCACCTGCGCGTCGGCCACTGCATCGCCGTCCGGCCCGGTGACGGTGCCCGCCAGCGTGCCCGCGGGCAGCGCCGTGAGCGTGAGCTGCTCGCTCACCGAGTCACCGGAGTCCACCGTCACCTCAAAGGTCTGACCCTCGTGACCGAACGCGCTGACCGCCAGCGTCCACGTGCCCGGCTGCAACGGCACCAGGAAGGTGCCGTCGCCTTCCCGGCCGTGGTAGACGCGGCCGGTCTCGAGCACCTCCGCCTGGCTGGCGATGGTGCCACCGAGGTCACTGGTTACGGTGCCCAGCACCTCGGCGCCGATGCCCTGCGCGTCCAGCGCCCAGTCCAGCGCGTTGACGAAGACCCGTTCGGCCTCCGACGTCCAGTTCAGCGCGTCCGACTGCCGGGTCGACGGCGCACCCCAGGTGGTCACCGACATGGTCGACAGCAGCACGTCCACGGTGCCGGTGGTGCGCCCGCGGTAGGCGATGGTGGCGCCCACCTCGCCGTCGTCGCCGGTGGCCAGGTTCGCCACCGTGGTGCCACCGAACTCGTCGAAGAACGTGTAGCGGCCGTTGTTCGTCATCAGGTCGAACTCGTCCGGCAGCCCGGCGACGAGCGCGTGGTCGTCGACCACGTGCGCGGTGACCGCGCCGTCGTTGAAGCCCTGCCCGATGACGGCCGGGTCGTCGTGGTGTTCGTGGAGGAACTGGATGGCGCCACGGTTGTGCTGACCCATCCACAGCACCGGCACGCCGGTGCGGTTCACCTCCTCCTCGAACGCCTGCAGCTGCTCAGCGCTGACATCCAGGCCGAAGTCGGACACGTTGGCCACGATCAGGTCCATGTCACCGATGCGGTCCATCGAGTCGAACCCGATGTCCTCGGCCTGGTAACCCCAGTCGGCCAGGAACTCCTTGCCCCGGTCGCGGGAGTTGGTGAAGTCGGAGTCGTCGATGATGCCGACCTGCGGGGACACCCGCAGCGTGACGTCCCGCCCGGTGACCTCGTCCACGGTGACCTCGACCGCCGCGAGCTTGCGCACGTGCCCGTCGAACTCCACCTCCAGCTCGTAGCTGCCCGGCTCCACCAGATCGAAGGCGTACGAGCCGTCCGGGGCGGTGTGCGTCTGGTACGGGGTGCCGAGCAGGTCCACCCGGGCACCGTCCAGCGCCCCGTCCTCGGCGGAGCTGACCACGCCGGCGATTCCGCCGACGTCGCCGACCTCCAGTTCGACCGACGCGTCGGCGGTCTCGTCGGGGGCCACGGTGACGGTGCGCTGCCCGTCGACGTAGCCGAACGCCGAGTAGTGCAGCGTGTGCTCGCCCGCAGAGACCCCGATCTCGAACACGCCGTCGGAATCGGTGACCGCGGACCAGTTGCTACCGGCCACCTCGACCGTCGCCTGCGGGATCGGCTGCCCGGCGGGGTCGGTAACCGTCCCGACCAGGCCGCTGACCCCCGGCGCGGCGGCCCAGCGGACCGCGTTGAGGAAGATCCGCTGGCCCTGCGGAGTCCAGTTGCCCTCCGGGTTGTTGCGGAAGGTGGCGGCCAGGCCGCTGAGCAGCACATGCACGTTGTCCGGGGTACGGACGTCGTAGGCCATGCCCATGCCGGCCGGTGCGTCGTCACCTTCAGCCACGTCGGCCAGCGCGACGCCGCCGTACTCCGGCCAGTATCCCGCTTCCGAGGAACTGGTCAGGATCTGCACCGGCTCGTCGCCCACCCCCTCGAACAGCGGGTGGTCGACCAGGTTGTGCAGGTAGATCTCGTCGCCGCGGAACCCACCCAGCCGGCCGTAGTCGGGCGGGTCGCCGGTGTAGTTGACCAGCATGTCGAACCCACGGGTACGGAAGGACCACCCGTCGGTCGGGAAGATCACACTGACCCCGGCGGAGTCGAAGGCCGCCAGCGCGTCCAGGAACTCGTCCTGGCTGACGCTGGACGGGTGGTGCAGCACCACGACCTCCACCTCGTCGAGGTCGTCGACGACCTCCCACCCGGCCTGCTCGACCGGGATCGAGTGACTCTCCAGGAAGTTCGAGATCTGGCTGAGCCGGTCGCCGACCACGACCACGCCGGGCGCGCGCGCCAGCGCCACGTCCACTGTGGTGACCGCCCCGTCGGTGACCTCGACGCCGGTCACGGTGGCTGCCTCGTACCCGTCGGCGGCGACCTCGATGTCGTAGCTGCCGCCCGGCACGTCCTCGATCACGTACCCGCCGTCGGCGCCGGTGGTGACCGGGGGCACCGAGGTGCCCGCTACGGTGACCGTCGCGCCCGTGATCGGCGAGCCGCTGCCGTCCTCGGTGACCTGACCGGTGACGGTGCCCAGCTCGGCCTGCGGCAGCGACACGTCGTGCACGTGGATCTGGCCGGCGCCCACGTCCACCGTCAGCTCCACGGTCTGCGCGCCCACGAACCGGTAGCGCAATGTGTGCTCACCGGGCGCCAGCAGCAGCTCGTAGCCGCCGTCGGCGTCGGCGACGGTGTGCGCGATCCCGTCGACCACCTCCACGGTGGCCGCCAGCGGCGCGTCGGCGTGGTCGGTGACCTGGCCGGTGACCGTGCCGTACGCCGCCTGGGCGGCGTGGTCGACCGCGCCGGCGAGCAGGTCGGCTGCGGCCGGCTGCCAGTCTGACCACGGCGACGGTGCCAGCGCCGGCAGCAGCACGTGGTTGCTGTCCATGGTGCGCGGCTGGTAGCCGACACCGCTGCCGCGCTGGCCGTCCCGGTCGTTGCCGAGCACCGCGAGGGTGTGCCCGCTGTAGCCGGTGAACCACGCGTGCCAGCTGGTGGCCTCCAGCAGCGGCACCCGCGGCGTGTCCGGCAGCAGCGCGGTCACCGGGTGGTCGACCACGTTCTCCAGCCAC
Organism: Micromonosporaceae bacterium; assembly: GCA_007130245.1. Classification (GTDB taxonomy): domain Bacteria; phylum Actinomycetota; class Actinomycetes; order Mycobacteriales; family Micromonosporaceae; genus Natronosporangium. Next base: position 6,057 of record SLSW01000197.1, read on the forward strand.
ACCTCGCCGCGGTTGGACAGCTCCGCCGGCGCCGCCGCCGGGTCCCCGGTGGCCTGCGACAGCGCCCGCACCGAGCCGTAGCTCGGTCCGCCGGTGTCGAGGAACACCAGGCTGGTGCCGGCCTCGTCGGCCTCGGTGACGATCTGGGCGAGCCGGTCCAGGTCCGCGTCGGCCCGGTCGGTGCCGGAGCCGGAGATCACCACCGCGCCGTAGTGGCCGAGCGTGCCGACGATGTCGTCGAACGACACCGAGTCCACGCGCCACCCGCGGTCGGTCAGCGCCTGGCTGACCCGGCCCTCGAAGTCGGCCACCACCGCCACGTCGAACCGCTCCAGCGCGTAGTCGACCACGGTGGTCTCGCCGGCGACGATGGTGACGGTGTCCTCGGTGCGCGCGTAACCGTCGGCGTCCACCACCAGCTGGTAGGTGCCGGCGGCGACCTCGTCGAACCCGTACCCGCCGTCGTCGCCGGTGGTCGCCGGCTCCAGCGGGGTCGGCGACAGCGTCACCGTGGCGCCCGGCAGCGGCGCTCCGTTCTCGTCGCTGACGACGCCGGCCAGCGCGCCGGTGCCCACCGCGGCGAGTTCCACATCGAGTGTGCTCGCCTGGGCGACCAGGATCTGCACGGTGTGCGTCTGCGGCTCGAACCCGTACTGCGACACCTCGATGGTGTGCGCGCCCGGCGGCAGACCCGCCAGCTCGTACTCACCGGTGTCGGGGTCGGAGGTGACCTCCCGGTCGGCCTCGACTGCGCGCACCGTGGCCGCCACCGGCCCGTCGGGGCCGGTGACCACACCGCGCAGCTGGCCGGTGGGGTGGAACGCGTGCAGCCTGCCGGAGCCGTCGGCGGTCACCAGCCAGCCGTCGGCGTACGCGGGCGACGAGGTCAGGTTGGAGCTGACCGGCTGCTCCCACACCAGCTGCCCGGTGGCGGCGTCCAGCGCGAACACCCGCTGGTCGCCCTGCGACCCGGCGACCACGTACCCGTCGCCGCTGACCAGCACCGAGGCGCTGACCGCACCGCTGGTGGCCAGGCCGTAGTGCCACATCGGCTGCCCGGTGGCGCGGTCGTACGCGCCGATCACGCCCTGCCCGTGCGAGCCGGCGATGACCACGTCGCCGTGCACCGCCGGGGTGGTGCCCTGCCCGTCGCCGTGGGTGGGCGCCTCCCACTGCAGCTCACCCGTGGCGGCGTCGACCGCCAGCAGGCTGCCCTGCCAACCGGGAGCGAAGCCGCCCGGCGGCACCGAGGTGGTGGCGTACACCGCACCGCCGGCGATGGCCGGGGCGGCGACGAACTCGTCGTGCTCGCGGGTCAGCGTCCACAGCTGGTCGCCGGTGTCCGCGTCCAGCGCCACCAGGTGGCGTTCCCCGGCGCTGCTGGCGACCACCATCCCGTCGGCCACCGCCGGCCCGAAGAACACCCGCGTGCCGATGTCGGCCGACCAGATGACCGAGCCGTCGGCGGCGTCGATGGCGAACAGGGTGTCGGAGCGGTCCGGGGTGAAGCCGGTGGCGGCGTAGACCACGCCGTCCTGCACCACCGGCGCGGTGTAGATGGTGCGCCGCTGCGGTGTGTCCACCGTCCACACCAGTTCGCCGGTGGTCGCGTCCACCGCGTGGATGCCGCCGTCGAGGCCGCCGCCGGTGTAGACCAGGCCGTCGGCGACCGCCGGGGTGCCGCGCATGGCGTCGCCGCCGGCGAAGCTCCACAGCTGCTCGCCGCTGGTCAGGTCGTGGGCGACCAGCCGACCGTTGTCGTGGTTGACGTACGCCGCGCCGTCGGCGATGACCGGCGAGGAGAACACGATCGAGCCGCCGGCCGGGGCGTCCCAGGCCGGTTCCAGGGTGGCCGCGGCCAGGCTGTCGCCGCTGCGACCCGTGCGCGCCGGGTTGTTCTGGTACTGCGCCCACCCTGGCGCGGAGACCTCGGCGGCCGGCGTGAGGTCGATGGTGATGTCGGTGGCGCCGTCGACAGCCAGTTCGATCACCTTCGGGGTGAAGCTGCCGGCGGACACGTGCAGGTCGTAGGTGCCCTCGGCGACGGTCAGGGCGAACGCCCCGTCGCCGTCGGTGCGGGTGGCCGGCACCGGGGTGTCCGCCAGCGCCACCCGCGCGTCGGGCACCGGCCCGTCCGGGCCGCTCACCGTGCCGGACAGGGTCTGCTCGTCGGTGGCGGCCAGGGTCACGTCCAGGCTCACCAGGCCATCGACGCTCACCTCCACCTGGTGGGTCTGCGTGGCATAGCCGTACGCGGAGAAGGTCACCTCATGCGTACCCTCGGTCAGCCGCAGCGCGTACGTGCCGGTGCCGGCGTCGGCGGTGGTGTGGCGCGCGGCGGTGCTCACGGAGGCCGCCACCGGAGCGCCGGCGGTGTCGGTGACGGTGCCGGCGACGGTGCCGCTGTGGGCGGCGTGGGTCACCGCGGCGTACGCGTCGACGACCCCGGACCCGTACGCGTTGGGGAGTGCCGTCATGTGCGACGCGTCGCGGGCGCTGGTCTGCAGCGCTTCGCGTACCTCGTCGACGGTCAGGTCGGGGGAGGCCGACAGCAGCAGCGCGACCACGCCGGCCACGTGCGGTGAGGCCATCGACGTGCCGGAGATGGTGTGGTACCCGTCGTCGGACAGGTGCGTCGGCCAGGCCGAACGGATCTGGTAGCCGGGCGCGCTGACCTCCGGCTTGGTGTACTCGACGCCGTCCCACACCACCGGTCCGCGGCTGGAGAAGAAGGCGATCCGGTCCTCGATGTCGGTGGCGCCCACGCCGATCGCGTGCGGGAAGCTCGCCGGCGATCCCACGGTGCCCGTGCCCGGTCCGGCGTTGCCGTTGGCGAACACCGGCACGATGCCGGCGGCCACCCAGGCGGCGACGGCGTCCCAGTACTCAGTGCGGTGGGTGGCGTTCGAACCCCACGAGTTGTTGACCACGTGCGGTGCCGCCGACGGATCACCGCCGGGGGCGAGCATCCACTGGAACCCGGCCTGGACGACGCTGTCGGTGGTGGAACCGAAGTCGGTGAAGATCTTGGCGGCGATCCACTGCGCGTCCGGAGCCACGCCGGTGATCTCGCCGGGTGGTTGACCGACGATGCTGCCGGTCACGTGGGTGCCGTGGCCGTGGCCGTCACCGGGCTGCGGGTAGTTCTCCCCGGTGGGCACGAACCAGCTCGCGTCCGGATCGCCGTCGTTGCCGCGCCAGGTGTCGGCCAACGCCGGGTGGCCGCCGTCGACGCCGGTGTCCATGACGCCGACGACCACACCGTCGCCGCGCACCCCGAGATCACCCCAGGTGTCCGGGGCGTTGACGTTCTCCAGGCTCCAGATCGGCAGCAGTGGCTCGTCGTCGGCCGGCACCGGCTCCTCGATCTCGAGGGTCTCGTCGACGGTCACGCTGGCCACGTCCGGGTGCGCCGCGAGCGCGTCCAGCGCCGTCTGGTCGACGGTGGCGGCGAACCCGTTGAAGATCCAGAACTCGACCACGTCGTCGACCCCACCGGTGTCCTGATGGCGGGCGAGCAGGTTGCGGACGCCGGCCTGGCTGGCGGCGGCGACCGACTGCAGGGCGTCGACCACCACCTGACCCCTCGCCTCGCGGGCGGCCTCGCGCGCGAGGCGTGCGGCGTGGGCGGGCCCACCCTGGCCCTGCAGCTCGCGGGCGACCGCGGCGGCGGCGGCGCGCGCGGCGGTGGCGGCCTGCTGCTCGACCTCGGCCATGTCGGCCTGCTCGTGCAGCCGGATCACCACGGCGGCGCTGCCGTCCGCGTCGACGGCAGCGCGCACGTCATCGGATATGCCGGACGGCGACGTCGTGGTGCTCTCCGACGCGGGTCGCGCCGCGTCCGGGTCCGGACCGTCCGTGCCGGGCAGACTCGAATAGACGTCCATGACCTCGCCCGCCGACTCTCCGGCGGGTTCTCCGACCGGCGCCGGCCGTGTGGTCAGTGGCGTGGTCGCGGACGTCGCCGCGGTTGCCGGCGCGCCCGTGCCGAGGCCGGTCGCGGGGGACTCCACCGCGGAGGTCGGCGAGGGCGGGACAGACAACGCGCCCGACCCGGACGGGGCGGACGCGAGAGCTGGCGGGGCGAGCCCCAGGACCAGGGCTACCGCGGAGGCGGCGGCGAGAGCGGAACGGGGAGTGAGCCTGAACATCGGGGGGCCTTCCGACACGCGACACTAAGGCCTCCCCAGACCTGGAAGAAATCCTAACGAGCCTCGCGGCCTTAGCATTAGGTCAAATGACTCAAACAATGGAATGCGAGGGTCGGCAACGGCGTCAGGACCGCGGGACCGCGGCCAGGCGCTCGGCCCGCAGGCGTCCGGTCCAGGTCGCATCCAGTTCAGCAAGCTCCCCGGCGCCGGTCGCCCACCGCAGCAGCAGGTCGGCCAGGGCCGGGTTGCGCGCCAGCGCCGGGCCGTGGCAGTACGTGCCGAGCACGGTGCCCCGGTAGGCGCCCTCGGTGTGACCGTCGTTGCCTATGCCCGCGGTGACCCGCGCCAGCGGCCGCGCGTCGGACCCCACGTGGGTGCGGCCGCCGTGGTTCTCGAAGCCGGTCAGTGCCGGCAGCCCCAGCGCCGGGTCTACCTGACCGGCGAGCTCCCCGACCGCGCGCGTCTCGCCGCGGTCGGAGTGCACATCGAGCAGCGCGATCCCCGCGCACCGGTCTCCCTTGGCCACGAACGAGGTGCCCATGACCTGGTAACCGGCGCACACCGCAAAGATGACCGATCCCAGCTCCACCGCCCGACCGAGGGCTCCGTCGGCGGCCAGGCGCTTGGCCGCCAGGGTCTGCGGCCCGTCCTCGCCGCCGCCGATCAGGTAGATGTCAGCCTGCTCCGGGATCTTCTCGTCGGAACGCACCTCGAAGGCCTCCACCGCCACGCCGCGGGCCACCGCCCGGTGGGTGAGGATGAGCAGGTTGCCACGGTCGCCGTAGGTGGACATCAGGTCGGGGTACAGCCACACCACCCGCAGCGCGGACTCGCTCGCGCGCGGCGGGGCCGGGGTCGACTCAGAGGACACGGTCCAGCTCCGCTCGGATGTCCTGGAAAGCGGTGTAGTTGGCGATCACTTCCAGCCGCCCCGGCGGGACCGCGGCGACCGCGTCGGCGAAGGTGGTGTGGTGGGTGAACGGCACGTCGTTGACCTGCAGCCGCACCGCCAGGTCGTAGGCGCGGTCGCCGGTTATCAGCACCGGCCGCCCACGCAGCGGTGAGAAGTCCACATCGAACAGCCAGGAGGTGTCCAGCCCGTCCGGGCCGCGGGCGTTGACCGCCAACAGGGTGGGCGCCTGCTCGGCCATGTCGAACGCCTCCAGCCAGCTGGCGGGGTTCTTGGCCAGCAGCAGCCGGATCAGCCGCCCGTCCCGCTCGACCTGGGCGTAGCGGCCAGCCACCGAGGCGACCTCACCAAGGTGGGGCACCGCGCTGGCGGGCCCGACCCCGAAGGCGGCCGCGACCGCCAGCGCGGTGGCGGCGTTGCCCACGTTGACCTGTCCGGGTAGCGCCAGTTTCACCTCGTGACGCGTGCCGTCCGGGGCGATCACCTCGTGTTCGGTGGCGGTCCACTGTGGTTCGGGACGCTGCAGGTCGCATCCGGCGCAGCGCCAGTGCTCGCCGTCGCGCACGATGGCGGCCCCGCACTGGGGGCAGACCCAGGAGTCGTCGTGCCAGCGCTGACCGGCGCTGAACCAGCTCACCCGCTTGGTCGCGCCGGCGGCCCAGGCCACCATCGGATCGTCGGCGTTGGCCACCACCTCCACCTCCGGGTGGGTGGCCAGCGCGTCGCGCCACAGTTTGGCGATCATCGCCACCTCTTTGGCGCGGTCGAGCTGGTCGCGGGAGAGGTTCAGCAGCGCCACCACCGCCGCGCCGGTGGGGCCGAGCACGTGCGGCAGCCAGTGCTCGTCGACCTCCAGCACCGCGTAGCGGGCCTCGTGGTCGCGGGCCAGCGCGGACACGTGGCCGGTGGGCATGTTGGCGCCGAACGAGTTGGTGGCCACCGGTCCGAGCACCCCGAGCGCGGCGGCGGTCAGCCGGGTGGTGGTGGTCTTGCCGTTGGTGCCGCTGACCAGCGCGACTGTGCGTCCGGCCGACAGGCGGTCGAGCAGCTTGGGGTCGACCAGCAGGCCGATGCGCCCGCCGATGACCGAGCCGTCGCCGCGCCCGGTGGCCCGCGACACCGCCGCCGCCGTCCGCGACAGCGCGCTGGCGATCCGGGCGCGCACCGGCAGCTTCCCCTCCACGCACGCAGGGTACCGAAAGTGACAGATCCGGCGGGACGCGGTGGCCGGTCACTGCAGGCAGAACTCGTTACCCTCCGGGTCGAGCTGACGATGTGGTGACCGTGCGCTGCTGAGGTCGGCCGTGGCTCCAGGCTCACCCCGGGTCGATGTCGAGGTAGCGGCGGACCGCTGCTCCCACGCGGTCGAGTTCTGGTGGTGCGAGGCGTCCCCGGCGGCGGCGGAGCCTGCCGCGGGGGGTGGTGTGCAGTCCGGTGGTGTTGACCCACGAGCGGTCGCGTCCGGTGAGCCCTGCTTCGGACGACACCTCCACGTGCGTCGATGATGGCCCGGCGGTGCTGGTGATCTCGGCGACCGTCACCGCACCAAGCCGGGTGATCAGCGCGTTGGTGGTGAGCACGACCGCCGGCCGGGTCCCCACCGGCGGCGGGAACTGCACCTCCCAGACCTCACCGCGCAGCGGTGTCACTGCCGGCGGTGTCACTTCCCGCTCTCACGGTCCGCGATCGTGGTCGCGGCGATCTGATCCCCGAGCGCGGTCACGTCGCTGACCGGAGCCGCCTCGCCCTGGTAGAAGTCATCGTAGTCCCGGGCGAGGGCGAGCTCCTGTGCTCGCCGGTGGAGAAGCCGCAGCCCTTCCCGCACTGCTGCGGACCGGTTGGGCAAACCCAGCACCGCGGCGTCTTCGTCCGCCTGCCGGGCGACGCCAGCGGGGACTCGGGCCTGGACCAGCATCGTACGTTCTGTCATACAATCCATAGTACAGAAGATCGACGGGTCTGCCAAGATTGTGTTGCCGGCCAGGTGATTCCCGGCCACTGATCACTGCAGGCAGAACTCGTTACCTTCCGGGTCGAGCATGACAATGTGGTAACCGTTCGGCTCATCGACCGTGCGCACCTCGGTGGCGCCGAGTCCGACCAGCCGCTGCGCCTCGCCGGCCACGTGGGCGCGCCGGGACTCCCGCGCCACTCCGCGGCCGGTGTTCACGTCCAGGTGCACCCGGTTCTTGACAGTCTTCGGCTCCGGCACCCGCTGGAAGAACAGCCGCGGCCCCCGCCCGTCCGGGTCGACCACCGCGCCGAAGTCGTTCCACCGCTCCGGCGGTATGTCGCGCTCGGTGGCCCACTGTTCCCACGAGTCGTACCCGGGTGGCGGTGGCTCGAGCTGATAGCCGAGCGCGGCGGCCCAGAACTCCGACAGCCGCTGTGGGTCGGCGCAGTCGATGGTCACCTGTACTCCGATCGCCAACGCGATCACCTCCTCACCGCCGCAGGCTACGGGCGGGGTGCGACGCCCGGCGGGGTGCGACGCCCGGCGGGGTGCGACGCCCGGCAGTGCAGGTGGGCACGTCGGGATGCTTGGCGGCTGCCTGCGCCAGCATCGCCGCGGACTGGTCGATGCCGTAGACCCGGCGCCCGGCCGCGAGCAGGCGCGGCCAGTACTTGCCGGTGCCGCAGGCGGCGTCGAGCAGTTCGCCACCGGGCGGGGTCATCGCCACCAGCGCCGACACGCACTCCGCGTGGGTCGGGTCCACCTGCCCCCAGACCTGGTCGTACGTGGCGGGGTGCCGCTGGTCGTAGCGTGCCCGGCAGATCTCCCGGCGTCGGTCCAGGAACTCCCTGCGCGATAGTCTCGGGCGCATCCGGTGATCACAGCAGCGGCGTTTCGACGGCCGCAACCCGTTAACCCGGGTCGCCGCGATCTTGGTCGGCGGACGCCCCCAGCCGGGCGGTGGTCGACCAAGATCGCAAAGAGAAGGTTCGCTACGGATGAGGTGGTGCGGACGTGGAGCTGAGCGAGGCGCAGCGGTGGTGGCGGGCCGAGCCGGGTTACCTGAACACGGCCAGCTACGGCCTGCCGCCGGATCCGGCGTTCGAGGAGCTGCAGCGGGTGCTGGCCGACTGGCGGGTCGGGCGGACCTCGTGGGAGGCGTGGCAGGAGGCCACCGACCGTTCCCGGGCGGCCTTCGCCCGGATCACCGGCGTACCTGTGGCCGACGTGGCCACCGGCGCCACCGTGTCCCAGCTGCTGGCGCCGGTGGCCGCGGCCCTTCCCGACGGCGCCCGGGTGGTGGCGCCGGACATCGAGTTCTCCTCCAACCTGTTCCCGTGGCTGGCCCAGCACGTGCGCGGGGTGCGCACCCGCACCGCGCCGGCGGCCGACCTGGCCGACGCCATCGACGCCGGCACCGACCTGGTGGCGTTCAGCCTGGTGCAGTCGTCCGACGGCAGCGTCGCCCCGTACGAGAAGCTGGTCGCCGCGGCACGTGCCCACGACGCGACGGTGGTGGTCGACGCCACCCAGGCCTGCGGCTGGCTGCCGTTCGACGCCGCCCTGGCCGACGTGGTGGTGGCCGGCGGCTACAAGTGGCTGATGTCGCCGCGCGGCTCGGCGTTCGCCTACCTGGCGCCGCGGGTGCGTGAACGCATGATCCCGCACGCCGCCGGCTGGGCCGCGGGGGAGGACCCGCACGCGTCCTACTACGGCCCCCCGCTGCGGTTGACCGCCGACGCGCGGCGCTTCGACATCTCGCCGGCCTGGTTCTCCTACATCGGCACCGCACCGGCCCTGGAGCTGATCGAGCGCATCGGCGTAGCTGCGATCCACGCGCACGATGTGGCGCTGGCAAACCGGTTTCTGGCCGGGCTGGGTCGCCCGCCGGGGGATTCGGCGATCGTGACGGTGGACGTGCCGGGAGCGGAGGAGAAGCTGGCGACCGCCGGGGTACGGGCGGCGGTGCGAGCCGGCCGGGTGCGTGCCTCATTCCACGTCTACAACACCGAGGCGGACGTGGACCTGGCGCTGTCGGCGCTGGGTTGACCCGACGGGCGGCCGGCGTGGGTCAGCGGTCGCCGTGTAAGTGCCTGCGTACCGCGCGGGCGGCCCTGGTCCCGCTGGCCATCGCGCCCTGGCTCGAGGGTGTGTCGCGGTGGTCGCCGGCCACGAAGAGCATCTCGCCGAGGTGGACCGGCCGGCGGAGCGGCCTGCCCGGCGGCATCGCCGGCAGCGCCTGGGCGACCTGCACGGTCCGCACCGGTTCCCATCCGCGCGAGGCCACTCCGTACAGGTCGGCCACCGCACGGCGTACGACCTCTTCGGGCGGGCCGGGCGCACCCACCACTGTGGTGGCGACCAGGGCCCGGCCGTCGGACGAGTACGCCTGCGCCGCTTCGGTCATGACGGTCGAGTTCGCCACCAGCCGGCCGGGTCGGCCGTCGAGCACCAGCGTCGGCTCGGCCAGCGGTGAGTCTTCGCAGGCGTGGTAGTACGTCGTCAGCGCGCGCATCGTCGGGGTGTGGGGCATGTCGAGCAGGGTCGCCGCCGTCGTGGGGTCGGCTGCCACCAGCACCGCCCGCGCCTGCACCGACCCGCCGTCGTGCTCCACCCGACCGGGTCGCACCGTGCCGACGGTTGCGCCGGACCGGACCGTGCCGGCGGGCAGCCGCCTGGCCAGTTGCGCCGGGATGGCCGCCATGCCGCCCGACGGCACCCCTACCGTGCCGCGGACGAAGCTGCGCCAGACCAGGTCCACGAAGCGGCTCGAGGTTTCCAGGCGGTCATCGGCGAGCACGCCCGACAGGAACGGGCGCACGAACCGCTCCAGCACCGTCCCGGATACACCGCGGGCGATCAGCGCCCGCTCCGCCGGGCGGTCCGGCCAGCGCTTGACGTGTTTCGCGGGCAGGCCGCCCGTACGCGCCGACCACAACCCCAGTGCCGCGAGCTGGCCCCACGCCCGGGGCGGGAACGGCCCGGCCACGGGCGCCGCGGCCAGCGACGCGGGGCCGGCGCGCGATCCCGGGACGCGATGCAACCGGTTGCCGTGGCGGACGAGCGCGCCGGAGGTGAACGGCGCGAAACCGAGCGCGTCGAGGTCGAGCCGGCGCCGGACCTGTGGGTACGCCGTATTGAGGACCTGAAAGCCGCGGTCGAGAGTGAAGCCGTGGGCGTGATCGGTGGCGACCCGCCCACCGACGCGGTGCGAGCGCTCCAGGACCAGGACCTCCAGTCCGGCGTCGGTCAGGTCGACCGCGGCGGTCAGGCCGGCCAATCCGGCGCCCACGATCACGACGTCGACCCGGTCAACCGACACCCGGACCCCCTTCCCGGGTCCACCACCGGCCCGCCCGAGCCGGACCTCAGTGTCCATCGTGACACGGGGGTGAAGCCGGTCACATTACGAAACGAGACCGTATCGTTTCGTCGTACCGTGCTCGTAAGCTGAGGTCCTACTTACGAGACACGGCCGTATCGAAACCTGGCGGGGGGCGGGGTTGCGCGACGAACCGGACACCGGACACCCGCGGCGGTGGCTGATCCTCGGCGCCATGGTGATCTGCCTGCTGGTGGTGGTGCTGGACAACACCATCCTCAACGTGGCGCTGCGGGTGCTCGCCGACCCGGTTGCCGGCCTGGGTGCCACGCAGGTGCAGCTCGAGTGGTTCATCAACGCCTACACCCTGGTCTTCGCCGGGCTGCTGTTCACCTTCGGCGTGCTGGCCGACCGCTTCGGCCGCAAGCGGTTCCTGCTGCTGGGCCTGGCCCTGTTCGGCCTGGCGTCGCTGGCCGCGGCCTACTCGCAGGATCCCGGCCACCTGATCGCCGCCCGCTTACTGAAGGCCGTGGGTGCCGCGGTGATCATGCCGGCGACGCTGTCGATCATCTCGGTCGTCTTCGACCCCCGCGAACGCGGCCGCGCCATCGGGGTCTGGGCGGGTGCGGTCGGCGTCGGCGTGGCCATCGGCCCGATCACCGGCGGCCTGCTGCTGGAGCACTTCTGGTGGGGGTCGATCTTCCTGATCAACCTGCCGGTGGTGCTGATCGGCCTGCTGGTGATCGCGGCGCTGGTGCCGGAGTCGCGCGACCCGGACCCGCGGCGGCTGGACCTGGTGGGCATGGCGCTGTCGGTGGTCGGTCTGGTCGCGCTCGTGTTCGGGATCATCGACGGTGGCGAACGCGGGTTCGACCGACCGGTGGCATGGGCGGCGATCGGGACCGGCGTGGCGGTGCTGGCGGCGTTCGTGGCATGGGAGCGCCGCACCCCGCACCCGTCCCTGGACGTGCGGCTGTTCCGCAACCCCCGGTTCTCCACCGCCGCCGGGGTCATGGCGCTGATCTTCTTCGCCGCCTTCGGTGTGTTCTTCTTCACCACCTTCTACCTGCAACTCGTGCTCGGCTACACCCCGTTGCAGGCCGGGGCGTTGCTGCTGCCGTTCGCCGTCGCGCAACTGATCTTCGCCCCGCGCAGTGCCGCCATGGTCAAGCGGTACGGTGCCAAGGCGGTCTGCGCGGTCGGGCTGGCGCTGACCGCGACCGGGCTGGCCGGCTGGACGGTGGTCGACGCCGACACACCGTTCTGGTTCGTCGGCGCGCTGTTCTTCATCCAGGGCGTGGGCATGGCCAACGTGATGCCCCCGGCGACGGAGTCCATCCTGTCGACGCTGCCCCGCGAGCGTGCCGGGGTCGGCTCCGCGGTGGCCAACACCGTGCGCCAGGTCGGTGGTGCGCTGGGCGTCGCGGTGCTCGGCGCGGTGGTGATGGGTGTCTACCGGGACCGGGTCGGCCCGGCGGTGTCGGTGCTGCCGGCGGCGGAGCGGCACGACGCGGTCGAGTCGATCGCCGGCGCGCACGCCGTGGCCGAGCGGCTCGGCGAACCGGGCCTGATCCCCGCGGCCAACGAGGCGTTCCTGACCGCCCTGCACACCACCGCCGGCGCGTCCGCGGCCGTGGCGGTGCTGTCGGTGCTGGTGGTGCTGCGCTGGCTGCCCGGCCGGCCCCGGCCGGAAACCGCTGACCCGACCGCGCCTGCGGACGCGCGCGAGCCCGTGCGCGTCAAGGTCTCGTAGGCTGGTCGGCGATGGTCCCCATCAGCGCCACCGCAGCCACCGGGCCGGTCGACGGAGCGACCGGCCGCAACCCGGGGCGGCCGCGCAGTGTCCAGGTGGACGAGGCGATCATCGAGGCGGTGCTGGACCTGCTGGCCGAGGGCAGCACGGTCGAGGCGCTGTCGATCGAGGCGGTGGCCGCGCGTGCCGGGGTGGGAAAGGCCACCATCTACCGCCGCTGGTCCGGCAAGGAGGCGTTGCTGGTCGACGCGGTGAGCAGCATCAAGGGTCCACTGCCGAGCCCACGCGGCGAGTCGGTGCGCGAGGACCTGATCCTGCTGCTGGGGCCGGGGCCGAGGAAACCCGACCAGCGGATGACCCGCATCATGTCCTGCCTGGTGCCGGAGGTGCACACCAGCCCCGAGCGCTACCGGCTCTACCAGGGGCTGGTCGAACCCCGCCGGGAGGCGATCCGGGAGGTGCTGCGACGCGGCGTGCGCACCGGTGAGTTGCGCGCCGACACCGACATCGAGGCGGCGCTGGTGGTGCTCGCCGGGCCGATCCTGATCCAGAAGATGCTGCGCTGGCACCCGGATCTCGACGATGCCGCCCTGCCCGAACGGGTCGTGGACACGGTGCTGGCCGGCCTCGCGTGTCGTTGACGTCGGGGCGTCGCGGGTACGCGTAGCCTCGTACACGCGTACCGGTCACGGATGGGGAGGTCGCGCGTGCGGGTGCTGGGCGTGGACCCGGGGCTGACCCGGTGCGGTGTAGGCATCGTGGACGGACAGCCCGGCCGGCCGTGCGCGCTGGTGGAGGTGGAGGTGCTGCGCACCGACGCCGGCGCGGACTTCGCCCACCGGCTGCGGCAGCTGGACGAGCGGCTGGCCGACCTGATCGCCACGCACCGGCCGGACAGCGTGGCGGTGGAGCGGGTGTTCAGCCAGCACAACGTGCGCACCGTCATGGGCACCGCGCAGGCCGGGGCGGTGGCCGCGCTCGCGGCGGCGCGCGCCGGCGTGCCGGTGCAGCTCTACACTCCCAGCGAGGTCAAGGCGGCGGTCACCGGCTCGGGCCAGGCCGGCAAGGCGCAGGTGACAGCGATGGTGACCCGGTTGCTGAAGCTGCCGCAGCGACCCCGGCCGGCCGACGCGGCCGACGCGCTGGCACTGGCCATCTGCCATGTGTGGCGCGGCGCCACCCGCGAGCGGCTTGCCGCGGCGGCACAGGCGGTACGGGCACCTGGGTCTACCGGGAACGGAGGACGCGGATGATCGCGAGCGTACGGGGTGAGGTGATCTCGGTCGCCGGCGACGGCGCGGTGGTCGAGGTCGGCGGGGTGGGCCTGCGGGTGCACTGCGCCCCGGCGACCCTGGCCGAGCTGCGGGTGGGCCAACCGGCGCGGCTGGCCACCAGCATGGTGGTGCGCGAGGACTCGCTGACGCTGTACGGGTTCGCCGACGACGACGCCCGGGACCTGTTCGAGCTGCTGCAGACCGCCAGCGGAGTGGGGCCGCGGCTGGCGCAGGCGGTGCTGGCCGTGCACAGTCCGGACGTGGTGCGCAAGGCCATCGCCAACGAGGAGATCTCGGTGCTCACCCAGGTGCCCGGCATCGGGCGTAAGGGCGCCGAGCGGCTGATGCTGGAGTTGCGTGACAAGATCGGTCCGGCGCCGGCAGTCGGTGGAGTGTCGGGTGCGTCCGTCGATGCCGGTTGGCGCGACCAGGTCCGGGCCGGACTGGTGGGGCTGGGCTGGACCGGCGCGCAGGCCGAGCAGGCGGTGGCCGCGGTGGCCGAGACCGTCGACGGTGAGCCGCCTCCGGTGCCGGTGCTGCTCAAGCAGGCGATCCGGCTGCTCGGCAACCCGCTTAATCGCTGATCTTGCAGTCGTGCCCCGAGTTTTGCGAGGTTTGTCCTGAATGTCGGGTGAAGAGGTGCAAGATCGGCGGGATCTGGCGCTGGTGTCGCCGTACGCCGTGCCGGAGGAACGCGACGCCGAGGCGAGCGTGCGGCCGAAGCGCCTGGCCGAGTTCGTCGCCCAGCACCGGGTGCGCGAGCAGCTGGAGCTGCTGCTGACCTCGGCGCAGCAGCGCGGCGTGCCACCGGACCACATCCTGCTATCGGGAGCGCCCGGCCTCGGCAAGACCACGCTGGCCATGATCGTGGCCTCCGAGCTCGGCGCGGGGCTGCGGGTGACCAGCGGCCCGGCGATCGAGCGCGCCGGCGACCTGGCGGCGATCCTGACCAGCCTGGCCGCCGGCGACGTGCTGTTCATCGACGAGATCCACCGCATCGCCCGCCCGGCCGAGGAGCTGCTCTACAGCGCGATGGAGGACTTCCGGGTCGACGTGGTGGTCGGCAAGGGCCCCGGCGCCACCGCGATCCCGCTGGCCGTCGAGCCGTTCACGCTGGTCGGCGCCACCACCCGGGCGGGACTGCTGACCGGGCCGATGCGCGACCGGTTCGGCTTCGTGGGGCACCTCGACTTCTATCAGCCCGACGAGTTGGCGCAGTTGCTGGTCCGCTCGGCGTCGATCATGCGGGTGAGTGCCACCGACGACGGGCTGGCCGAGATCGCCGGGCGTTCGCGCGGCACCCCGCGGGTGGCCAACCGGCTGCTGCGGCGCGTGCGCGACTACGCACAGGTGCGTGCCGACGGGGTGGTGACCCGGCAGCACGCGCGGGAGGCGCTGCGGGTCTACGACGTGGACGAGCGCGGGCTGGACCGGCTGGACCGGGCGGTGCTGTCGGCGCTGGTCGGCTCGTTCGGCGGCGGCCCGGTGGGGCTGTCCACGCTGGCGGTGGCGGTGGGGGAGCAGCCCGACACGGTCGAGGAGGTCTGCGAGCCGTACCTGGTGCGTGCCGGCCTGCTGGCGCGCACGCCCCGCGGCCGGGTGGCCACCGAGGCGGCCTGGCGGCACCTTGGACAAACCCCGCCGAGTGCTATCTTTGGGGCTGGCGCCGGGACGGCGCCGGACCTGTTCGGTTCGCAATTAGGTGAGGCGGGGCACACCGACTAGACTCGCCGCGACCCGGGGTCATGCGATTCCGAGCTGAGTGAGAAGATCGCCTGCGGCGGCGTACCCCCTTGCGTCGCACTGGCTAACCGGAAGGTCGAAAACGTGTTGCTGGCGCAAGAACTGGCGCAAGAAGATGCCGGCGGCGGGATGCTGCCCCTGTTGATGATCGTGGGGCTGTTCGCCATCTTCTACTTCCTGCTGATCCGCCCCCAGCAGAAGCGCAAGCGGGAAGCTTTGCAGATGCAGGCGGAACTGACCGTCGGCGACCAGGTGGTGACCGTCGGCGGGCTGCACGGCACGATCGCGGAGATGGACGATCAGACGGTGGTCCTGGAAACGTCGGAAGGGATCTTCAGCCGCTACGAGCGCGCCGCCATCGGCCGGCGTATGGAGGAGATCAGCACCGAGACGGAGGCGGATCCGGGCAGCGACCCGATCCAGCACCGCGACAAGGACTGATAACCGGTGGCACAGACTCCCCCCTCAGCCGGCCACCCCGGGCGGCAGCTGCTGGTCCTCGGGCTGGCGTTCGCGTTCCTGTTCGGCATGATGTTCTTCGCCGGCACCGCCGGCATGAGCACCACCGAGCGGATAACCCCGAAGCTCGGTCTCGACCTGATCGGCGGCACCCGGGTCGTCATGCAGGCGGTCACGGTCGACGGGCAGGAACCCGAGCCCGACCAGCTCGAGCAGGCGCGCCAGATCATCGAGAGCCGCGTGAACGCGCTCGGTGTGGAAGAGGCGGAGGTCGTCAGCGAGGGCGGCGACCTGATCGTCATCTCGGTGGCGGGGGAGAGTGAAGACGCCCTGCGCTCCGTGGGCGACCCGGCGGAGCTGCGATTCCGCAAGGTGCTCGCCCGCACCGCCGCCGGGGTGAGCCCGCCGGAGCTGCCCGACGCCGAGGCCACGCCGGATCCGGACGCCAGTCCGGACCCGGAGGCGAGCCCAGCCCCGGAGACCAGCCCGCAGCCGGAGGCCACCCCGGCGCCGTCACCAGAGGCGGCCACCGAGGAGGAGACCGACATCGAGGCGCCGGAGGACCTGCGGGACCAGGTGATGCAGATCGTCGGCGAGGAGGCCATGCAGGCCGCGCTCGGGCTGACCGCCCCGGTCGACCCGGCCGAGGACCCGGAACTCGCGCAACTGCTGCAGCCGTTCGGCGAGCTGGACGGCCCGCAGGTGGCGGTGCTGCCGACCCGGGTGCAGTTCAACGTGCCCGACATCACCTGCGAGCAGCTCAACGCCCGTCCCGCCGGCTCGATCCAGGATCCGGATGAGCTGGTGGTGGCCTGCGACGCGCAAGGCTTCGGCTTCAAGAACCTGCTCGATCGGTCGACGGTGCTCGGCACCGCGGTCGACGACGCCAGCGCCGTCGTCGACACCAACGTCAACCAGTGGGTCGTCAGCCTCAGCTTCAACCGGGAGGGCCAGCGCAACTGGACCGACCTGACCCGGGAGGCCGTCCGGCCCGACGCCGGCGTCCCGCTGGAGCAGCAGCAGATCGCCGAGGACAACACCTACGCCGGCGAGCGGCCGATCCAGTGCGACCCGTTCAGCGCGCGTGGGCCGTCCGACGGCCACTGCCTGGTCGCGGTGGTGCTGGACAACCAGGTGGTCTCCGCGCCGGAGATCCGCAGTGTGATCGGCGGCGACGCGGAGATCCGCGGCGACTTCACCGCCGCCGAGGCCAGGGAGCTGGCCACCCAGCTGCGCTACGGTGCGCTGCCGCTGACGTTCGTGCCGCAGGAGGAGCAGACGGTCACCCCGACGCTCGGCCTCGAGTACCTGCGCGCCGGCCTGATCGCCGCCGGCATCGGCGTGGTGCTGGTGATGGCGTACGTGTTCTTCTACTACCGTCTGCTCGGCCTGGTGATCTTCGGCAGCCTGATCGTCTCCTCACTGCTGACGTTCGCCGCCCTGGTGGTGCTGGGTCGCGGCATCGGCTACACCCTGACGCTGGCCGGCATATCCGGGTTCATCGTCGCGGTAGGTATCGCCTCCGACTCGTTCATCATCTACTTCGAACGCCTCAAGGATGAGATCCGCAGCGGTCGCACCGCCCGCAGCGCGGTGCCTCGTGCCTGGGTGCGGGCACGGCGCACCATCCTGACCGCCAACGCGGTCACCCTGATGGCGGCGATCGTGCTCTACCTGCTGTCGGCGGGACAGGTGCGCGGGTTCGCCTTCGCGCTCGGGCTCGCCACCATTCTCGACCTGCTGACCGTGTTCACGTTCCGCCATCCGATGATGGTCCTGCTGGCGCGCACCAGGGCGTTCCTGTCGCCGACGGTCAGTGGCCTGGGCAAGGCACTGGAACTGGACCGCAAGGCGGCGGGGACCACGCCTGCGGGGCCGGGCATGCCGCAGACGAAGGAGGCGTGACGATGACCAGCCCGGTGCAGGACCAGACCCCGGAGCCGGAACAGCACAGGCACTCGTGGGCGGCACGCCTCTACCTCGGCCAGGCCGGCATCAACATCATCGACTGGCGGCGTCGCTGGTTCATCGCCGCGGCGGTGCTCGTGCTGATCGCCATCGGCGGCATGGGATTCCGCGGGTTCGACTTCGGCATGGAGTTCACCGGCGGCAACGCGTTCGAGATCCCGGTCGAGGCGGCCGACTCACTGCAGCAGGCCGAGCAGGCGATCGACGACGCCGGCGCCTCAGTGGCCTCCGCCCAGGAGCTGGGCACCACCCACTACCTGATCCGCACCCACGAGCTGGAGGCGGACGAGACGCTTGCGGTCAAGGAACGCGCCGCGCAGATCCTCGACTTTCCGGCAGCGGAGATCAGCGACAGCCTCGTCAGCGCGGCCTGGGGCGGTCACATCACCGATCGGGCTCTGCTCGCGCTGGCGGTGTTCCTCGCCCTGGTGGTCACGTATCTGATCATCCGGTTCGAGGCACGGGCGGCGCTGGCCGCGGTCAGCGGCCTCGCGCTCGACATCACCTTTGTCGCCGGCATCTACGCCATCGTCGGCTTCGAGGTCACCCCCGCAACAGTGATCGGGTTCCTGACCATCATGGGCTTCGGCCTCTACGACACCGTGGTGGTCTTCGACAAGATCCACGAGAACACCAAGGGCATCACCGCCAGCAACACCGAGACCTATGCGGAGGGGGCGAACCTCGCCGTCAACCAGGTCATGATGCGTACGATCAACACCTCGATCGTGTCGCTGCTGCCGGTGGGTGGGCTGCTGTTCATCGGCGCGGGACTGCTCGGCGCCGGCACCCTGAAGGACCTCGGCCTGGTGCTGTTCGTCGGCATCGCGGTGTCGTTCTACACCTCGCTGTTCTTCTCCTCGCCGCTGCTGGTGGAGCTCAAGTCGCGTGAGCCACGGTTCCGGGCCCACACCCAGCGGGTGCTGGCCAAGCGCGCCGCGCTGGCCCACCGCGAGGCGCGCAAGGCCGGCAAGTCCGACACGGAGGAGCCGCCACCGCCGCCGGTGGTCAACCCGGAGCTGATCGAGCTCGCTGGCGCCGCCCCGAAGGTGGGTGCGCGCCCGACCCAGCCCAGACGCGGCGGCAAGAAGCGTTCCGGTGGTGCAAAGAAGCGATGAGTGAGGTCACCGGCGACAGCGGTCCCGAGCTGGCGGCCCTGGTCGCTGACCGGGTGCTCGACGTGCCCGGCTTCCCGCACGCCGGCATCGTGTTCAAGGACCTCAGCCCGCTGTTCGCCGACCCGGTGGCATTCCGCCGGGTGGTCGACGCGACGGTGCACGCCCACGACGGGTTCGATGTCGTTGTCGGCATCGAGGCCCGTGGGTTCGTGCTGGCCGCCGCGGTGGCGTACGCGGCCGGCGTCGGCGTGGTGCCGGTGCGCAAGGCCGGAAAGCTGCCGCGGGACACCCACGCGGCCAGCTATGCGCTGGAGTACGGCGAGGCCACCCTCGAGGTGCACCGGGACGCGTTCGCCGCCGGCCAGCGCGTGCTCGTGGTCGACGACGTGCTCGCTACCGGCGGCACCGCCCAGGCCGCGCTGCAACTGGTGGAGCAGGCCGGCGCCTCGCCGCTAGGGCTCACCGTGGTGGTCGAGCTGTCGTTCCTCGGCGGCCGGGCGCGGGTGGACGCCCACCCGGTGCACTCCCTGCTGATCGTGTAACCGATCGGAGTCGCGCAGCGTCGCCACCGACAGCCTCGCCACCACGGCAGGTACGATTGGCCATCTAGCAGCGAACCCGAGTGCAAAGCGAAGGAGCCGCGGTGTCGAGCGACGTCGCGCCCGGCGGCACGACCACCCCGGCGGAGACCGCCCCCGGCGCCGACAACGGAGCCCAGGGGTCGCCTTCGTCCGCCGCAACCGGTCCGGACATCAGGGATCAGAGTTCGCAGTCGAGTTTTAACCTCGCATCCGCGCCGACCGGGCGCCGGGTGCGCGCCCGGCTGGCCCGCTTCAACGCGCCGTGGCAGACCCCGGACGTCAGTGAGGTGTTGGAGCCGCTGATCGCCCAGCACCGGGTCAGTCACCCCAAGGGGGACGTGCGGCTGATCCAACGCGCCTTCGACACCGCCTCGCGATGGCACGCCGGGCAGCACCGCAAGTCCGGCGACCCGTACATCACCCACCCCTTGGCCGTGGCCACCATCCTGGCCAACCTCGGCATGGACACCATCACGCTGGCGGCGGCGCTGCTGCACGACACCATCGAGGATACCGACTACACCCTCGAGCAGATCCGTGCGGACTTCGGGGAGGAGGTGGCGCTGCTGGTCGACGGCGTCACCAAACTGGACGCGGTCAAGCTGGGCGACGCCGCCAAGGCCGAGACCATCCGCAAGATGGTCGTGGCGATGGCCAAGGACCCGCGGGTGCTGGTGATCAAGCTGGCCGACCGGCTGCACAACATGCGCACCCTGACCTTCCTGCCCCGACCCAAGCAGGAGCAGAAGGCCAAGGAGACTCTGGAGATCCTCGCCCCGCTGGCGCACCGGCTGGGTCTGAACACCCTCAAGTGGGAGCTGGAGGATCTCGCCTTCGGCACCCTCTACCCGAAGCGGTTCCAGGAGATCAGCCGCCTGATCGCTGACCATCAGCCCCAGCGGGACACGCTGCTGCGCCAGGTCACCAAGAAGGTGCAGACGGAGCTGAAGGATGCCAAGGTCAAGGCCAAGGTGACCGGCCGACCGAAGCACCTGTACTCGATCTACCAGAAGATGATCGTACGGGGGCGCGACTTCAACGACATCTACGACCTGATCGGGCTGCGGATCCTGGTCGACACGGTGCGTGACTGTTACGCGGCGCTCGGGGTGATCCACGCGAACTGGCAGCCGGTGCCGGGCCGGTTCAAGGACTACATCGCGATGCCGAAGTTCAACATGTACCAGTCGCTGCATACCACGGTGATCGGTCCGTCGGGCAAGCCGGTGGAGATGCAGATCCGCACCGAGGCGATGGACCGCACCGCGGAGTACGGCATCGCGGCGCACTGGAAGTACAAGGAGACCAAGGACGCCGCACTGGTCGGTCCACCGGCCCACATCGACAGCATGACCTGGCTGCGCCAGCTACTGGACTGGCAGCGCGAGGCCGCCGAGCCGGGGGAGTTCCTAGAGGCGCTGCGCTACGACCTGTCCAGCCAGGAGGTGTTCGTCTTCACCCCGAAGGGCGAGGTCATCCCGCTGCCGGCCGGGTCCACGCCGGTCGATTTCGCCTACGCGGTGCACACCGAGGTCGGGCACCGCTGCATCGGTGCGCGGGTCAACCAGAAGCTGGTGCCGCTGGAGTCCACACTGTCCAACGGTGACGTGATCGAGATTTTCACGTCCAAGTCGGAGACGGCCGGACCCAGCCATGACTGGCTCGGGTTCGTCAAGAGCCCCCGCGCTCGCACCAAGATCCGCCAGTACTTCAACAAGGAGCGGCGGGAGGAGGCGATCGAGGCCGGCAAGGACGCGATCGCCAAGGCGATGCGCAAGCGCGGGCTGCCGCTGCAGCGGATGCTGACCACCGACTCACTGATGACGATCGCGCGCGAGTTGCACCTGGCCGACGTGACCGCGCTGTACGCCGCGGTGGGGGAGAACCAGTTCTCCGCCCAGTCGGTGGTGCAGAAGCTGGTGGCAGGCTACGGCGGCGAGGAGGGCGCGGCCGAGGACATCGCCGAGACGCACGTGCCCACCCGGGCGCCGCGCAGCCGCAGCACCACCCACGATCCGGGGGTGGTCGTCACCGGGGTCAGCGACGTGTGGATCAAGCTGGCGCGGTGTTGCACCCCGGTGCCGGGCGACACAGTGTTCGGCTTCGTCACTCGCACCGGCGGGGTGAGCGTGCACCGCGACGACTGTGCCAACGCGGACGACCTGCGTATGCAGTCCGAGCGCATCGTCGAGGTCTCCTGGAAGCCGTCGAGCGCCTCCAGTTTCCTGGTGCAGATCCAGGTGGAGGCGCTGGACCGGCACAAGCTGCTGGCCGACATCACCCAGGCGCTGTCCGAGGAGCGGGTCAACATCCTCAACGCCACCGTGGCCACCACCCGCGACCGGGTGGCGATCAGCCGGTTCAGCTTCGAGATGGCCGACCCCAAGCACCTGGGTCACCTGCTCGGCGCGGTCAAGAAGGTCGACGGCGTCTACGACGCCTACCGCGTCACCTCCGGCTCCTGACAGCGCCACACCGTCCCGCCGATCTTGCACCTGTGCACGTCGTTTGGTCAACTTTGGACTAATTTATCCCGTGCACAACTGCAAGATCGACGAGGGACAGGAGGGTGCTCAGGCGGGGTCGCTGACCCGCAGCGACTCGATGACCACCTCGGTGGCAGGTGCGCCGTCGGGGACGGTCTCGCCGGCCTCGTCGACCGCGCCGTCGGCCGCCACGCTGTCGACGATGTCCAGCCCGTCGGTGACAGTCCCGACCACGGTGTAGTCCGGTGGCAGGTCACTGTCCTCGTACACGATGAAGAACTGGCTACCGGTCGTGGCCGGCTGCGGAGTCCTTGCCATCGCCAGCGTGCCGCGCGGATAGGTCGGCTGCTCCCCGGCCGGCAGGTTCTCCTCGGCGAACTTGTAGGTCGGCCCACCGCGACCGGTGCCGCTCGGGTCCCCGCACTGCAGCACGTAGATCCCTTCGGTCACCATCCGGTGGCACGTGGTGTCGTCGTAGAACTCCTGGCCGGCCAGGTGGGCGAAGCTGGCGTACGTGCACGGCGCCTGCTCGGCGTCCATCTCCACCTCGATGACCCCGTGGTTGGTGGTGATGGTCATGTCGGCAGGCCCGGTCGGCGGGTCACCGGCCTCCGGCGTCCCCACATCGACCAGGTCCGGGTTGATGCTCGCATCCTCGGGCAGCCAGTCACACTCGCCGGGAGCAGCGGGGGTGTCGTCAGCGGGCTCTGGGGAGTCCGCCAGCGCCGGGGTGTCCGGGGGCGCGTCCTCACCGGTCAGCGCCGTGACCGCCCACACCACGCCGGCCACGACGAGCACGACCGCGCCGGCGGCACCGAGCATCGCCTGCCGCTGCCGGCGCCGGTGGGCGGCCTCCTGGCGCTCGGCCATCTCCCGGGCGAGCTTGGCGCGCGCCGCGGCGCGCTGCTGGCGCTCCCTGCTGGACGTCACGGTTGCCTCCTGCGGCTGGGGTCGGGGTGTCGTTCGCCTATTCGGTGACCGTCAGAGCCTGGATGGTGACCGGCTCGGCCGGCGCCGTCGACCCGTCGGCCGTTCCGGCGGCGCCGATCGCCTCGAGCGCATCGAGGCCGGTGGTCACCTCGCCGAGCACCGGCCAGAGCGGCTGCGGCGTATCGTAGTCCTCAAAGAAGATCAGAAACTTGCTGCTGTTGCGTCCGGCGTCGTCGGCCAGCGCCACGGTTCCGCGCGGATAGGCCACCGGGCCGTCGCCGTTGGTCGCCCCTTCCGGATCGGCGGCCGGCAGGTTCGAGCCGAAGAACGCGTACGTCGGGCCACCGATCCCGGTGCCGCTGGGGTCGCCGCAGGCCAGCGCCGCCCCCTCGGTCAGCTCGTGGCAGTCGGTGCCGTCGAAGAACCCCTGGGTCGCCAGGTGCTCCATGCTGGCCACCGCACACGGGTCGGCGCCCACGTCCAGGGACACCTCCACGGTGCCCGTGGCGGCCGCGGCATCCAGGTCGATCGCCATGGTCCGCTGCCCCTCACCCGGCGGGTCGGTCGGCGGAGTGCCCGCCTCGAACCGCTCCGGCATGGCGGTGGCGTCCAGCGGCTGCCACAGGCACCGGTCCTGGCTGGCGGCCGGTTCCGGATCGGAGTCGAACCAGCCCACCAGCCATGCTGCGCCCGCCACGATCAGACCCATGATCACGAACGCGCCGATACCCGCCTGGATCTGCCGCCGACGGCGTTGCTTCGTCGCCCGGCGCACCATCTGGCGCTCGTATCTGTCGCGCGCCAGCTTGCGCTGCCGACTCCTGGTCGTTGCCACCGTTTGGTCCTCCGTGCTCGCGGTGAGGTGCGCCCGAGCGAGTGTACGGGTACCGCCTGAGAATAGGGTGGACCAGGGCGGCTGTCAGGACCGAGGATGGCCGCGAAACGGACAGTTGGGGGTGTGCATCGTGCTGGTCGCCGGGTTTCCTGCCGACGCCTTCGGCACCAACTGCTACGTGCTGGCGCCCGGCGCCGGGGAGCAGTGCCTGATCGTCGACCCCGGGATCGGGGTCACCGACCAGCTGGAGGAGTTGCTGGCGACCCACCGGCTGCACCCGGCCGCGGTGCTGCTGACCCACGGCCACCTCGATCACACCTTCTCGGTGGCGCCCGTGTGTGGCGCTCGCGGGATCACCGCCTACATCCACCCGGACGACCGGGAGCTGCTCGCCGACCCCGCCAAGGGCCTGTCGGCGGACATGACCGCGCTGTTCGGCGGGCGGCTGCCCTACACCGAGCCGGACGATGTCGCGGAGCTGACCGACGGCACCACCCTGCGCCTGGCCGGGTTGGAGATCACCGTCGACCACGCACCCGGCCATACCGGCGGGTCGGTGCTGTTCCGGATGCCCGGCGAAGGCGCGCAGTGGGAGGCGGACGAGGTCTGCCTGTCCGGAGACGTGCTGTTCGCGGGTTCCATCGGGCGCACCGACCTGCCGGGCGGCAGCATGCCGGTGATGCTCGCCAGCCTGCGGGACAAGATCCTGCCGCTGGCCGACGACACGGTGGTGCTGCCCGGCCACGGACCCGCGACCACCATCGGCCGCGAGCGCGCCGCCAACCCGTACCTGCGGCAGGTCAGCAGTGACGCGCCCGCGACCGGTCCGAGGCGAGGCTGGTAGGAGATGACCACACCGACCCCGCTGTCCGGCTTCCCGGAGTGGCTGCCCGGCCAGCGCATCATCGAGCAGCAGATCGTCGAGCGGATCCGGCGCACCTTCGAGCTGCACGGCTTCGCGCCGCTGGAGACCCGCGCGGTGGAGCCACTGGACCAGCTGCTGCGTCAGGGCGAGACCTCCAAGGAGGTGTACGTGCTGCGCCGGCTGCAGGCCGACGCCGAGGACCCCTCCGACGCCGGGCTGGGACTGCACTTCGACCTGACGGTGCCGTTCGCCCGATACGTGCTCGAGCACGCCGGCAAGCTGCAGTTCCCGTTCCGGCGCTACCAGATCCAGCCGGCCTGGCGCGGGGAGCGGCCGCAGGAGGGGCGCTACCGCGAGTTCACGCAAGCCGACATCGATGTGGTCGACCGGGACGACTTGCCGCTGCACCACGACGTGGAGGTGGTGCTGGCCGCCGCCGACGCCCTGGCCGGCCTACCGGTGCCGCCGGTGCGGATCCGCACCAACAACCGGAAGGTGTGCGAGGGGTTCTACCGCGGTCTGGGAATCGACGACCCGGCCGCGGCGCTGCGGGCGGTGGACAAGCTGGACAAGGTCGGCCCGGATGGGGGGGTGAGGCTGCTGACTGAAACCGCCGGCGCCACCGAGGCGCAGGCCAAGGCGTGCCTGTCCCTGGGCGAGATCAACGCACCGGACGCTGCGTTCGTGGAGCGGGTGCGCGCGCTCGGGGTCAACGACCCGTTGCTCGACGAGGGACTGGCCGAGCTGACCGCGGTGGTCGAGGGGGTCGCCGCGCACGTGCCGGACGTGGTGGTGGCCGACCTCAGCATCGCCCGCGGACTGGACTACTACACCGGCACGGTGTTCGAGATCGCGTTGCCCGGCTTCGGCCTGGCCATCGGCGGCGGTGGGCGTTACGACAACCTGGCCAGTGCCGGCACCGACCGCTACCCCGGGGTGGGCATCTCGATCGGCGTGACCCGACTGCTAGGGGTGTTGTTCGCCCGCGACGCGCTGACGGTGTCCCGGCCGGTGCCGACCTGCGTACTGGTGGCGGTGCCCGACGAGGCGTCCCGGCCGGGCTGCGACCGCGTCGCCACCGCGCTGCGGCGCCGCGGCATCGCCACCGAGGTCTCACCCAGCGCGGCTAAGTTCGGCAAGCAGATCCGGTACGCCGATCGGCGCGGCATCCCGTACGTCTGGTTCCCGGGTGCCGGCGACGCAGGCGACGAGGTCAAGGACATCCGCTCCGGTGACCAGATGGCGGCCGACGCGGCGACCTGGTCGCCGCCGGAGGCCGACCTGCACCCGGTGGTCGCGGGTAGCGGCGGATGAGGCCACCGCCGGCCCGGGTGGAGGTGGTCCGGGACCGGTACGGCGAGACCGCGCTGGACGACCCGTACCGCTGGATGGAGGACACCGGCAGCGAGGAGTTCTCCACCTGGCTGGCGGGGCAGGCGGCCTACGCGCGGGCGGTGCTGGACGGGACGCCCCACCGCGCAGCGCTGGGGCAGCGGGTCAGCGCGCTGTCCGGCGGAGCGACGCGGCGTCGCGGCTACGCCCGCGCGGGTGGCCGGCTGTTCTACCTGCACCAGCCGGCCGGCGCGGCCGTGCCGGTGCTGCGGGTGCGCGACGCCCCGGACCGGCCGGACCGGGTGCTGCTCGACTCGGCCACGTTCGGCGCCGATCCGCACCACGCGATCGACTGGTACGTCCCGTCGCCGGACGGGGCCACGGTGGCGGTCGGTGTCTCCGCGGGCGGGTCCGAGAACAGCACCATGCACCTGCTCGACACCGGCAGCGGCCGGGAGCGCGACCACCCGGTCAGCCGGGTCTGGCTGCCGTTCGTCACCTGGCTGGACGACCGCACCGTCGCCTACCACCGCTACGAGGCTGGCGCGCCGGCATCCGGGCGGCCACCGTCCGCCTCGCGCCTGCACCGGCTCGGCGAGGACCTGGCGACCGACCCGGTGGTGTTCGCCCGCGGTCTGAATCCGCGGGTGGACCTGGCGTCGGCCGACCGCCCGCTGATCGCGGCCGCCGCCGGCGGGTGGGTGCTCGGGCTGGTGTCGCACGCGCTGCTCGGCCCGGACACCAGCGCGGGGCTGAGCGAATGCAGTTTGTACGTCGCTCCGGTCGACGGGCTGGCGGACCCGGCGGCGTGCCCGTGGGTGCGGCTCGCCGGCCCGGCGGACGAGGTGTCCGGGTTCGCCTGCGACGACGACACTCTCTACCTGCTGTGTCACGACGGCACCGGCCACGGGCGGGTGCTGGCGGTGCCGTGGTCCGATCCCGACCTGACCCGGGCCAGCGAGATCGTGCCCGCATCGGAGCGGGTGGTGGAGGCGGTCGCCCGCGCCGGCGACGAGCTGCTGGTGCGCGACCTGGTGGCCGGCCGCTCCCGGCTACGCCGGGTGCGCCTCGCCGGGGGTCGTGCCGGTGTGCCGGAGGAGATCGCGCTGCCGGTCGACGGGACGGTCACCGAGTGGGTGCCCGGCGCCGACGGGGTGCTGCTGATACTGGAGTCGTGGGCGGTGCCGCCGTCGCGCTACCGGTATGCAGCCGGCGCGGTGAGGCCGGCGGACGCCGAAGCGGACGGTGGCGGTGACGGACCCGACGGCGCCGTGGTCAGTGACCTGCTCCGCGACGTGGTCGTCGAGTACGCTCAGGTGCCGGCGCGCGACGGCACCCTGGTGCCGGTGACCCTGGCGCGCCACCGGGATGCGCCGCGCGACGGCGAACGCCCCGTGCTGCTGACCGCCTACGGCTCGTACGGCATCGCGCTGCGCCCGCAGTACCGGCCGGAGCTGCTGGCGTGGTACGAGCGCGGCGGGCTGTACGTGGTGGCGCACGTGCGCGGCGGCGGGGAGTACGGCCGGAAGTGGCGCGACGCCGGCCGTGGCCCGCACACCGAGCGCAAGATCACCGACTTCCTGGACACCGCCGCGCACCTGGTGACCGAGGGCTGGACCCGTCCCGGACGGCTGGTGGCCAGCGGCGGCAGCGCCGGCGCCATCCCGGTCGCCGGGGCGATGGCGCGCCGGCCCGACCTGTGGGGTGCGGTGGTGCTGCACACGCCGGTGACCAACCCGGTGCGCGGCGAGGCCGGCGTGGCCGGATCGCTGGACGAGTTCGCGCCCGGCACCACCGCCGCCGGGCGGGACCAGCGGCTGGTCGCCGACGCGTACCTGCGGGTCGCCGACGCGACGCCGTACCCGGCGGTGCTGTTGACCTGCGGTCGCAACGACCCGCGCGTGGACGCGTGGCAGCCGGCGAAGCTGGCCGCGCGGCTGCAGGCCGCCTCCACCTCGGGGCGACCGGTGCTGCTGCGGGTGGAGGCCGACGGCGGTCACGGCTTCGGCGCCACCCGGCAGCAGGAGGACGACCTGCTGGCCGACGAACTCGCGTTCGCGCTCGCCTGGACGACCACTGGTCATTAGGGCGCTGCCAGGTCGGCGAGCACAGGGTAGTGGTATACGTTGCGTGTCCACAGTGCCGCATTGAGATGCTCGACGGTGGCGGCGATGAAGACGTCGATCACTTCAGCAGGAACTCGTCGAACAGCTGTGGCACCGGCTCCGGCGCCGCCGGGTCGAGGCGGTACGAGCGCACCGCCCCGGCGGTGGTGTCGAGCAGGCTGAACGCGGACACCTCGTCGCTGGAGTGGTAGGGCAGTGGCGCGCCGTCCGGACCGTGCACGGGGGCGAGGGTGGGAACGATCGGCTCCAGCCCTCCGGCATTGCCGTGGACGGCGTAAGGCCCCAGGAAGCCGTCGCCCGGCCCTGGCACCATCCGGGCCGGGCCGCCCGGCAGGTAGGCGCCGAACGTGTTGCCCACGTTGGACGTCTCCAGGAAATGCACCCCGGCGTCATTGCGGAACCGGTTCCAGACATGGGTGTGCCCGTACAGCACCAGCTCCACCCGGTGCCGCGACAGCAACGGCTCCACATCGTGCAGCAACTGGTCGGCCGCCAGCGGGTACTCGTAGCGCACCGCGCTTACCGCGCCGGCCGGGTCCCGGTCGATCACCGGCACCGGGTCGGCAAACGGCGGCGCCGCGGTCCAACCGATGCTGTGCACCGGATGGTGCAGCATCACCACCCGGAACCGGGCCCGGCGAGCGGCCTCGCCCGACAGTTCGGCCGCCAACCACTCGTACTGCTCGCTGCCGCGGGCCACGGAGGCGAAGATGTGCTGCCCGTGCCCCCAGCGGTCGCCGTCGGCCAGGTCGGCGGTGGCCTCGGCGAACGTGCCGCGCACCGAGCCGTCCCAGGAGTACGGGCGGAACACCCGGGTGGCGAACAGCACGATCAGCCGCACCGGGCCGATGGTGGCGGCGTACCAGCGCGGTAGGCCGAAGATCTGCTCGTACGTGGTGGTGTCGACCGTGTCGGGTCGCACCCGTTCGAAGCGTTCCGCCAGCGTGTCGCCCACGTCGCCGGTGACCTCGTGGTTGCCCAGCGCCGGATACAGCGGCGCGTGCTGCAGCAGCGGCGCGCCCCGCCAGCGCCGGCCGGCCACGGTCACCGACCCGCGGCCCTGCATCGCCGGGAAGAACCCGCACCCGCCGCCGTGGTCGAACCACTCCGAGGCCCGGTCGGGATCGTTGACCAGATCACCGGCGTGCAGCACCCCGCCCAACCGGTCGCCGGCCAGCTCGTACGCCGCCTGCAGGTTGGCAACGGTCAACGCGCGCAGCTGGTGGTCGCTGGTGAGCAGCAGCAGGTCGCCGGTGCCGGCCGGCGCCAGCGTGAACTGGGCCGAGTCGACGCGATGGCCGGCGTCGTCGACACTGGTGACCCGGTAGCCGACCCGCCGGCCCGCGTGCAGGCCGTCCACCACCGCCTCGTGCCGCCATACCTGCCGCGCAGTCAGCCGGTCAACGCGCATGCGTGGCGCGCAGCTGTCGCCGTCCTCGGCCACCCTGGTCAGGCGCCTGGTCCGCGCCGCGAACCGTCGGCCGTCGGCCAGCGCCACCTCGTGCGCCCGCCCCCGCCACTCGGTGAACCACGCCACCCGTACGCTGGTCGGGGTCGCGCCGAGCAGAACCGGGTCGGTGAGCACGCGCGGTACCCTACCCGCTTGGGACCCCGGCCGGTTCGACGCCGGGGCAGTAACGCAGCCAGGGAGGCTCCGTGATCCGTACCCATGAGGCCGGCGCGCTGCGCAGCTCGCACGCCGGCACGTCGGTGACCCTCGCCGGCTGGGTGGCCCGGCGGCGTGACCACGGCGGGGTGACCTTCATCGACCTGCGCGACGCCTCCGGCATCGTGCAGGTGGTGTTCCGGGAGTCGGCCGACGCGCACGCGCTGCGCAGCGAGTTCTGCCTACGGATCACCGGTCAGGTGCGGCGCCGGCCCGAGGGCAACGAGAACCCGGAGCTGCCCACCGGTGAGATCGAGGTGGTCGTCGACGAGCTCGAGGTGCTCTCGGCCAGCGACCCGTTGCCGCTGCCGATCGACGAGCACGTCGAGGCCGGCGATGACGTACGGCTGCGGCACCGCTACCTGGACCTGCGGCGCTCCGGTCCGGCGCGGGCACTGCGGATGCGCTCGCGGGCCAACCACATCGCGCGGCAGGTGCTGCACGCGCGCGAGTTCGTGGAGATCGAGACGCCGACGCTGACGCGCTCCACGCCGGAGGGTGCGCGCGACTTCCTGGTGCCGGTGCGGCTGCAGCCGGGCACCTGGTACGCGCTGCCGCAGTCACCGCAGCTGTTCAAGCAGCTGCTGATGGTGGCCGGCATGGAGCGGTACTACCAGATCGCGCGCTGCTACCGCGACGAGGACTTCCGCGCCGACCGCCAGCCGGAGTTCACCCAGCTCGACATCGAGATGTCGTTCGTGGACTCCGAGGACGTGATCGCGCTGTCCGAGGAGATCATGGCGGCGCTGTGGCGGGAGCTGGCCGGCCACGAGATCGGCCTGCCGGTCCCGCGGTTGACGTGGCACGAGGCGATGGACCGGTACGGCACGGACAAGCCGGACCTGCGCTACGGGGTGGAGCTGACCGAGCTCACCGACTACCTGCGCGGCACCGACTTCCGGGTGTTCTCCGCGGCCATCATGGCCGGTGGCTACGTCGGTGCGGTGGTGATGCCCGGCGGCGCGTCGCAGACCCGCAAGGAACTGGACGCCTGGCAGGACTGGGCCAAGGCCCGCGGCGCGCGCGGGCTGGCGTACGTGGTGCTGGATCCCGACAGCGGGCAGGCGCGCGGGCCGGTGGCGAAGAACCTGTCCGAGCCCCACCTGGCGGGCCTGGCGGACACGGTCGGCGCCAAGCCGGGTGACGCCGTCTTCTTCGCCGCCTCCGACGACCGGCGGGGTGCGCAGGAACTGCTCGGCGCGGCGCGGGTGGAGATCGCCGACCGGTGTGCACTGGTCGACACCGACGCCTGGGCGTTCTGCTGGATCGTCGACGCGCCGATGTTCGAACCCGACGACGCGGGCGGCTGGACCCCGGTGCACCACCCGTTCACCGCCCCCACCGACGAGTGGATCGACCGGTTCGAGCAGGCACCCGGTGCGGCGCTGGCGTACGCCTACGACCTGGTCTGCAACGGCAACGAGATCGGCGGCGGCTCGGTGCGTATCCACCGCGCCGATGTGCAGCGGCGGGTGTTCGACCTGCTGGGCATCTCCCCGGCCGAGGCGGCCGAGAAGTTCGGCTTCCTGCTGGAGGCGTTCCGCTACGGCCCGCCACCGCACGGCGGCATCGCGTTCGGCTGGGACCGGATCTGCGCGCTGCTGGCCGGGGCCGACTCGATCCGTGAGGTCATCGCGTTCCCGAAGACCCGCGGCGGTCTCGATCCGCTGACCGGGGCGCCGACCACGATCACCGCGCGGCAGCGTACAGAGGCCGGTGTGGACGCCAAGCCAGCGCCGCCGACGCACCCGAGGAGTGAGCGGGCTGCCGACGGGGAATAGAGGTTGCCGTCCACATAAACCGACCCCCCGCGGAGGTAGTCCATGTTCGCCATCGTCGCGGCCGTGCTGTTCGGCCTCGCCCTGTTGCTCGACCTGATCGGCGAGAGCATCGGTTTCATCACCTCGGGCACCCTGATGCTCGCCGGCCTGCTGTTCGTGGCCCTGCACCTGATGCCGGGTCGGGGCCGAGGGCGGCGCTGACCGCACACTCGCGGACACCGCTGAACGGTCATCCGTTCGGCGGTGTCGGCGTTTGCGCGCCCCCGCTAGGCTGGCACGAGCTGGGCCGTGTTCCGGATGAGGTACTCAC
>SLSW01000259.1 GCA_007130245.1 Micromonosporaceae bacterium
CCCGATGTCGATGTTCGGGTCATCACGGCGTGGGTCGATCAGGTGCACCAAGTCGCCTACAAAGTTGACCTGCTAACCGGCGAGGCGCTGGTACGCAAAGCCTTGGGCGAGGACATCGAAGTCGAAACCACCGTGACCGACGTCATAGTGACCCTGCCGCTACTGTTCGCGCGGGCCTACACCGAACTCTACCGGGATCCGATCAACGGGCCGGACGAAGCGGCCCTAGACGCCATCATCGTTGAGGCGGAACGCCAGGCAGCTCTGAAAGGTTTCCACGCGGCGACAGCCGGCGACACGCCTCAAACATGAAACCGGCAACGCGGAGTGGACTTTCATGGTCCTTCGCAGGTGAGCGGGTGTCGTTGCATGCGTCAGGCTCAAGTGTGTCGGCGAAAATCTGCTCCGGGTGGTGCTCGTGACCATCGACCGGCACGGTGCCTGCTCCGAGACCTGCTCAGGCCCAACCTGCAGCGTGTGGATCTTCGCAGCCCGCAATGGCGTGCAGTTGGCCGAGAGCGCTCGTACCAGCCTCTCACTTGACTGCTGCCAACGGTCACCGCAGCGGTGCCCCGCCCGAAACCGGTGGCCAACCGCCCTGTCGTTTCGGCAGCGAGCGGTATGGTCAACACGCCCGTCATCGCGGTGAGCAGTGACGATCCTCCTACAGGCCGCCCGCAGACCTCGACCACCACTACAAACTAGCTGCGGAAACGCGCTGATCGGCGTGCGTCCAGACTCGATGTTGTCCGTTATACGTCCGCGGAACGCAAGGCAACTTCTAGCCAAGGCAACTTCTAGCCAAGGCCTCTTCGACGCCTTACAGGCATTTCTTAACTTCCGGCGTTTCTAGGCGTCGGCGCCGATCTGGGGGATGCGTGCCACTGCCAACGGTCTGCGGCGGGCGTCTG
The DNA here is from genome assembly GCA_007130245.1 of Micromonosporaceae bacterium. GTDB lineage: Bacteria > Actinomycetota > Actinomycetes > Mycobacteriales > Micromonosporaceae > Natronosporangium. Next base: position 912 of record SLSW01000259.1, read on the forward strand.
GTTTCCTTGCCTTGGATGGGTCCGGAGCGAGGACCGTCCGGAGCAGCGGCTCAGCGTTCGGCAGTATCCTGCTCGCTGGGTTTCTGCAGTTCTAGCTGCAGTTCTAGCTGGTGGTGGTCGCGGTCGTAGCGCGGCACGACCCGGTTTCTGCTGTGGGTGTCCATCAGCGCTGCCAGGCGGATGTTGCCGGCGGTGACCACCAGGGGCTGCACCGCGGCGGTCAGGTCACCGGTTCGTGCGTTGAAACCGAGCTCGAGTGCCTGTTCGGCGCTTGTGCCACCGAACAGGTCCTTCAACCAGGCGGCCACCCTCGTGATCAGGTGGGCGTCCAGGCGGGCCTGCGCATTGCCCAGGTAGGCCTCGGCGCGCTGCAGGCTCATCGGCTGCCGCGGCGCACCGTCGGTGTGCACGGTGACGTTGACGCGGACGGTGAAGTTCACCGTGAAGCTCGGGTTCTTCAGTAAGCCGGGGGCTTTGGCTTGGCCGCTGGCCTGGTGTCCCGGGATGAGGTACGACAGTCCTACCGTCGAGCGGCTGGGGATCACGAACAGGTCCAACGAGTCCGCCGCGCTGGCCGCCGGAACCGCTACGTGTATGTCGTAGAGTCGCCCGCCGGATTCGGTCACGAGTCGTTGGGCCAGCTCGTTGCGGAATGTCGGGCGGGCGCTGTTCCACGCCGTGGCGAGCTGTTCGCGCAGGTCGAAAGTGTCCACGATCGTGGCGGCGACCGCGCCGGCGCCGGCCCGCGGCGCTACGGTGATCACGGTCTGCCCGCTGAAGCCGCCTGAATAGCTGCCCGGCTCCGGCTCCGTGGGTTCCTGGTCGCCGGGTGGCAGCCAGGGCTCGTGCGGACCTGCTGTCTCGCGCGCCATGCCGCTGCCGCCGGTGGTCACCGGCGTCGTGTCTGCGCCTGGCCGTCTGCGAGTGATCCAGCTGCGCCACCGCGCATCACCAGACCTACGGCGCATATCTGCTCCCCTTGGACCGACCTCGGGTACGTCGCCTCAACGAGCCGGCGTGCCGGCCGGACACGGCCTGAGGCCGCTGCGCGCCGCAGCTGAGCAGCTCCTCGACGGCACCGAGTCGTCCACTCCGCCAATACCCGGCCATCCTTGCGTAACCTGTCGGCTCGGCGACACACCGGTTGCCGTTTGCCGGTGTCACCCTCGGACCGGACTCGGACATCAGCACTCATCGCCGCATGGGCCGTCGAGGTGAGCGTATCGGTCAAACTTGTGGGTTCACCCGACTGATGGCTGTCCGGGACGGCGGACTGGGCAGGGGCTATGCCGTCAGTAACGCGTGATCTATAGCTGCTCTGTGCGTGAGCGCCCGACAACCGCGGGGTTAGATGTGCCCGCCAGGGGTCTGGCTGTTCTGGTCCGCGGTGTCCGGCGGTGCGCTGGCGCCGAGTTTCTCCAGGATTTCGGCGGTTATCGACTCGCCCGCTTCCGACGCGTCACTGGCTCGTTCGGTTGCACTGGGCATCCGGGGGGCGGGTGGGCGCCAAGGCTTGAGGTTCTGTACGACACCTGCGTAGAACTCGTCGAGCAGCCGCAGGGTGCTCTCGATGAAACTCACGGTCTTCCGGCCGGACTTACGCGCCAGCCCCATCTCCCCACGCAGCAGCAAACGGAACCGGGCAGCCTCCCTGTTGTCGGGACAAAGAACGCTGCGGTCATCCCGCAGCTCCGCCAGGGTCGCGGCTGCCACCGGTGCCCGTGCACTCTTTGGCCAAGCCTCGACAACAATCTTGGCGGGCGCCTCGGCCAGCTGGTTGACCAGCCAGGTGACGCGGCTGCGCGCACCGCGGTCCTGTGGCGCCTCCACCTCGGTGCTGGCCGTGAGTTGCTTCGCCTTAATGTCTGCGAGGATCTCCAGATCTCCGGCGGTGTGGGGCACCCGTAGGCCTCCGTCGAGCTGACCCGGAGGCCAGTGAAGGGTGAGGGCGGATGCAGTCCGGTGCCGGAGACACGACCATTCCGCCCAGGTAGACCGACAAACTGTTGACGTTAAGGAGCAACGAATGGCGACTCCTCAGTTGACTTTGGCTGAGTCGATCTTCTCGGTCGCTTTTGGGGCAGTGATAGCACTGGTCATGCTTGCCTTTCTCGCGAATTGGCGTGGCATTCGCGACTTGCACATTGAAAAGGGCATTCGGAATGCCGCCGTTGCTAGAAAGGGCCCGCTCCGGCGCCTCCCGGGCCCCGGCTCGTCATCATTGAAGCGCTTTTCATTGTTTACCGCCCTGATGGCATACTCCGTGCTTTTTGTTTCTGGTGTAGCGCTGATGGTATTGGGTGTGGTTACCCTCTTTGTGTAGTGTCGTGTCGGCCCGCTACGAACGCAGCATTCGAGCAGCGCACTCGGTTTGACCAGCGGTCTGGCCTTGTTACGGCTGCTGCTGGTGAGCGACCGGGACAACGCAGCTGCGACCGTGTTTGGCTCGCGTTGATCGCCAAGGCGCGCCTCGACCGCACGCTGGCCGCTTCTCCGGACGTACGTGACTTCACAGCGAGGGGCTCGTCGTCGATCGGCACCATCCGCTCGGTGTCCAGCTTGCCCAAGGGCACCTTAAGCCAGGTACCAAGGGCCAAGGCCGCCGACCGCCCGCCAGAGGCCGAAACGGTTCGGTTAGGCATGCTATACCTACACGTATGACGGGAATGGCGCGCCTGGTGTTCGGGCGGCTGACCGAAGCTTGGCAAGCCGAGGCCGCTGCGTTTACGCCGCTGCTAGCGGAGCAGATCGGCCAGCTAGGCGCGGCGATCGGGCTCAACTTCGCTTCCATCGGAGAATCGGAAGTCCCGACCGCGGGTGGTCGGCGCATCGACATCGTTGCTGAAGGCGAGGAC
>SLSW01000213.1 GCA_007130245.1 Micromonosporaceae bacterium
TCGCCACGGTGCTGCAGGCCCTGCCGGGCATCGGCAAGGTCAAGGCGCTCCAGACGATGGAGAAGCTGAAGATCGCTGACAGCCGCCGGCTGCGCGGTCTCGGTGAGCAGCAGCGGAAGGCACTGCTCAACGAGTTCGCCGCCTAATCCGGTCGACGACCGGGTAAGGACAGGCAGTGGGAGAACGCATGCAGGCGCGCCCGGCCGCTCGGCTCACGGTGCTGTCCGGTCCCTCCGGGGTCGGTAAGGACAGCGTGATCGAGATGGTCCGGGCGCGCTCGCCGTGGGTCTGGCTGTCAGTGTCGGTGACCACCCGACCCAGGCGCGACAACGAGGTCGACGGTGTGCACTACCACTTCGTCGACCGCGCCGAGTTCGAGCGGATGATCCGCTCCGACCAGCTGCTGGAGTGGGCGGAGTTCGCCGGCAACCTGTACGGGACGCCGCGGGCGCCGGTCACCGCCCGGCTGCGTGCCGGTGAGCCGGTGCTGCTCAAGATCGACCTGCAGGGCGCGCGGCAGGTGCGTAAGGCCATGCCCGAGGCCCAGCTGGTGTTCCTGGCCCCGCCCAGCTGGGCGGAGCTGGAGCGGCGGTTGATCGGGCGGGGCACCGACGACCCGGAGACGATCCGTCAGCGGTTCGCGCACGCGCGCGAGGAGTTGGCGGCCGAGGCTGAGTTCGACGTCACGGTGGTCAACGACTCGGTGGTCAGGGCCGCGGACGAGTTGGTAGGATTGCTCGGCTCGCCCGCACTGTTATAGAGCGTGACACAGAGGTAACGTCTGGCGGCCACCGACGCCGATGCCGGGGCCGCCCCCGCAGAGGACGCGGTCGAGCGTCCAATCAAGGAGAAAGCAACCGTGGCTGGAACAGTCGCCAAACCTGAGGGCATCACGAACCCTCCCATCGACGAGCTTCTCGAGCGCAGCACGTCCAAGTACGCCCTGGTGATCTTCGCGGCCAAGCGGGCGCGTCAGGTCAACGCGTACTACAGCCAGCTCGGCGAGGGCCTGCTCGAGTACGTGGGCCCGCTGGTGGAGACCACGCCGCAGGAGAAACCGCTCTCCATCGCCCTTCGAGAGATCAACGACGGGCTGCTGACCGCTGAGCCCTCCGAAGCCTGAGCAGGGTGCGGTGGCCCGCATCGTGCTCGGCGTGGGCGGCGGGATAGCCGCCTACAAGGTTTGCGAGCTGCTGAGGCTGTTCACCGAGGCCGGGCACACCGTGCGGGTGGTCCCCACCGCCGCGGCGCTGCGCTTCGTCGGCGCCCCCACCTGGGCGGCGCTGTCCGGTCAGCCGGTGGCTGAGGACGTGTGGAGCGATGTCCACGAGGTCCCGCACGTGCGTATCGGCCAGCAGGCCGACCTGGTGGTGGTCGCGCCGGCCACCGCTGACCTGCTGGCGCGGGCGGCGACCGGCCGCGCCGACGATCTGCTGACCAACACCCTGCTCACGGCCCGCTGCCCGGTGCTGTTCGCGCCGGCCATGCACACCGAGATGTGGGAACACCCCGCGACGGTGGCCAACGTGGCTACGCTGCGCCGCCGGGGCGCGCTCGTGCTCGATCCCGCCGTCGGGCGGTTGACCGGTGCCGACAGTGGCAGGGGGCGGTTGCCGGAGCCGCAGGAGCTGCACGCGGTCGCCGACCGGGTGCTGCGCCGTGGGGACGCCGCGCCCGACCTGGTCGGCAGGCGGGTGGTGGTGACCGCCGGCGGCACCCGTGAGCCGGTTGACCCGGTTCGCTTCATCGGCAACCGGTCCAGCGGCAAGCAGGGGTATGCGTTCGCGCGGGCGGCGGCGGCCCGGGGGGCCACCGTGACCCTGATCGCCGCGAACGCCTCACTGCCCGACCCGGCCGGGGTCGAGGTGGTCACCGTGGAGACCACCGAGGAGCTGCGGAAGGCCACCGTCGCCGCGGCGGCGGGTGCCGACGCGGTAGTGATGGCCGCCGCACCGTGCGACTTCCGGCCGCACGAGTACGCCAACGCGAAGATCAAGAAGAACGGTGACTCCCCGGTGTTGCGGCTGGTCGCCACCCCCGACATCGCGGCCGAGGTCGGCGCGGGCAAGCCGGCCGGGCAGTTGCTGGTGATCTTTGCCGCCGAGACTGCCACCGGCGCCGAGGCGGTCGACAACGCCCGCGGCAAGCGTCTGCGCAAGCGGGCCGACCTGGTGGTGCTCAACGAGGTGGGGCCGGACGGGTCCGGGCGGCAACGCGCCTTCGGCACGGACACCAACGCCGCGACTGTGATATGTCCGGACGATTCAGTCACCGAGCTGGGTCCGAGAGCCAAGGATGATCTGGCGGATGCCGTACTGGATCTGGTTAAACCCCACCTAGCTCGGCGGTAACAGCTAAAATCAGACTGCTGGGGCCCCGTACCGTCCGGGGTTCGACGGCGGCCCGATAGGCTCAAGCTGCAATTTGGTTTTGCCCCCTATCGAAGGAGCGCTGTGTCTCGCCGTCTGTTCACTTCCGAGTCGGTCACCGAGGGCCATCCCGACAAGATCGCCGACCAGATCAGCGACGGCGTTCTCGACGCGCTGCTCGCCCAGGATCCGCGAAGCCGGGTCGCGGTGGAGGCGCTGATCACCACCGGGCAGGTGCACGTCGCTGGCGAGGTGACCACCCAGGCGTACGCTGACGTTGCGGAGATCGTACGTAACACGATCCTCAACATCGGATACGACTCCTCCAAGAAGGGCTTCGATGGCGCGTCCTGCGGTGTCAGCGTGTCGCTCGGATCCCAGTCGCCGGACATCGCCCAGGGCGTGGAGCACGCTTTCGAGGAGCGGGTCGAGGGCGCGGGTGACGCGCTGGACGCGCAGGGCGCCGGTGACCAGGGCATGATGTTCGGGTTCGCCTGCAACGAGACCCCCGAGCTGATGCCGCTGCCGATCGCGCTGGCGCACCGGCTGTCCCAGCGGCTGTCCGCGGTGCGTAAGGACGGCACGGTGCCGTACCTGCGCCCGGACGGGAAAACCCAGGTGACCATCGAGTACGACGGGCAGAAGCCGGTCCGGCTCGACACCGTCGTGGTCTCGTCCCAGCACGCCGGTGACATCTCGCTGGAGGAGCTGCTCACGCCGGACATCCGCCAGCACGTCATCGCGCCGGAGGTCGAGGGTCTGGCGTTGGACACCGGTAACTACCGGCTGCTGGTCAACCCGACCGGGCGGTTCGAGATCGGCGGCCCGATGGGCGACGCCGGACTGACCGGCCGGAAGATCATCGTTGACACCTACGGCGGCTACGCACGCCACGGTGGCGGTGCCTTCTCCGGCAAGGACCCGTCGAAGGTGGACCGTTCCGCCGCGTACGCGATGCGGTGGGTGGCCAAGAACGTGGTCGCCGCCGGGCTCGCCGACCGGTGCGAGGTCCAGATCGCGTACGCCATCGGCAAGGCACACCCGGTGAGCCTGTCGGTGGACACCTTCGGCACCGAGGTGGTGCCGGTCGAGCGCATCGAGAAGGCCATCAACGAGGTCTTCGACCTGCGTCCGGGCGCCATCGTCCGGGACCTGGAGCTGCTGCGCCCGATCTACCAGCCCACCGCGGCGTACGGCCACTTCGGCCGGGAGCTTCCCGACTTCACCTGGGAGCGCACCGACCGGGTGGCGGACCTGAAGTCCGCGGCGTCCTGACTCCCGGGATCCGCAGCCTGCCCGGGTGTAGGTGACCTGGGGCAGAATGCGGCGGTGACCGCACGCAGACCGCGCCACCGGCAGCCGGCCGACGAGCTGCCGGTGGCGCGGGTGTGTGTGGACATCCCCCTGCCGCACCTGGACCGCCCGTTCGACTACCTGGTGCCGGCCGCGGATGCGGACACGGCGCAGCCGGGCACCCGGGTCCGGGTGCGCTTCGCCGGGCAGCGGATCGACGGCTGGCTGCTGGAACGCGCGGCCGCCTCCGAGCACACCGGCCGGCTGTCCTACCTGGAACGGGTGGTCTCCCCGGAGCGGGTGCTGACCCCGGAGGTGCTGCGGCTGGCGCGCGCGGTCGCCGCCCGCTACGCCGGCAACCTGTCCGACGTGCTGCGCCTGGCGGTGCCGCCGCGCCACGCCCGCGTCGAGGCTGAGCCGGCGCCACCTGACGATGCGTTGATCATGGGCCGCTCGTGCGACACGCCAGGCGACACGCCGGCAGTAGTCCATGATCAACGCGAGGAGGGGTGGGGGGCGTACCGGGCGGGGGAGGCGTTCGTGCGGGCACTGGCCGATGGGCGCGCACCCCGGGCGGTGTGGACGGCGCTGCCGGCAGAGGACTGGCCGGCACGGTTCGCGCAGGCCGCAGCCACGACCGTACGCCGCGGGCGGTCGGTGGTCGCGGTGGTCGCCGACGCGCGCGACCTCGACCGGCTCGACGCCGCCTTGACCGACACGCTCGGGTCCGGCCGGCACGTGGCGCTGTCGGCGGCGCTCGGCCCGGCCGAGCGTTACCGGCGCTTCCTGCGGGCAGCCCGGGGACAGGTGCCGGTGGTGGTCGGCACCCGGGCCGCCGCGCTGGCGCCGGTGGCGGACCTCGGCCTGGTGGCCATCTGGGACGACGGCGACGACCTGCACGCCGAGCCGCGCGCGCCGTACCCGCACGCCCGGGAGGTCCTGCTCACACGTGCCCAGATGGCCGGGTCGGCGGCGCTGGTGGCCGGTTTCACCCGCACCGCCGAAGCGCAGCTGCTGCTGGACACCGGTTGGGCCCAACCGGTGTCCGCCGACCGTGCGACCGTTCGCGAGCGGTCGCCAGTGGTCACACCGAGCGGCGCCGACACCCACCGCGCCCGCGACCCGGACGCCGACGCGGCGCGGCTGCCCAGCCCCGCCTGGCGGGCCGCGCGTGACGCCCTGGCCGACGGCGCCCCGGTGCTGGTGCAGGTACCGCGGCGGGGCTACCTGCCGGCGGTGGCATGCGCGGAGTGCCGGGCGCCGGCGCGGTGCCCGGCGTGTGCCGGCCCGCTGCAGCTGCCGTCGGCGCACGCGGTGGCCTCCTGCCGCTGGTGCGGCCGCCCCGCCGGTGGCTACACCTGTGAGCACTGCGGTTCCCGGCAGCTGCGGGCGTCGGTGACCGGTGCCCGCCGCACCGCCGAGGAACTGGGCCGGGCCTTCCCCGGCCATCCCGTGCGCACCTCCGGCCGCGACGAGGTGCTGGCCACGGTGCCCGGCCGCCCGGCGCTGGTGGTGGCCACCCCGGGCGCCGAACCGCTGGCGGCCGGCGGCTACGGTGCGGTGCTGCTACTGGACACCTGGGCGTTGCTCACCCGCGCCGACCTGCGCGCCGGCGAGGAGACGCTGCGCCGCTGGCTGGCGGCGGCGGCCCTCGCCCGGCCCGGACCGGCCGGCGGGCGGGTGGTCGTGGTGGCCGACAGCGCCCTGGCCCCGGTCCAGGCGCTGCTGCGCATGGACCCCGGCTGGTACGCCGAGCGGGAGCTGTCCGAACGCCGGGCGCTCGGGTTTCCGCCGGCGGTACGGGTGGTGAGCGTCACCGGCACCCCGGAGGCGGTCACCGACCTGCTGGCGGTCGCGACACTGCCGTCCGACGCCGAGGTGCTCGGCCCGGTGCCAGTCGACGACGAGACCCAACGCGCCCTCGTGCGCGTGCCGCGTGCCACCGGCGGGGCGCTCGCGGCGGCGCTGCACACCGCCGCCGGGGTGCGCAGCGCCCGCAAGGCGGCCGCACCGGTGCGCGTCCAGGTCGATCCGCTCGAGCTGTTGTAGGCCCTGGCCGCCGGGCATACGGCGACGTTCCACGTCCGGGCGCCCGACGCCGGTGACCGGTCCGTAGACTGGAGAGCCGTCACACCCGCCGACCGTCCGAAGGAGCACCTGCGTTGACCGTCCAGCCGATCCGACTGTTCGGGGACCCGGTGCTACGCACCCCGGCCGAGCCCGTCACCGACTTCGACAAGGAGCTGCGCCAGCTCGTGGCCGACCTCACCGACAGCCTGCGCGAGCAGCAGGGCAGCGGCCTGGCCGCCCCGCAGCTGGGGGTCAGCCTGCGGGTGTTCACCTTCGACGTGGACGGTGTGGCCGGCCATCTGATCAACCCGGAGCTGGACTTCCCCGACGACGAGGAGCAGGACGGGCCGGAAGGTTGCCTGTCCATCCCCGGCGTCTACGTCGACACCAGGCGGCGCATGAACGTCGTCGCCAAGGGCGTCAACATGCACGGCGACCCGGTCCAGCTGGTCGGCACCGGGCAGATGTCGCGCTGCGTGCAGCACGAGACCGACCACCTCGACGGCGTGCTGTTCCTCGACCGGCTCGACCCGCAGCGGCGCAAGGAGGCCATGCGCCAGATCCGGCAGGCCGACTGGTACGACCCGGCCGCACCCCCCACCATCAAGATCAGCCCGCACGGGAGCCCGTTCGGCCTGGGCGCGTGAGATGCGCCTCGTCTTCGCCGGCACACCGCAGGCCGCCGTAGTCGCGCTGGACGCGATCGCGGCCAGTGGCCACGACCTGCTCGCAGTGGTGACCCGCCCGGACGCGCCGGCCGGGCGCGGAAAGCGGCTGACCCGTTCCCCGGTGGGGGCATGGGCGGACGCGCGCGACGTGGAGGTGCTCACCCCGGACAAGCCGCGGGATCCGGAGTTCCAGCAGCGGCTGCGCACGCTGGCGCCGGACTGCGTGCCGGTGGTGGCGTATGGCGCGCTGGTGCCGCCGCCCGCGCTGGAGATCCCCACGCACGGGTGGATCAACCTGCACTTCTCGCTGCTGCCGGCGTGGCGTGGCGCCGCACCGGTCCAGCGCGCCCTGCTGCACGGCGACGAACTGACCGGCGCCACCGTGTTCCAGCTGGAGGAAGGCCTGGACACCGGCCCGGTCTACGGCGCGGTCACCGAGCCGGTGACACCCACCGACACCGCCGGCGACCTGCTCGAGCGGCTGTCGCATGTGGGCGCTGACCTGCTGGTGCAGGTGCTCGACGGCATCGAGGCGGGAGTGGCGCGGGCGGTGCCGCAACCGGCGGAGGGGAGCAGTCAGGCCCCGAAGCTCACCGTTACCGACGCGCGGGTGCGCTGGGACGAACCGGCGCTTGCGGTCGACCGCCGCATCCGGGCCTGCACACCCGATCCCGGTGGGTGGACGCTGTTCCGAGGCGAGCGTGTCAAGCTCGCCCCGGTGGTGCCGACGCCCACGCAGCCATCTCTGGCCCCGGGGGAACTGGCGGTCATGCGCGACCGGGTGCTCGTCGGCACCGCCAGCCATCCGGTGCAGCTGCAACAGGTGCAGGCCGCCGGTAAGAAGCCGCTGCCGGCCACCGACTGGGCCCGCGGTGCCCGCCCGGGCTCCGGGGAGCGGTTCGAGTGAACGATCGACAGCGGCCGGCGCCCGGGGGGCGGGCGCCCCGGAAGCAACCGGGCGGCGGGCGCAGCCGGACGCAACGGAGCGCGGGGCCCGATCCCCGACGCGTGGCCTACGACGCGGTCGCCACCGTGCACCGCGACGACGCGTACGCCAACCTGGTGCTGCCGGGGTTGCTGCGCCAGGCGCGGCTGGAGCGCCGCGACGCAGCGCTGGTCACCGAACTGGTCTACGGCACGTTGCGCCGTCGCGGCACGCTCGACGAGATCCTCGCGGTGGCCGCCGACCGGGCCGTGGAGCGCATCGACCCGCCGGCGCGCGACGCGCTGCGGCTCGGCGCCTACCAGCTGCTGTTCACCCGGATACCGCCGCACGCGGCCGTGTCGGCCACGGTCGGCCTGGTCCGCCAGGTCGCCCCGGGGGCGACCGGTTTCGCCAACGCGGTGCTGCGCCGGGTGGCCGACCAGCCGCTGGACGACTGGCTGGCGCAGGTGGCGCCACCGTTCGACCAGGACCCGGTCGGGCACCTGGCGGTGGTGCACAGCCATCCCCAGTGGATCGTCCGGTCGTTCGCCGAGGCGCTCGGCGGCGACCACGGCGAGACCGCCCGCCTGCTCGCAGCCGACAACGAGCCGGCTCCGGTGCACCTGTGCGCCCGGCCGGGGCGGGCCGAGGCGGTGGATCTGGCCGACGAGGTCGGTGGGGTGCCGGGTGCGTTCTCGCCGTACGCGGTCCACCTGCCGGCCGGCAGCCCGCCGGGCGAGCTGCGAGCGCTGTCCGACGGCCGCGCCCACGTGCAGGACGAAGGGTCGCAGCTCGTCGCCGCCGCGCTGGCCGAGGTGCCGGTCGCGGAAGGACCGGCACAGCGCTGGCTGGACATGTGCGCCGGACCTGGTGGCAAGGCCGCGCTGCTGGGCGGGCTGGCCGTCCAGCAGGGCGCGGCGGTGACCGCTGTCGAGATCGCCGAGCACCGGGCACGGCTGGTCGAGCAGGCGGTGCACGGCCTGCCGGTGACCGTGCTGCGTGACGACGCGCGCAGCGTCGGCACCGGCGACGAGTTGCCGGCGGCGGGCTTCGACCGGGTGCTCGTCGACGCCCCGTGCACCGGCCTCGGGGCGCTGCGTCGCCGACCGGAGGCGCGCTGGCGGCGGCAACCGGGCGACCTGCCTGCGCTGACGCGGCTGCAGCGGGAGCTGCTGGTGGCGGCCATCGAGGCGGCTCGCCCCGGTGGCGTGGTGGCGTACGCCACCTGCTCGCCCCACGTGGTGGAGACCGGCGTGAGCGTGGCCGAGGCGCGCCGCCGCAGTCCGCACCGGACCGAACTGCTAGACGCACGCGAGTTCCTCCCGGGCATGCCCGGCCTCGGTGACGGTCCCACCGCCCAGCTATGGCCCCACCGCCACGGCACCGACGCCATGTTCCTGGCGGTGCTGCGCCGCACCGCTTGATCTGGGATGGCGACGAGGGCGAGCACTCCGCGATCGAAGAGAACGACATGCTCCAGCGCGGTGTTCTGGAGAACTACGCCTACGACGTCGATGCCGGAACGTACGAGGGCGCGGCCGAGTTCGCGTGGATCGACGAGGATGGTCTCATCACCCCTGACCTGGTAGAGGGGACCTTCGAGGTCCGCTGCTGAGACAAGCGCACGTTCGGGCCGCGGGCGGCCGGGCGAGGGTCAGTCGGCAGCGTAGAGACCGTAGACTGGCGCGGTGAACCCGCCGGTCATCGCGCCCAGCATCCTGTCCGCCGACTTCGCCCGGCTGGCCGAGGCCGCCGCAGCGGTCGAGGGCGCTGCCGACTGGCTGCACGTGGATGTGATGGACAACCATTTCGTGCCCAATCTGACCATCGGCCTGCCGGTGGTGCAGAGCCTGCGCCGGGCCACCACCATCCCGCTCGACTGCCACCTGATGATCACCGATCCGCGGCGGTGGGCGGTCGGGTACGCGGAGGCCGGCTGCGAGTACGTCACGTTCCACGCCGAGGCGTGTGACGACCCGGTGGCACTGGCGCGCGACCTGCGGGCGGCCGGGGCCCGGGCGGGGCTGGCGGTCGACCGGGACACCCCGGTGGAGCCATACCTGGAGCTGCTGCCGCACCTCGACATGCTGCTGGTCATGACCATCAAGGCCGGGTTCGGCGGGCAGGAGTTCCTGCCCGAGTTGCTGGACAAGGTGCGCACCGCCCGCCGCCGCGTCGAGGCGGGACACCTGCAGGTGCGCATCGAGGTCGACGGCGGCATCAACGCCGAGACCATCGAGGCCGCCGCCGAGGCGGGCGCGGACGCGTTCGTGGCCGGCAGCGCCGTCTACGGCGCCGAGGACCCGGCCGAGGCGGTACGGCGACTGCGCGCCCGCGTGCGGCCGCAGTTGCGGGCAGGTTCGTAAACTGGCCAGGTGACCGACCACCCCCCGGCACCGCCCCCCGAGGTCATCCTCGTCGTTGACGACGACCAGGACATCGCCCGGTTTGTGGAGATCAACCTTCAGATGCACGGTTTCACCGTGGTGCTCGCTCATGACGGGGAGCAGGCACTGCAGATGGTCTCCGAGCACCGGCCGGACCTGGCCGTGATCGACCTGCGGATGCCGAAGCTCGACGGGCTGGAACTGACCCGCCGGTTGCGGGCCGATCCGATGACCACCGCCCTGCCGATCATCATGCTGACCGCCAAGGGCCAGACCGTGGACAAGGTGGTCGGCCTGACGGCCGGGGCCGACGACTATCTGGTCAAGCCGTTCGACACCGCCGAACTGGTGGCCCGGGTGCACTCGACGCTACGGCGCAATCAGGAATACCGGGAGGTCTCGCCGCTGACCGGCCTGCCGGGCAACACCCGCATCCTGCGGGAGATCGCCGACCGGGTGCGTGGCGGTACGCCGTACGCGGTCTGCGTGTTCGACATCGACCGTTTCAAGAGCGTCAACGACGCGTACGGGTTCGGCCGCGGCGACGAGTTCATCGCCGTGCTCGCCAGCTGCCTGCATGGCTCGGTGCGGGCCGCGGGCCTGCCGCCGGCCTTCCTCGGTCACATCGGCGGCGACGACTTCGTCATCGTGTGCGCTCCCGAGCAGGTCCGCGCCATCACCAGCCAGGCGGTGGAGGACTTCGAACAGGCCGCCGACCAGCTCTACGATCCGATCGACGCCGAACGCGGCTACCTGGAGTTGACCGACCGGCGCGGCACCATCCAGCAGCCGAAACTGGTGACGATCTCGGTCGGGGTGGCGCTGTCGACCCGCCGCACGTTCACCGACCCGCGCGAAGTGATCACGGTCGCCAACGAGATGAAGCAGGTGGCCAAGAACCAGCCGGGCTCGTTCGTTGCGTACGACCGCCGGCGCTCGGGCTGAGCCGGTGTGATCTCCACCCCTCCGGTTCGCCGCGCTCCCGGCGACGTGCGAGACTGAAGCCTGACCCACCACGCGCTGGCGGGACTCGGTGAAATTCCGAACCGGCGGTGACCCCGGCGAGAGCTGGGCAGCCCGCGACCCGGTGGCAGCCAGTCACCGGTGGACCCGGTGTAAGTCCGGGGCCGACGGTTGGCCGCACGGCGACGCGAGCACGAGGCTCGTGCCGCCACGGCCAGACAGTCCGGATGGGAGACGGCGCGCGGGACGGCGGAGCTTCCGGGCTCCGCCGCTGGGCTGCTGCTGCCGTGGCCCGCCCTGCCTCCCACCCCGCTCGCGCGCCTGCGAGAGAGGGACGTGATGGCGAGTCAGGCGGAGATCGCCGCCATGGGCCGGGCGGTGGAGCTGGCCGCCCGCGGGCTGGGCACCACCAGCCCCAACCCGGTCGTCGGCTGCGTCATCCTGGACGAGCACGGCGGCGTGGTCGGCGAGGGTTTCCACGCGTACGCCGGTGGGCCGCACGCGGAGATCGTGGCGCTGGCACACGCCGGCGACCGCGCCCGGGGCGGCATTGTCGTGGTCACCCAGGAGCCGTGCGACCACCACGGCATGACCGGCCCCTGCAGCCAGGCCCTGGTGCGCGCCGGGGTGGCGCGGGTGGTCATCGGGGTCAAGGACCCTCACCCGCGCGCCGCCGGTGGCGAACAGACCCTGCGCGCCGCCGGCGTCGACGTCGAGATCGGGGTGCGCCAGGCCGAGGTGGAGTCCACCAACGTCGCATGGCTGACCGCGGTACGCCGCGGGCGGCCGTACCTGATCTGGAAGTACGCGGCCACCCTGGACGGCCGCTCGGCCGCCGCCGACGGTTCCAGTATGTGGATCACCTCGGAGGCCGCGCGCATGGACGTGCACGCTCAGCGCGGCACCGTCGACGCGGTGATCGTCGGTGTCGGCACCGTGCTGACCGACGATCCGCAGCTGACCGCCCGCAACCTGCGTGACGGCAGTCTCGCCATCCGCCAGCCGCTGCGGGTGGTGGTGGACTCCGCCGGCCGGACCCCGGCGGACGCGCGGATACGCGACGCGGCGGCTGCTACCTGGATAGCCACCGCGGCCGAGTTCGGCCGCGGTCCGGACGAGCAGGTCGACCTGGCCGAGTTGCTGGTGCGGCTGTACGACAAGGACGTGCGCGCCGCGCTGCTGGAGGGCGGCCCCCGCCTGGCCGGAGCGTTCCTGGCCGCTGGGCTGGTCGACCGGGTGGTCGGATACCTGGCACCGAAGATGCTCGGCGCCGGACCCACCGCGCTGGTCGACACCGGCGTGACCACCATCGCCGACGCGATCGAGCTCGAAATCGTCGACATCACCCGGATCGGGCCGGACCTGCGGTTCACGGCCGTTCCCCGCACCGCGGAGGGTTGAGATGTTCACCGGCATCGTGGAGGAACTCGGTGAGGCGGTGCGCCTGGACTGGCACGGCGACGCCGGCGTGCTGGTCGTGCGCTGCGCCGAGGTCACCGTCGACAGCGGCCCGGGCGACTCCGTCGCGGTCAACGGTGTGTGCCTCACCGTGGTCGAGGTCACCACCGACGGGTTCACCGCCGACGTGATGAAGGAGACCTTCGAGCGCAGCACGCTCGGCGGGCTAATGCCGGAGGAGCCGGTCAACCTGGAGCGTGCCGCCACGCTGTCCACCCGGCTGGGTGGACACATCGTGCAGGGTCACGTCGACGGGGTCGGCACCGTGCTGTCCCGCACCGCCGGCACGCGCTGGGACGACCTGACGATCGCCCTGCCGCCGGAGCTGGCCCGCTACGTGATCGAGAAGGGGTCGATCGCGGTCGACGGCGTGTCCCTAACGGTGGTCTCGGTGGTCGACCACCCGCCGGCGTTCACCGTCAGCCTGATTCCCACCACAATGGAGCGCACCACCCTCGGCCGTGTCGCGGCCGGACACCTGGTCAACCTGGAGGTCGACGTGATCGCCAAATATGTGGAACGGCTGGCATCGGGGGTGCCGTCATGAGCATCGGCGCTATCGAGCAGGCGCTCAAGGATGTCGCCGGAGGCCGTCCGGTCATCGTCGTCGACGATGAGGACCGGGAGAACGAAGGTGACCTGATCTTCGCCGCCCAGCACGCCACCCCGGAGCTGCTGGCGTTCATGGTCCGCTACACCTCCGGGTACGTCTGCGTGCCGCTGACCGAGGCCGACTGCGACCGGCTGGACCTGCCGCCGATGTACCACACCAACCAGGACCGACGGGGGACCGCGTACACGGTCACCGTCGACGCGCGCGAAGGTGTCGGCACCGGCATCTCGGCGGCCGACCGGGCGCGCACCATCCGCCTGCTGGCCGACCCGGACGCCTCGGCCGCAGACTTCGCCCGGCCCGGGCACGTGGTGCCGCTGCGGGCCAAGCACGGCGGCGTGCTGCGACGGCCCGGGCACACCGAGGCCGCGGTGGACCTGGCGCGGCTGGCCGGTCTGCAGCCGGCCGGGGTGCTGTGCGAGATCGTGTCGCAGAAGAATGACGGTGACATGGCCCGCCGCGACGAGCTGGAGGTCTTCGCCGCTGAGCACGATCTCACGCTGATCACCATCGCAGACCTGATCGCCTACCGACGCCGTCACGAGAAGCAGGTGCAACGGGTGGCGGAGGCGCGGATCCCGACCGCGTACGGCGTGTTCCGGGCGGTGGGGTACCAGGCGACGTTCAGCAGCGCCGAGCACATCGCGATGGTCTACGGCGACATCGGTGACGGGACCGAGGTGCTGGTGCGGGTGCACTCGGAGTGCCTTACCGGCGACGTACTGGGATCGTTGCGGTGTGACTGCGGGCCGCAGCTGCGCGCGGCCCTGGCCCGGGTGGCCGCGGCCGGGCGCGGGGTGGTGCTCTATGTTCGCGGGCACGAGGGGCGCGGCATCGGGCTGATGCACAAGCTGCAGGCCTACCAGCTGCAGGACAGCGGTCGTGACACCGTTGACGCGAACCTGGACCTGGGCCTGCCGGCGGACGCGCGCGACTACGGCACCGGCGCCCAGATCCTGTACGACCTGGGGGTGCGCACCATGCGGCTGCTGACCAACAACCCGGCCAAACGGGCCGCCCTGGAAGGCTACGGGCTGCAGATCGTGGGCCGCGAGTCGCTGCCGGTGCGCCCGCACCCGGAGAACCTGCACTACCTGCGCACCAAGCGGGACCGCATGGGCCACCTGCTCGACGAGCTGGACGACGTAGCGGAGGGATTGGCGTGAGCAGGGTGGCAGCGTGAGCACGAGGACCGCAGCTTGCGAGGACCGCAGCTGCGAACTAATCAGGGTCACAGCGTGAGCACGAGGACCGCA
>SLSW01000236.1 GCA_007130245.1 Micromonosporaceae bacterium
CGTGCCACCTTGCTGGACAGCGCCAGCAGGCTGCGCCGGACCTCGGCCGGGTCGGCCACGTCGGCGGCGAAGGTGATCTCCGCACCGATCGACTTCTCCACGTGCCCGGGGTCGACCCGGCGCGGGTCCCGGCCCCACGACAACGCGTGCAGGTGCTCCGCGCCGGCGGCACCGACCGCCGAGCGCAACAGGCCGACCGGGGCGTGGGCGAGGTCGCCGACGGTGCGCAGCCCGAGCCGCCGCAGGGCCTCGGTGGTGCGCTCCCCCACCCCCCACAGCGCCTCCACCGGCAAGGGGTGCAGGAACTCCAGCACCAGGCCGGCCGGCACCACCGTCGCCCCGTCCGGCTTGGCGCGGGTCGACCCCAGCTTGGCCACGAACTTGGTCGGTGCCACCCCGACCGAGCAGGTCAGGGCGAGCTCGTCGACCACCCGCGCGCGCAGCCGGGCGGCGATGCGCGCCGGCCGGCCCAGCAGGCGAACAGCGCCGCTGACGTCGAGGAACGCCTCGTCCAGCGACAGCGGCTCCACCAGCGGGGTGATGTCCCGGAAGATCTCCATGACGGAGCGCGAGGCCGCCGTGTACGCCTCGAAGTCCGACGGCAGGAACACCGCCTGCGGGCACAGGGCGCGCGCCCGCACGGTCGGCATCGCGCTGCGCACGCCGAAGGCCCGGGCCTCGTAGCTGGCCGAGCTCACCACCCCGCGGTTGCCGGTGCCGCCCACCACCACCGGCCGGTCGCGCAGCTCGGGCCGGCGCCGGACCTCCACCGCGGCGAAGAACGCGTCCATGTCCACGTGCAGGATCGGGCAGCCGGTGTCGTCGGCCCCCGGCCCGAAGCGCGGATCGCGTTCGCGCGGCACCGCCTGGCTGCGCCCCATACCGGGCAGGCTACCGGTCGGGGATGACACCCTCCGCGACCTGCGTGCCGGCCGCGCAGCCGCGTGGCTGGCCTCAGGGCCGGATCACCAGCAGCGGCACCAGCATCTCCGCGGCGGTCCACGACCCGTGGAAGGCGACCAGCCGGGACACGTGCGCCGATTCATGGCCGGACGCCAGCACCGCGTACCGGTCGCGGCAGACCACCACCACGTCCCCGATGCGGGACAGGTGTTCCTCGGGCACCGGTCCGAACCAGCCGGCAGCGACCGCCTCCTGTCGGGTCGCCACCCAGGCGGCCTCGCCGAGCACATCGCGCCAGGTGGCGACGACGTCGCCGGCGGCCCCCGGCCGGGTGTGCAGGTAGCGGACCCGCGGCTCGCCGGCCACCACGTCGAGGCCGGCGGCCAGCCGCGGGTCGGTATCCAGGTCCCACCGGTGCGAGTCGGGCACGTCGATCTGCCCGTGGTCGGCGGTGACCACCAGCGCCGCGTCCGCCGGCAGGCCGTCAACGAGCTCGGCCAGCAGCCGGTCGACCACGCTCGCCTCCGCACGCCAGCACGCAGAGTCCACTCCGTATATATGGCCGGCCTTGTCCAGGTCTGGGTGGTAACCGTAAACCAGACTCGGCCCGTCCGCGTCGACCAGCGCTGACCGCATCCGCGCCGCCAGGGCCTGCGGAGTGTCCGCCGGCAGGTAGCGGGCGCCACGGTAGGCCGCGTCGGTCAGCCCGCTGCCGGCGAACTCGCTGCGACTGGCCACACTGACCGCCACACCGGCCGCCGCCGCGTGCATGAACTGGGTGGTCACCGGCTGCCAGCCCCGCGGATCGGGGTCGTCCCACCAGGCGATGTGGGTCAGCACCCGGCGGGTGCCGGGCACGTTGACCGTGAACCCCAGCACGCCGTGCGCCCCGGGCGGCGTCCCGGTGCCGAGGCTGGCCAGACCCACCGGAGTGGTCGACGGGAACGCGGCCGTGATGGCACTAAGCTCGCCGAGGCGACCGGCGACCGCGTCCCCGAGCACCGGCGCCACCGGTGCGGCCGTCTCCAACAACTGGTGACCAAGGCCGTCGACGAGCAGCACCCCCACCCGCCGCAGCCCGGTCAGCTGCCCTGCCAGTCCCAGCGGGTCAACGGCACCGGGCACCGCCAGGGCGGCGAGCACACCGGGCAGCACACTGGTGAGGCTGGCACCACCGTAGTCGGGTCGCACCGCGGACAGCGGTGGCTCTGGCGCCCGCATCTGTCAGCGCCCCGCCTGCCGGCCGAGCAGGTGCAGCTGCGCAGCGATGTCGCGGTAGGGCGGTCGGGCCGACAGCCGCGTCTCCAGTTCGAGCAGCGCTGCCGGGTCGGCCTCCGCCACCGCCGCCGGGATCAGGTCGGCCAGCACCCGCACCCCATGGATCTCTTCGAGCCGAAGCCCGGCGCCCTCCAACAGCGCGGCGACGTCGGCGGTGTCGAACCGCCGGCGCAGTGTGTCGCGGGTGTCAGCGCGCCCGTGCGGATCCTGCAGCAGTGCCGCAGCGGTGTCGAGGTGCCCGGTCATGGCACGGCCGAGCACGGCCGCGGCCCGGTTGGCTACCAGCACGCTGGCCGCACCACCGGGCCGCAGGGCCGCCGCCACCGCCCGCAGCACCGCGACCGGTTCGTCGACCATCTCCAGCACGCTGTGGCACAGCACCAGGTCGGCGCTGGCGGCCGGCACCACCGTCGCGAGCCGGTCCCCGTCACCCTGCACCGCGGTGACCCGCTCGGCCACACCGGCGTCGGCGGCGCGCCGGGTCAGCGCCGCCAGCGCGTCCGGGCTGGAGTCCACCACCGTCACCGTGTGGCCGGCCGCGGCCAGCGGCACCGCGAAGCCGCCGGTGCCGCCGCCGACGTCGACCACGGTCAGCGGACCGCCACCCTGGCGTTCCACCTCCGTGGACAGGACCTGCCACACCACGGCGGTCCGGGCAGACGCGTGCGGACCGGTGCGGTCGGATGTGCGCTCCACCCGGTCGAGCTTAGTGACACCGGCATCACGCCGCCGGCCGGTCGCCGCCGAGCCGCGTAAACAGCGGCCGCGCCTCCGGCAGCCGCCCGCCAACCTCGGCGCACTGCCGGGTGATGGCCGCCGCCGCGTGCGGCAGCAGTGGCGCGAGCAGCGGGCCGAGAGCGCGGCACACGGAGATCAACGCGGACAGCGCCGCGTCGAGCCGGCGCCCGGCGGTCGCGTCACCGCCGCGTTCGGCGCGGGCCAGCTCCCACGGGCGTACCTGTTCGATGTGGCGGTTGG
Source organism: Micromonosporaceae bacterium (assembly GCA_007130245.1). Taxonomy (GTDB): domain Bacteria; phylum Actinomycetota; class Actinomycetes; order Mycobacteriales; family Micromonosporaceae; genus Natronosporangium. The sequence goes on from SLSW01000236.1 coordinate 3,160, forward strand.
CCTGCTCGACCACGCCGAGAACGGCCGCGCACGCGCGACGGAAGTCGATGTCGTCCAGCGCCGCCGCCACCAGCTTCGGCGCGTCCCGGCAGGCGCGTTGCAGCTCCGGGGCCTCCGGCGGCTCGTCGACGTCCGGCACCGCCCCCTCGCGGTAACGGTGCACCATGGTGACCACCCGGTTGACCAGGTTGCCGAACCCGCCTGCCAGATCCGCGTCCGCCCGCTCCACCAGCCGCGCAGGCGTGAAGTCGACGTCACCGACGCGCGGCACCTCCCGCAGCAGCCACCAGCGCAGCGCGTCGGTGCCGTACCGGTCGGCCAGCGCCACCGGATCGGCGTTGACACCGCTGGATTTGCTGATCTTGCGCCCGTCGACGGTCAGGTAGTCGTGGACCAGGATGTCGGTGGGCAGCGGCAGCCCGGCCGACAGCAGCATCGCCGGCCAGTAGATCGCGTGGAACCGCAGCACTCCCTTGCCGAGCAGGTGCACGCGGCGGTCGGATCCGACCCACCAGCGCCGGTACGCCTCGCCGTCGGTGCCGTAGTCGAGGCTGGTGACGTAGTTGCCGAGCGCGTCCCACCACACGTAGA
>SLSW01000354.1 GCA_007130245.1 Micromonosporaceae bacterium
CCGGTGGACCTGCTGGTCAACAACGCCGGCATGAGCCTGAACCAGTCGTTCCTGCGCTCGAGCGCGCAGGCCGAGGAGACGCTGCTGCGCCTGAACGTGCACGCGGTGATGCGGCTGACCAAGGTGGCGCTGCCCGGCATGGTCCAGCGTGGACACGGCGGCGTCATCAACGTGTCCTCCACGGCCGGGTTCGCCGCGGTAATGCCGGGCTCGACCTACTCGGCCACCAAGGCGTGGATGAACAATTTCAGCGAGTCGATGGCGTACGCGGTGCGGGGGCACGGCGTACGGGTGATGGCGTTGTGCCCCGGGTATGTGCGCACCGAGTTTCACGCGCGGGCGGGCATCGACATGTCCCGGACGCCGTCGTGGCTGTGGCTGGACGCCGACCGGGTGGTGGCCGACGCGATGCGCAGCCTCGCACGCGGACGGGTCATCCGGGTGGTGGACTGGCGCTACCGCGTGATCGCACGCGGCTTCCGGCTGGTGCCCCGCCGCCTGCTGCAGGCGATGTCGCGGGATGTGCGCGGCCGCATCCGCCCCGATGCCGACCACTAGGCTGGCGGCGTGGATGATCGCGAAGCGCTGCGCATGCTGATCACCGACCTGGCCGTGGTGCACGGCCGGGTGGTGCTCTCGTCCGGCCAGGAGACCGACTGGTATCTCGACCTACGCCGGGTGTCGCTGCACCACGCCGGGGCGCCACTGGTCGGCCGGGTGATGCGGGCACTGACCGCCGACTGGGACTACGACGCGGTGGGCGGGCTGACGCTGGGCGCCGACCCCGTCGCGACGGCGATGCTGCACGCCGCCGCGGCCGCGGGACAGCCGCTGGACGCGTTCGTGGTGCGCAAGTCCGGCAAGGCGCACGGCCTGCAGCGGCGCGTCGAGGGCCCGGATGTGGCCGGTCGGCGGGTGCTGGCGCTGGAGGACACCTCCACGACCGGCGCCAGCGTACTGACCGCGGTCGAGGCGTTACAGGAGGCGGGCGCGACCGTGGTGGGGGTGGCCGTCATCGTCGACCGGGGCGCCGAAGAGGCGATCGCCTCCGCTCATTTGCCGTACCGGGCGGCCTACACGTTGACCGAGCTTGGCCTTTAGGTCGACAAGAATGTTTGTTTGGCCCAGTCATTATGCAGGCAGATCAATGGCGCTATCTGCCAAGATAAACGTGTGGGAACTGCGCTGGCCGATACCAAACCTGTGAGCTCGCCGCTGGCAGGCGAGCCGATCAAACGTAATGATGCCGAGAAACTCGCAGGGGTCCTCAAGGCACTGGCTGATCCGGCCCGGCTGCGGCTGCTGAGCCTGATCCAGTCCTCGCCCGAGGGCGAGGCGTGCGTGTGCGACCTGACCGAGCCGATCGGGCTGTCTCAACCGACCGTGAGCCATCATCTCCGCATCCTGACCGAGGCGGGACTGCTGGAGCGGGAGAAGCGCGGCGTGTGGGCCTACTACCGGTTGGTCCCGACGGCGATCGGCACGATCGCCGAGCTGCTCACCCCGCCGAAGCGGCGTCGCAAGGCGCGGTGACCGTTCCGGTTGGTGAGCCGAGCCGGTGACCGACTCCGGCGGTGACCTGCGCGACGAGCTGGCGAGGCTCGGTGTCGACGTGGTCGCAGCCGGGCTGGTGGTCGGCTCGGGTGGCAACCTGTCGGTCCGTGCACCGGGCGCGGACACCTGTCTCGTGACCTCCTCCGGGGCATGGCTGGACCGGCTCCGGCACTCTGACTTCGTCCGGGTCCGCATCGGCGATGGCGCACCTGTCGACCCGGACTCCGGCGTGGCCGCCTCGTCCGAGGTGGCCCTGCACCTTCACACGTACCGGACCCGACCGGACGTCAACGCGGTGGTTCACCTGCATCCGCAGAGCGTGCTGCTGCTGGACGCGCTCGGTGAGCGGATCCGGCTGACCACCACCGACCACGTCTACTACGTGCGCGAGGTGACGCGGGTCGGGTTCCACCTGCCCGGCTCGGACGACCTCGCCCGGGCAGCCGCGGCGGCGGTCGCCGACGGCGCCAACTGTGTGGTGCTGGCACACCACGGCTGTTCCGTGCTGGGCGGGACGGTGGACATGGCGCACAAGCGGGTACGGAACCTGGAGGAGGCCGCCCGGCTGACCTACCGGGCGCTCGCCCTCGGCCGCGCGGACCTTCCGGAGTGCCCGCCGGACTTCGCGGCGCGCCTCCACCTTGATCGAGATATCTCTATATAATCGGGGTTCGGTCACAGGTGGTGAACGGCCACGACACCCGTGGTGACCTGCGGCGGAACATCGCGCCAGCGACACGACGCGCAGACATCCCGTCCGTTTACGGTTCCCCGAGATAGTTCTAGGCTGGCGCTGAAGACTGCCATCCGACCTCCGCACCCCCTTACCTGGAGGCAGCTATGTCCGGACGCCACCGGCCCGGCGGGAAGCTCCGGCGTCGCACCGCCCGTGCACCGCTGCTGATCGCCGGTGTGGCCGTGGTCGCCACCGGCTCCACCCTGGCGCTGCACAATCTCGCTGACGCCGATGGATGCAGCATGGCCGACGGTATCCAACTGCAGGTGGCCGCCGACCCGGCGATCGCTCCGCCGTTGCGGCAGGTCGCCGGCGAATGGATGGACATCACCGAGCCCGAGGTCAACGGCAGGTGCGTGGCCATCGAGGTGACCGAGGCCGCCACCGCTGACGTCGCCAGCACCGTCGCAGCCCATATCGGCGGTTTCATGGACGTCGCCGCCGGCGACGCACCCGCACCCACCCCGGAGGCCTCGGACATCCCCGCGGTCTGGGTCCCCGACTCCACCTACTGGATCACCCGGATGCAGTCCATCAGCCGCGCCGCCTTCGAGGGGGAGGCACCGTCGCTGGCCAGCAGCCCGATCGTGCTCGCCGTGTCCGCCACCGGCGCCGAGGTGTTCGGCGAGGGGCCGATCCCGGCGGAGGCCATGCGGGAACCGCTGCTGGCCGGACTGGTGGCGGCGGAGCAGGGCGAACCTCCGCCACTGGCGCTGGGCCTGCCCGAGCCGCGGCGCGACACCGCCGGCCTGGTGGGAGCGGCGTGGATGCAGTCGGCCGTGGTCACCACCGACGACGAGCTGTTCCAGATCGTCGGGTTGTTCCGGGGCCTGGGCGACGCGCCGTCGGACACCGCGGCGCTGCTGCCGAAGTTTCAGCAGGGCCTGCAGGCCGCCCCGGTGAGCGAGCAGGCTGTCATCTCCCACAACGCCTCGGGCGCCGCAGACCCGATCCGGGCGGTGCGGGTGCAGGACGCGCCCACGCTCGACTTCCCGTTCGCGGTGCTTGCCGGCCAGCCCGGTGACGTGCGGACCGCCGCGAGCATGTTCCGCAACGCCGTGTTCAACGAGCCGGAGATGTTCACGCGGCACGGCTTCCGCGCACCGGACGGCACCGCGGGCAGCGGTTTCCCGATCGGGCACGGCGTGAGCGCCGACGCGGTCCCGTCGCTGCCGGTCGGCCCGCCCGAGCGGTTCAACCAGGCGCGACGCATCTGGACCTCGGCGACCAGCGACGCGCGGGTGCTGTCGGTGGTCAACATCAACGCGTCGATGGGGTTGCCGTTCTCCCCGCAGGCGCCGGTGCCCCGCCTGGCCGTCTTCCAGCAGACCGCCCTGCAGGGCATGGAGATGTTCACCCCCGGCACCGACCTCGGGCACTGGGAGTACGCTGCGCGGCTGGACGGCGATCGCGACTGGGTCGAGGGCGTGCCGATCCAGCTGCTCGACGACGAGCACGAGCTGCGGATCCAGCAGGCGCTGCAGACGATCCAGCCGGTCGCGCACAACGAGTCCGCGATGTTCGAGACGCTGCTGGCGGCCTACGGAGAGATGAAGGAGGGCTGGGACGACACCCGGTCCAACACGCTGGTGATGTGGACCGACAGCGGTAGCACGAAGCAGGACGGGCTGACCCTGGAGGAGACGCTGCGGGAGCTGGAGCGGTTGACCGACATCACCCGCCCGGTCCGGGTCATCCTGCTCGGGCTGGGCCCGGACGCCGACATGGAGCAACTTGAGGCGCTGGCGCACGCCACCGGTGGAGCCGCATTCCCGGTGAACGACCCGGACGAGATCGGGCTGATCTTCCTGCGGGCGCTGTTGGCGCTTCCCCCCGCCTCGGAAACCTGACCCCCCGACCCCCTACGCGTTGATCATGGAGTTTTCCGGGCGTGTCGCCCGCGCGGCGCGCCAGAAACTCCATGATCAACGCTCGGGGGGGTCTGGGTGTTGCGGGACCGATGCATCCGGCGCTCGATGACGATGATCGCGAGCACCACGACGGCGCCCAGGACCGCGAGCGCCACCGCGAGCACCACCTGCGTATCCGGCGCGAGCAGCCCGCGCTCGTCGGTCTGCCACGGCCACAGGGCCCGCAACGCACCTACGATCAACCCGGTCATCGCCGCCAGCGTCACCCGGCGCCGGTGCTCCAGCAGCCACTGCAAGCCCTTCACGAACAGCGACAACCCGGCGATCATGCCCAGGATGAAGACCGCCAGGTAGCCCACGTCCCAGGTGCGCACCGCCTCCGAGGTCGGCTCGTACAGCCCGAACGTCAACAGCAGGAACGCGCCCGACACCCCGGGCAGCACCAGGGCGCACACGGCCACGGCCGCGGCCAGGAAAACCACGATCATCTGCGGTTCCCCGGCCAGCTGCGGGGCGCCGGTGACCAGGAACGCCGCCGCGGCCGCCACGACCGCGGCGACCACCTCCCGCAGCCGCCAGCGCCCGTCGATCATCGTGATCGGCACCACCAGCGACGCCGCCACCATCCCGAAGAACAGCGCACGCATCGGCACCAGGTGGTTCGCGATCGCCGGCCCCAGGAAACGCAGCGCGATCAGCAGCGCCGGCACCATCCCGACCAGCAGCGGCAGCACCACGTCCCAGCGCACGGCGGCGAACTCCGCGCGTGCCCGCGCCCGGTCGGTGACCAGCGCCTTCACCCCGCTGACCAGGTGCCCGGCCGAGGTGATCACCGCCTCGTACACACCCGTGACGAGCGCGACGGTCCCGCCGCTGACGCCGGGGACCGCCTCGGCACCGCCGATCAGGGCACCGCGTACGACGTGGGCGAGGCGGGTACGCACAGACATGGCCGACACCTTAGCGGAGTCGCGATCAAGCTACGGTGGTAGCCGACCTGCCCGGGTCGTGCTGGACGCGGCAGATGATCGGCCGCCACGTGGGGTCAGTCCACCCCAGGGCGACGCCGCGCATCAACCGACTCTCCGCCGGCAGGCTAGCGGTAGTCCTCGTCGTCGAGATCGACCACGACGGCCTGTTCAGCGGCGTCCCACTCGCCGACCTCCCAGCCCAGGCGCACCTCGGTCGGGGCCTCGCCCGGTTTGGCCGACGCCGCCTGCTCCGCCGCGTCCGCCGTCGGCGCTTCGATGTCGCGCTCGTCGGGGTCGAGGTGGTTGCCCGGGTCCAGGTCTTCGTCGGGTTGGGTCATCGCCGCCTCCTGCGCGTCCGGTGGTCCTCCCTTCCACCGTACGGGGTCGTGGCCACCCGACCCAGCAGCGGTGCCGGACCCGGCTGCGGGATACTGCGAGTGAGGGCAGTTGGACAGCGTGGTTCACGCATCACCAGTTCGAGACACGTCAAGGAGCAGTCATGCCCATCGCTTCCCCGGAGGTCTACGCCGAGATGCTCGACCGCGCCAAGACCGGCGCGTTCGCATACCCGGCGATCAACGTAACCTCCTCGCAGACGCTCAATGCCGCGCTCCGCGGTTTCGCCGAGGCGGAGAGCGACGGCATCATCCAGATCTCGACCGGTGGGGCGGAATACTTGTCCGGGCCGACGGTCAAGGACATGGTCACCGGCTCGGTGGCGTTCGCTGCCTACGCCTTCGAGGTCGCGAAGAAGTACCCGATCAACGTGGCGCTGCACACCGACCACTGCCCGAAGGACAAGCTGGACGGCTTCGTGCGACCGCTGCTGACGATCTCCGCCGAACGGGTGGCGCGTGGTGAGGCACCGTTGTTCCAGTCCCACATGTGGGACGGCTCAGCGGTGCCGTTGGCGGAGAACCTGCGCATCGCCGAGGAGCTGCTGGCCGCGGCGGCCGCGGCGAACATCGTTCTGGAGATCGAGGTCGGGGTGGTCGGCGGCGAGGAGGACGGCATAGTCGGCGCCATCGACGACAAGCTCTACACCACCGTCGAGGACGGGCTGGCCACCGCCGCCGCCCTCGGGCTCGGCGAGCAGGGCCGGTACATGGCGGCCCTGACGTTCGGCAACGTGCACGGCGTCTACAAGCCCGGCAACGTCAAGCTGCGTCCGGAAATTTTGAAGGAGATCCAGGACGCGGTGGGGGCACAATACGGCCGTGAGAAGCCGTTCGACCTGGTCTTCCACGGCGGTTCGGGTTCGCTGCTCAGTGAGATCCACGCGGCGCTGGACTACGGCGTGGTGAAGATGAATGTGGACACCGACACGCAGTACGCGTTCACCCGGCCGGTTGCCGGGCACATGTTCGCCAACTACGACGGCGTACTCAAGGTGGACGGCGAGGTCGGCAACAAGAAGGCCTACGACCCGCGGTCCTGGGGCAAGGCGGCCGAGGAGGGCATGGCTACGCGGGTCGTCGAGTACTGCCAGTACCTGCGCTCCGCCGGCACGAGCCGGCGGTAGGCGCTCCTAGGGCGCCGCGAGGCGCACGGATTCCCGACCTGCGACGGTTATCGTTGCATCAGAGGTGCGCGGGATGGAGCTGTCGAATGGCAACACTTGACCGGCCGAAGATCGAGTATCGGACGCCGCCAGACCTGGTGTCCGAGGTGACGAGCGGGCGGTTACGGATACCCGACTTCCAGCGTGGGTTCAAGTGGGGGCCGCGTGACGTCTTGGATCTCTTTGACAGCATCTGGCGCGGCTTCCCGATCGGCAATCTGCTGCTGTGGCTGCGCCCGGCACCGGCAACACGAGTGCAGGTAGGGCCACTGGTGGTCGATGCCCCCGCGTTTGACGCTGCCTACTGGGTGGTCGACGGCCAGCAGCGGATCACGAGCCTGGTCGGTGCGCTCACCAGTGCGGAGACCTCGACCGACGTACGGTTTCGTATCCACCTCGATCTTGAAAGAGGAAGTTTCCAGACTCTGGGACTACGGCAGCAGCCGCCCGGGCACTGGCTGCCGGTGAGTTACCTGGTTGACACCTCGGCCATGCTGGGTTGGTGGCGGAGGAACAACGAGTGGCTCAACGATGGCCTTGTCGAGGTCGCCGACATGGCAGCCAAAGCGATCCGTGAGTATCAGATTCCCACCTACGTGGTGACCGCCGACGACGAACTTCAGCTCCGGAGAATCTTCGACCGGCTCAACAACACCGGCAAACCGATGACCAAAGCGGAGGTTTTTCATGCTCTCCATGCCGGCATGGTGGGCGATGAACCCAGCGATCTACGTGGCATCGGCACGTCGACCGCGAAACACGGGTTCGGGCGCATCGATGCGCGGCTGGCCCTACGGTGTGTGCTCGCCTACCGGGGGGGCGACATCTTCCGAGATGACTTCCATCAGGAGTTTCGAACGGACAACGATCGCGAGGAGACCTTCCATGAGGTCGGCACCATCCTCGGAGAAGTGGTGACGTTTCTACAGCGGGACGCTGGCATTCCGCACACGCGGCTAGTCCCTTACACGCACATACTGCCGGTGCTGACCAGGTTCGTCAGTCGCCACGGCGAGCCCCTCGGTCGTGTCGCCCGCTTGCTGCGCCGGTGGATCTGGCGCGGCGCGGTAGCCGGATCGCAGGCGCGAGCCACCAGCGTCGCGGCCATACGGCAGGCGGTCGCTGCCGTCGATGCATCCGGCGCCCACCAGGCCGCTGAGGAGCTGCTCCGGCTGCTGCCCCGGTCGAGCCGGTTCACTGCCGATCTGGAGAAGGTCCATCTCAACCACGCCGCGGCAAAGATTAACTTGCTGGGTCTATTGAGCGTCACACCTCGCGACCTCCGCCATGGCCTGCCGCTCAATGTGGCGACTTTGTACGACGGAGGCGAGCAGCCCGTCCGAACAATCACGAAAGGCGACGCTGTGCCGCTCGCGCGCAGCTTCGCCAACCGCGCGGTGGTTGGCCCAATGGGAGGAGACTCGGTGCGCCAACTGCTCGCGAGTGCTGATTCCCAGGTGGCGAGCAGTCACCTTGTCGATGAGATCGGGCAGGGCCTGCTCGCGGCTGGCGACGACGCCGCATTCCTCGCTCGTCGGGCGATGCTGGTCAAAGGCGCAATTGAAGAGCATGTCAACTCGATGGCCGAGTGGGGCGCCCGGGACGGCCGGGCGATCGCCGAGATGATGCGCGAGGCAGCGTGAGGTGGCGCCGACGTTCGCCGTCGTCAGGCTCCACGGCACGGAGGTCGGTGCGCTCTACTACGACCGGGGGGGCACCTGGTTCGAGTACAACGACGACCTTCTCTCCCACGATCACCGCGTCCTGGGACAGGTCTTCGAAGATGATCCACACACGGTGCGTTCGGCGAAGACCGGCCTTCCGGCGTGGTTCGCCAACCTGTTGCCAGAGGGGGAGCTTCGCCATCAGATCATTCGCGAGATGGGCGGCGGCAACGTCAGTGACTACCGCCTGCTGCTGCGCCTGGGCAGTGATCTCCCTGGCGCGGTCACAGTGGAGGCGGACCAGGAGCCCGATGACTCCGCCGACGCCCCGGCGGCGGAACCAGCAGCCGATCATGCACTCCGATACTCGCTCGCGGGTATGCAGCTCAAGTACTCGATCCACAGCAGCCGCCTTACCGCGCCGGTCAGTGGCGAGGACTCCTGGTGGGTCGCCAAGCTACCGGACCGGACATTGACCAAGCTCGCGGAGAACGAGTATTTCACGATGCGGTGGCTGGCGACCGCGGGTTTTGACGTACCTCGGGTGCAGCTTGCGCCCGCGACGTCTGTCGGTGGCCTCCCCGCCGATGCGCTCGGGGACGACGACCTCGTCTACCTCGTCGAGCGGTTCGACCGGATACCCGGCGGGCGGGTGCACTCGGAGGACTTTGCGCAACTCGCCAACGTATGGCCGCATCAGAAGTACGGCGAGTTCGGGGCGACCTACAGCACCATGGGTGCGGTCATCCTGCATCTCACGGGCAACGGCGGCTTCGAGGCGTTCCTGTCACGGCTGGTCGCGGCGGTCATCGTGGGCAACGTCGACGCGCATCTCAAGAACTGGGCCATCTATTACCCTGACGGGCGGACTCCAACGCTCGCGCCGGTGTATGACTTCCACTCGCTGACGGTCTACCAGCGCTTCCGGTACACGCCGCTGGCGCTGGCGCTGCCCGGCGAACGGATGCCGAGCCGCGTCGACCCCTCACACCTGGCTGACCTGGCCCGGGAGGCCGGTGCCAGCCCTTCGCTGGCAGCTGAGACCGTCGCGGCTACAGTATCCCGTCTACGGCAGGCGTGGTCAGGCGATCTGCTCGCACAGGCACACGAGTGGTATCCCACACTGGCGGCACACTACGAGTCGCGGCTTCACGGGCTTCCTCTCGCGCGGGCGACGTGACCCTCGACGCACGTTCCGGAACGAGAAGAGCCCGGCGGCAGGGCCGCCGGGCTCTCAACCGGGTCCTGGGGAGGCTCCGGACCTTCCTTTCTACTCGTGTCGGTTTCCGGACACACCGGCCGTACGCGTGAGATTGGCATCATCCGTTCGGTCATCACCGACGATGGCAGGTTGAATAGCGGTATGCAGAACCTGATGGCCGAACCTCCGCCCACGATGCTGCCCGCCGATGCGGCGCAGTCCGCACTGGATGCCGCGCTGGACCCGGACGCCGACCCGTCGGCGCTGCCGGCCGTCGCGGCCGCACACCCGACGTCCAGCGCGGCCTGGGCCGCGCTGGCCACACGCGCCCTGGCCGACGGTGACGTGGTCGCCTCGTACGCCTACGCCCGCACCGGTTACCACCGTGGACTCGACCAGTTGCGCCGCGCCGGCTGGCGCGGTTCCGGCCCGGTGCCGTGGTCGCACGAACCCAACCGCGGATTCCTACGGTGCCTGCACCAGCTGTCCGTGGCCGCGGCCGGAATCGGCGAAGACGACGAAGCCGCCCGGTGCGCCCAGTTCCTGCGCGACTGCGACCCCGCCGCTGCCGACGCGCTCAGCTAGCGGTAAACGGCCCAGGCGCCGGGCTCGACCCACCAGGACCGGCGCCGGGTCAGCGCGCCGCTCACCCCGTCGTCCAGGTACGCCACGCTCTCGCCGGCCGGCGCGACCGTGGCCGCCCGGCCCCGGGCCCGCCGCACCTCCACCCGTACCGTCCGGCGCAGCCGGCGCCGCACCGGCACCGCGACCGCCACCGCCACCGCGCCGTCGGCCGGGTCGGCGTCGTTGACCAGCGGCAGCCCGTCGGGCGCGGTGTAGCCGCCGGCGTTGGTCACCAGCGCGGTCAGCAGCGGCTCGTCGCCGGCCGACAGCACCGCGTCGTCGACCTCCACGCGACCCTGCCAGGTCGCGGCCCGGCCGGTGTCGTCGGTGGTGCCCAGCAGCGTGCCGTCCAGGGTCACCGAGCCGGCGTCGGTGCGCAGCAGGTCCAGCCGCCGCACCCGGTCGCTCAGCAGCGCCTCGGCGACCTGCTCGGGCCGGCGGGGCAGGCCGAGCTGCGTGGCGAGGTCCGGCGACGCCGGGGCGCCGGCCGGATCCAGCGGCAGGACCGCCACCGGCGGCAGGTCCGGCACGGTACGCCCGGCCGGCAGGCCCTCGGGCCGGCGCGACGGCGGCGGCGCCCAGCGGCGCACCATCCGGCGTACGACGGCCCGTAGCTGACTGTCGGCGGCGGTGGCGACGACCAGCCGGATGGCGCCGGAAGGGTCCGGCCACGCCAGCCCGTCGGCGCGCGGCGGGGCGTCCAGCCGCGCCAGCACCTCGTCGATCTCGGCGTCGCTGGTGGCGGTCACGGTGGTCACCGCGGCACCGGCCGCGGCCAACGCGTCGGCGCAGGCGCGCACCGGCACCCGCACCACGCCGCAGTCGCCGGGGTCGGCCAGGGTCAGGGCCACCACGTCGTACACAGGTCGGTTCCTTCCGCTTGTTAGCCTGCAGTGCGGGTGGGGGTTTCCCGCCCGGTGGAGGCGAGGACAGATGCCGGCGATCGTGCTGCTCGGTGCCCAGTGGGGCGACGAGGGCAAGGGCAAGGTTACCGACCTGCTGGGTGCGCGGGTCGACTACGTGGTGCGCTACTCCGGCGGCAACAACGCCGGACACACCGTGATCACCCCGGACGGGCAGAAGTACAAGCTGCACCTGATGCCGTCCGGGGCGCTGTCGCCGAACGCGACCACGGTGCTCGGCAACGGGGTGGTGATCGACCCGAAGGTGCTGCTGGAGGAGATGGACGGGCTGGCCGCCCGCGGCGTGGACACCTCCGGGCTGCTGATCTCCGGAGATGCGCACCTGATCATGCCGCACCACCGGGCACTGGACCGGGTGGTGGAGCGCTACCTCGGCAAGGCCCGCATCGGCACCACCGGGCGCGGCATCGGGCCGGCGTACGGCGACAAGGTGGCGCGCACCGGCATCCGCGCGCAGGACCTGCTCGACCCGGGCATCCTGCGGCAGAAGCTGGAGCTGGTGCTGCGGGAGAAGAACCAGGTGCTGACCAAGGTCTACAACCGCAAGGCCATCGACGTGGACGCGGTGGTCGAGGAATATCTGGCCTACGCCGGGCGGCTGCGCGGCCATATCGCCGACACCCGGGCGGTGCTGTGGGATGCGCTGGACCGTGGTGACACGGTGTTGATGGAGGGTGCGCAGGCGACCATGCTCGACCTGGACCACGGCACCTACCCGTTCGTCACCTCGTCGAACCCGGTCACTGCCGGCGCGTGCGTGGGCACCGGCATCCCGCCGGCACGCGTCTCGCAGGTGATCGGCGTGATCAAGGCGTACACCACCCGGGTCGGCTCGGGCCCGTTCCCGACCGAGCTGTTCGACGAGGCGGGCGCGCACCTGCTCAAGGTCGGCGACGAGTACGGTACGACCACCGGGCGCGAGCGCCGGTGCGGCTGGTTCGACGCGGTGGTGGGCCGGTTCGCGGTGCGCCTGAACGGCATCACCGACCTGGTGGTGACCAAGCTCGACGTGCTGAGCGGGCTGCCGAAGGTGCGCATCTGCGTGGCGTACGAGATCGGCGGCGAGCGGGTGGAGACGATGCCGACCACCCAGACCGCCTTCCACCACGCCACGCCGATCTACGAGGAGCTGGACGGCTGGTGGGAGGACATCACCAAGGCGCGGACCTGGTCCGACGTGCCGGCGAACGCGCGGCGCTTCCTGGAACGGGTCGAGGAGCTGTGCGGGGCGCGGATCAGCGTGGCCGGGGTCGGGCCGGGGCGGGATGAGAACGTCATCCGCCACCACCTCCTCCCTCCTGCTCCTCCTCGTTGATCATGGATTTGGGGGCATGACCGCGGCCCGGCTGATCATGCGGTTCGGCACGCCGCAGCGCCCCTCGACGGCCTCAGGTTCATGATCGGCCGCGGGGTGGGGCGAGTAGGGTGGTGGACCGTGCGGGTACTGCTACTGGGATCAGGCGGACGCGAGCATGCGCTCGCGCTGGGGCTGGCCGACGACGAGGCGGTCACCAGGTTGGTGGCCGCGCCCGGCAACCCGGGCATCGCCGAGGTGGCGGAGGTACGCCCAGACGTGCCGGTCACCGACCCGGCGGCGGTCGCCGCGCTGGCGGTGGACGTGCAGGCCGACCTGGTCGTGGTGGGGCCGGAGGCACCGCTGGTGGCCGGAGTGGCCGATGCGGTGCGGGCCAAGGGCATCGCCTGCTTCGGTCCGGGGGCGGCCGCGGCCCGGTTGGAGGGGTCGAAGGCGTTCGCGAAGGAGGTGATGGGCGCCGCCGGGGTGCCCACCGCCCGCTCCCGCACCGCCACCGACCCGGACACGGCCGCCGAGGCGCTCGACGAGTTCGGCCCACCGTACGTGGTCAAGGACGACGGCCTCGCCGCCGGCAAGGGTGTGGTGGTCACCACCGACCGCGACGAGGCACTGGCGCACGCCGCCACGTGCGCGCAGGTGGTGATCGAGGAGTATCTCGACGGCCCGGAGGTGTCGCTGTTCGCCATCTGCGACGGGACGACCGCGGTGCCGCTGCTGCCCGCCCAGGACCACAAGCGCATCGGCGACGGTGACACCGGACCGAACACCGGCGGCATGGGGGCCTACGCCCCGCTGCCGTGGGCCCCGCCGGATCTGGTCGCGCAGGTGATGGACAGGATCGTGCACCCGACCCTGGCCGAGATGGCCCGCCGGGGCGCGCCGTACACCGGGGCGCTCTATGTCGGGCTTGCGCTGACCGCGCGCGGTCCGGCGGTGGTGGAGTTCAACTGCCGGCTCGGCGACCCGGAGGCGCAGGTGGAGCTGGCCCTGCTGCAGACCCCGCTGACGGGGCTGCTGCACGCGGCGGCGACCGGCGCGCTGGCTTCCCACCCGCCGCTGCGGTGGCGCCCCGGCGCAGCGGTGTGTGTGGTGGTGGCGTCATCCGGCTATCCGGTCGCGGTGCGCACCGGGGACGTGATCACCGGCGCGGAGCGACCCGGGGTGCTGCACGCGGGCACCGCCCGTCGCGAGGACGGGTCGCTGGTGTCGGCCGGCGGCAGGGTGCTGGCGTGCACCGCCACCGGTGCCGACCTCGACAGCGCCCGGCGGGCCGCCTACGCGCTGGTGGACGGGGTGGGCCTGGTCGGCTCGCAGCACCGCACCGACATCGCCCTGGCGGCGGTGCGGGGCGAGGTCCGGATTCCGCAGCGCTGAGGCTATCCGGCCGGTTCCCCCTGTCGGGGAGCGCCGGCGCCGGCGGTGTCCGGCCCGGAGCCGTCGCCCGGTGCGCCCGCACCCGCGTCGCCGGTGCCCTGGAGCGCGGCCACTTCGGCCCGCAGCGCCCGCACCTCGGCGAGCACGTCGCC
>SLSW01000151.1 GCA_007130245.1 Micromonosporaceae bacterium
ATGCAGAAGGCGCAGACCGGCTCGTACGACCTCGCCGACAACGGGGACGGCACCTGCACGGTGACCTACACCCTGGAGGTGGAGCTGTCGATCCCGATGCTGGGCATGTTCCGGCGCAAGGCCGAGCGGGTCATCATGGATACCGCGTTGAAGGAGCTCAAGCGGCGGGTCGAGAGCGGCGCGGCGGGATGACGGAGGTGGACATGAGCACGGGGGCGAACCATGTACCGGACCCGGACTCTGTGCGTGAGGAGGCCGAACGCCTGGTGGCGACCGGGCTGGCGGCGGCGTCCATGGCCGCCGACCGCATCGGCGCACCGGCCCGGGAGCGCGGCGGCGCCGCCGCGGCCGGGTTCGACGCGCTCGGCGACATGCTGTTCGGCCCGTCGGCCCACCGTCGTCACACGGTGGCCAACGACAGCGAGACGTGCTGCCGCTGCCCGGTGTGCCGGGTGATCGCCGCCGCCCGCCGGCCGGATCCGGATCTTGCCGAACGGCTGGCCACCGGCGCCGGCGACGTCGCCGAGGGCGCGGTCCGGCTGTTGCGCACGGTGGTCGGCGACGGCGGTGCGACCCGGCGCCCGGCCGGTGGTGGTCCGACCGCGGCCGGCGACGACCACAGCGGCCACGACCGCAGCGGCGACGAGCGCGACGACCATTGGGCGGCGGCCACCGCGGTCGGGCAGCCGGTCGTGGTGGAGGAGCCGGTCGTGGTGGACGAGCCGGTCGTGGTGGACGAGTCCGCTGCGGTTGAGCAGGACGCGACCGAGGGGACCCCTGACCGGTGAGCGGCGCGACGGCGCCGCTGGCCGTCGGCATCGACATCGGCGGCACCAAGGTCGCCGGGGGAGTGGTCGACCCGCAGGGACGGGTGCTGGTGCGCACCCACGGCGACACCCCGGCCGACGACGTGACCCGTACCCGCCGGGTCATCGTCGACGTCATCCGGGAGCTTTCCGCCTCCCACCCGGTGGAGGCCGTCGGCATCGGCGCCGCCGGCTGGATCGACGCGGCGCGGGCCACCGTGCGCTACGCGCCTAACCTCGCCTGGCGCGACGAGCCGCTGCGCGAATCGGTGGCCGCCGCGGTGGACCTGCCGGTGGTGGTGGAGAACGACGGCAACGCGGCGGCCTGGGCAGAGTTCCGGTTCGGCGCCGGCCGCGGCGACGGCGCCCCTGCGGTGGCCGGCGCCATGGTGCTGGTCACCGTCGGCACCGGCATCGGCGGCGGGGTGGTGGTCGACGGTGCGCTGGTGCGCGGCGCGTACGGCATGGCCGGTGAGCTCGGGCACACCCGGGCGGTGCCCGACGGGTTGGCCTGCGGCTGCGGCCGGCGGGGCTGCCTGGAGCAGTACGCCAGCGGCTCGGCGCTGGTGCGCCTGGCCCGCGCGGGAGCCGCGCGGTCGCCCGAGGACGCGGCCGGCCTGCTCGCGCTCGCGGGCGGCGACCCGCATGCCATCACCGGGCCGGTGGTGACCACCGCCGCCCGTGCCGGTGACAAGGTGGCCGGGGAGGCCTTCGACGAGGTCGGCCGCTGGCTCGGCGAAGGGCTGGCGGACCTGGTGCAGATTCTCGACCCCGGCATGATCGTGATCGGCGGAGGTGTGGCCGAGGCCGGAGAGCTGCTGCTGGGGCCGACCCGGCAGGCCTACACGGCGGCGCTGGCCGAGCGTGGCCGGTTGCCGGTGGCGCCGGTGCGCAGCGCCATGCTCGGCGCCGTCGCCGGCGTGGTGGGCGCCGCGGACCTGGCCCGGCCACGGTGAGCCCGGCCGCGGGGTCCCCGGTCGCCACGCGCCTGCGGGTGGTCTCGTACAACCTGCATTCGCTGCGCGACGACCGGCGCGCGCTGGTGGCGACCGTACGGGACCTGGCGCCGGACGTGCTGCTGCTGCAGGAGGCTCCGCGACGGCTGCGGTGGCGGTCCCGCAGCGCGGCGCTGGCCCGCGCGTTCGGCCTGGTCGTCGCCGCCGGAGGGCGGCCAGCGGCGGGCAACCTGATCCTCACCGACATGCGCGTGGCGGTGCGTCGGGCCTGGTCGCGACGCTGGCCGGTGGCCGGCCGTCCGGTGCGCGGGGCGGCCCTGGCCCGGTGCGAGGTGGCCGGGGCGCCGTTCGTGGCCGTCGGCGCGCACCTGTCCACCGCCGCGGTCCAGCGGCCACCCCAGGCGCGGTTGCTGCGGCAGGCGGTCTCTGGCCTGGACGCGCCGGCGGTGCTCGGTGCCGACGTCAACGACCTGCCCGGTAGCGCCGCGTGGCAGGCGTTGACCACTGGCCTGGTCGACGGGGGAGCAACCGCCGGCGGCGACGGCGCACCGACCTTCCCGAGCGACCATCCACGCCGCCGCATCGATGCGGTCTTCGTCGACCCATGGATCGAGGTCGACACCTACCGGGTGGTCGACAGCCCGCTCGCGCGCCGGGCGAGCGATCACCTGCCGGTCGTGGCCGACCTGCGGCTATCGACGGCGGGCGCGGGTGGACAGGAACGCGTCGGGGAGGAATGATGCCACCGGTCGGGCGGTGAGGAGGCGGATCGGTGAGCATGGGACACGGCGGAGGCGCCCGGGGCGACTTGCGGGCCGCCTACGACCGGGGCGAGACGGTCTGCGTGATCGGGGCCGGCGCCAGTGGGCTGCTGGCGACCAAGAACCTGACCGAGCACGGGTACGGCGTGGATTGCTACGACCGGGAGACCGGCATCGGCGGGGCGTGGAACTGGCGCCACGACCGCAGTCCGGTCTACGACAGCGCCCACCTGATCTCGTCGAAGGCCGCCACGCAGTTTCCGGACTTTCCCATGCCCGACACCTGGCCCGACTTTCCGCGCCACAGCCAGGTGTTGTCCTATCTGGAGCGCTACGCCGACCATTTCGACCTGCGTCGGCACATCTGGTTCGGCACCGAGGTGGTGCGGGTGGAGCCGGTGGCGCAGGGGCGGTGGGACGTCACCACCCGCAGCACTGGCGGCGTGACCGAACGCACCCACCGGTATTCGGCGGTGGTGGTCGCCAACGGCCACAACTGGTCGCCGAAACTGCCGTCGTACGAGGGGATGGACAGCTACTCCGGTGAGGTGATCCACGCCAGCGCGTTCAAGGACCCGGCGACGCTGCGCGGCCGGCGGGTGCTGGTGGTCGGCGCCGGTAACACCGGCTGCGACATCGCGGTCGAGGCCGCCCAGCGGGCCGCGACGTGCTGGCACTCCCGCCGGCGCGGCTACTGGTTCGTCCCCAAATACCTCACGGGGCGCCCGGTTGACCAGGTCAACGAGCTGGTGCTGGCCGCGCGGCTGCCCCCCCGGGTGCGCCAGTGGTTGTTCCAACGCGTTCTGAAGCTGGCCGTCGGCGACCTGCGTCGGTTCGGACTTCCCGCGCCGGACCACAAGGTGTACGAGACGCACCCGATCGTCAACAGCCAGTTGATCTACTACCTGGGCCACGGACGGGTGACACCGGTGCCGGACGTGGCCAGGTTCGACCGCCACGCGGTGGAGCTCGTCGACGGCTCCCGGATCGAGCCCGACCTGGTGGTGCTCGCCACCGGCTACCTGCCGCAGTTCGAGTTCGTCGACCCGGACCTGCTCGGGGTGGACGAGCAGGGCCGGCCCCGCCTGCACCTGCAGATGTTCAGCCCGCGCCACCCGAGCCTGGCAGTGGCCGGGATGCTGCAACCCGACGCTGGACTGTTCCCGCTGGTGCACTGGCAGACCGTGGCGTTCGCGCGCTGGCTGCGGATGCGGGAGGTCGACCCGGACCGGGCCGCAGCAGCCGTGGCCCGCTTCAGCCCCCCGGGCCGGCGGTGGCACGACGCGCGAACCAAGGACACCAGCCGCCACTGGTTCGAGACCAGCCGCATCAGTTACCTTCGCGCGCTGCAGCGCCTCCTCGACGAGCTGGAGCCGTCCCGATGACCCGACCGTCGCGTACCCACCCGTCCCGTACCCGCATCCTGCGCCGCCGCGAGGCCGCGCTGCCGGTGCCGCCGGTGGCCCGCGAGGTGCTCTCGGCGCGTCCGGCGGTCGATGAGGGCCGGCCGCCGCTGCTGCTCGTACCCGGGTTCGGTGCCGGCGCCTGGGTCTACGCGGAGCACTGGCTCGACCACGTCGCCGACCGCGGCTATCCCGCGCACGCGATGAGCGTGCGCGGTCACGGTGGATCCGCTCGCGCGCGCAGGGCGGGCCTGCGTGCCTACGTCCACGACGTGGTGCAGGTGGCCGCTTCTCTACCGCGCCGGGCGGTGCTGGTGGGCCACGGTGCCGGCGCGCTGGTGGTGGCGCGGGCGCTGGCGCGCTATCCGGCCGCGGCAGCGGTGCTGGCCGCGCCGGTGTTCGGCGGCCGGCTGGCCGGCTGGTCGACTGTGGGCCGTTGCCTGGTGCGCAACCCGGTCGGTACCGTGCCGGCGGCGTTCGGGGGCCCGCTGCGGCTGCGACGCGGACAGTTGTTCAGCCGGCAGCTGCCGGCGGCGACCGCCACCGCGTACCGGCAGCGGATGTGCCGCGCCGCGGCGCGGGCGCAGTGGCAACTGCTGCTGGGTGGCCTACCGGAGCCGCCGGTCGGCGACCCGCCGGTGCTGGTGCTCGGCAGCCCGGACGACGCGGTGGTGTCCACCGCGGCGCTGAACCGGGTGGCCCGCCGGTACGGGGGAGCGCCGCTGCTGTTTCCGGGGATGGGTCACGCCCTGATGCTCGACGCGCAGTGGCGCGAGCCCGTCGAAGCGGTCCTCGACTGGCTCGACAAGGGCCTCGCCCCGCGCGACTGACGAACGGTCGGACCCGGGCGCACCGTCGTCAGGGTCGTCCGGGTTGTCAGACGCGGGCGCCGTCGTCGGGGTGCTGATCGTCGGGGTCCGTACCGGGCCGCAGCCGCAGGATCAGCGCCACCGCGCCGCCGAAGATCGCGGCGAAACCGAGCAGGATCGATTCGGCCCGGTCGAACGGGCCGGCGCCGGGCCACAGCACCAGCGCCAGGCCGGTCAGCACCGCCAGCCCCCCCAGCGTGGCCTGTCGCGACAACCGGGGCAGCGGCGGAGGTGGTGGTGGGACGAACCGGTCCACCGGCTCACCGGCGGACACGTCGGGCTGTTCGGCGGACGGGTCCGGCTCCGGAAGGTCGTCACCGGCGATCAGCGACGGTTCGGTGATGTGCCGGGCGTCGATCGGCCCCAGGCTGGTCGACCCCACCGGCGCCTCGGGCTCGGCAACGTTCTCCGCGGACGGCCAGGTTGCGGCGGTCGGGTCCACCGGGCGGTCGAAGCCGGCCACGATGCCGGCGAAGGTGGCGTCGAAATGTGCCGGGGACGCCGCCGGCCGGGTCTGGTCGCGGCTGAGATCGGTCGGACGTACCTCGTCGGCGCCGACGCCGCCGGGTGTGTCCGGGTCGGGCGTGTCGTCGCGTGCCCGGTCGCCGGACGGGTCCGGGCCGAACACCTCCGGGGTGATCCGCTCCCGGCCGGACGGGTCGTCGAGTGCCTCCTCGGCGCGCAGTTGCCGCAGGAACTCGCGGGCGGTGCCGAGGTGGGCGCGGTCGGCGTACAGGCGGTCGACCGGGCGGGCCGGCACGGTGCTGTTGCGGGTGATGGGGTTGACATCGATGGACGGCTGCAGATAGGCGGCGATCCCGCGCGCGCCGAGCAGGTCGAGCAGGTGCTCGCCGACGCGCGGGTCCAGGTCGCCGACCACCGCGTAGTCAGCCGCGTCGAGCCCGTTGTCGCGCCGGCCGCGCCGTCGCCCCACTGGCCGCTCTCCTCCCGATCGCGGTGCCGTCCGTGGCAATGGTGCCACGACACCACCTGGTGCGGCAGCACGGTGGCGCCGGCGCCGGGCACGAGTGCCGGCGGGTCCGCACTGGCCGGGTTCTGTTGTAGCCGGCGTTGCGGGTTCGTAGGCTCTGGATGACCGCCCTTCCGCGAAAGGACCCAGGTGCTCTACTGGCTGCTGAAGTATGTGCTGCTCGGCCCGTGGCTGAAGTTGATCTTTAGGCCGAAGGTGGAGGGGCTCGCGCACGTGCCGGCGACCGGACCGGCCATCATTGCCAGCAACCACCTGTCGTTCTGTGACTCGATCTTCATGCCGCTGATGGTCAAGCGGCCGGTGACGTTCGTGGCCAAGGCCGAGTACTTCACCGGCCGGGGGATCAAGGGCGCGCTGGTGCGGATGTTCTTCGTCGGCACCGGCACGATCCCCGTCGACCGCACCGGGGGCCGGGCGGCGCAGGCGGCGCTGGAGACCCAGTTGCGGGTGCTGCGGGAGGGGCGGCTGGCCGGGATCTACCCCGAGGGCACCCGGTCGCCGGACGGTCGGCTGTACCGGGGTAAGACCGGGGTGGCGCGCCTGGCGCTGGCCAGCGGCGCGCCGGTGGTCCCGGTGGTGATGCTGAACTCGGACCGCATCCAGCCACCGGGCAGGGTCATGCCGCGGATCCGGCGGGTGCGGATCCGGTTCGGCCCGCCGATGGACTTCAGCCGGTACGCCGGCATGGCCGGTGACCGGCTGGTGGAGCGGGCGGTCACCGACGAGCTCATGTACGAGTTGATGGAGCTGTCCGGCCGGGAGTACGTCGACGTGTACGCCCAGAAGGTCAAGTCGGTGAGTACGGTCAACGCCGCGTCGGGGCAGGCTGCCCCGACCGAGCCGGCTCCTGCCCTGGCCACGGACCACGACTGACCGCTGACCTGCGTGGCGGTTGCCTGTTGCGGGGCAGGTTTATCGTCCTTTAGAGCCCTTCAATGGAATTGCTCGTTAGGGGTGTTTACCCGTTATCTACAAGTTTGACGTAGCACAGTGTGCTTGCATGCCCTTGGTCACTATCGTGATGTTCATTGGTAAATCGATGAACGGTCAAATTGACCAAAGCGGTAGGAGGCTCGACATGACAACGAAGAAGCTGCTCTCGGCGCTGGCGACGGCCACTCTGGCCGCGGGAATGGTGGCACTCTCCGCGAACGCGGCATCGGCCGATGAGACCGACAGCTGGCTCGGGCCCGGCAGCTGGTACGGCCCGAGCGACAGCGGCACCGACAGCTGGGGCGGCCCGACCGGCGGCGGCGATGATGGCACCGACAGCTGGGGCGGCCCGACCGGCGGCGGCGATGATGGCACCGACAGCTGGGGCGGCCCGACCGGCGGCGGCGACAGCTGACCGAGGACGGTCGACGGAGCAACGGCTCGTCACTTCGTAAGGCCGGACAGCCTGAGCAGTCCCGGCGCTGACCGGAGGTGCGCAAACTCGCGCACCTCCGCCAGCGCGTGATCGGCTTCTCTCGGTTCGTCCGCGTGGGCGAAGGCGGCGGCGGCGAGCGCCAACGACAGCATCCGGTCGGTGACCGCGGGGATTTCGGCGTGCAGCGCCGCCGCGGCCAGGTGCTCGCGCCCCGCGGTGGCCGCCCTCCCCTCGGCGAGCGCGACCGCACCGGTCACCGTGTGCAGCGCCGCGGATGACCAGCGGGTGTGGCGCGGCACCGACGCCAGCGAGGTCCGCAGCACCTCAGCCGGTGCCCGGCCGAGCAATGCGGCGGCGTACGCGGCCGCACAGACCCATTCGCCGCTGGCGATCACCTCGACTTTCTGCCACGAGCCGGTCAGCTCCGCCAGCAACGCCTCCGCCCGTTCGTAGCGTTCCTGCAGCGCACAAGCGAACGCCTCCCATGCCAGCGCGGTCCAGAGTGGCCGGCGGAAGCCACTGGCGCGTGCGGTGGTCAGCGCGTCGGCGACCCCGGGTTGCTCCGGTACCGGCTCGCCCCGCAGCACCCGCACGCAGGCGCGTAGGCGCGGCAGCCGGATGTCGCCCCACTGCCAGCCCGGCGTAGCCACGAACGCGTCGGCGGCGGCGGCAAGGGCGGGCAGATCGCCCTGCAGGTAGGCGCGCATCGCTTCGGCGGAGTATCCGGTGGCCAGGTTGTGACCCCCCGCCACCTCCGACGTGGACTCCCTGAGTATCGTCTCGGAGCGCCGCCAGTCACCCTCTTCCAGCGTCGCCGCTGCCAGGTTCTGAGCCACGCGACGCATCGCGAGCAGCCCTTGGGAGCGACACTGGTCGGTCAGGTCGCGCAGGGTGTCCAGCGCGTCGTGGTCGCCGGCTTCGTACCGTGCCATGGCTATGGTGATGCAGGCGTTCATGCGCGCCTCGTCCAGATCGAGGCGCTCGGCGATGGCCACTGCCCGGTCAGCGGCGGCGATCGCCGGGTCCCGCTCGAAGTTGAGCATGTGCAGTCGACCGAGTTCGGAGTACGCGTCGACCTTCTCCGCAGTGTCCGGCAACGGATCGAAGAGCGCCGCCGCCCGCTCCAGGTGCGCCTGCGCGCCGGGGCGGTCCGCGCGCAGCCACGCGGCCTGCCCCAGCAGCGTCCACGCCCGCGCCTCGGCGCCGGCGGCACCGGTGGCGGCGAGCTTGTCGGCGAGAGTAGCCAGCTGGTCGCCGCCACCGGCGGCCAGGAAGCTTGACTGGCTGCGGTAGAAGGCGATCTCCGTGGCGAGCAGTTCCAGGCTGAGTCGCTCGACGGTGACGTCCCGGTCCGGCGGCTGATCGGACCCCTCGAACAGCGACAGCGCTCGGGCAGCGTAGCTGTCGGCGGTGTCCAGCGCATGCAATTCGTAGGCGCGACGGGCAGCCCGGTGCAGCGAGGTCCGTGCCGCCGCCGCCCGCTGGGGTGTGGCCACCCCGGCGGTGCGGGCGATCTCGTGAGCTGCCCACCGGTGGTGCGCCAACACCTCCGTGGCCTGGCCGGTGCTGTCGGTGCCGCTGCGTCGGGTCATCGCCTCCAGCCAGTCGGCCGCACGCTCGTGTCGAGTCACCCGTTCGGCCCGGGGTAGGCGCTGGTAGCACACGTCGCGCACCAGCATGTGACGGAACCGGAACTCGCTCTCGCCGGCGACCGCCGACTCGCGCTGCTCGGCGATGAACTCGCGCTGTTCCAGCCGGCGCAGGGCGCGCTCGACCCGTTCTCGCGCTCGCCCGAGCGTGGCCGCCACCGCACCCGGCCAGAACTGCACCCCGACGACCGCCGCGGCCTGCAACACCGCGCGGTCACCCGGGTCGAGCAGGTCCACCCGGTTGGCGATCACCGCGTGGACGCTGTCGGGCGTGGGCAGCTCGCCGTTGGGCCAACCCGCCCCGGCCGGTGGTAGATTGCCCTGCTCCGCCAGCATCCGCACATACTCCTGGGCGTACAACGGGTTGCCGGCGGCCAGCTCGACCAGCGGTTGGAGCAGCTCCGGGGTGAACGCGGCCTGCCCGAACAGGTGCGCGTACAGCGTGGCGATGCCGTCGCCACGCAGGGGCGGCAACGTGATGGTCAACGAACCGGCAATGGTGCCGGCCCAACTCGCATCGCGGTCGACCAGCTCCGGACGCGCGGTGGTCAGTACCAGCAGCGGCACGTCGCGTGCGGCGGCGGCAAGCAGCTCTACGAAACGCAACATCGGCTCGTCGGCCCAGTGCATGTCCTCGAAGACCAGCACAGTGGGGCCGCGGGAGGCGAGGCCCACCAGGAAACGGCGCCAGGCCGACTCCGCCTCGCCGGCCGGAAGCTTGCCGCCCGGCAGGCCCACCAGCGGGGCGAGCGCGCGGATGAGCAGGTCCGGGTTGCCTGCTCCGGGAGTGTCCTGCACCGCGCGTGCCAGGCGTGCCTGCGCTACGTCCGCCGGGTCGGTGTCGAGGATGCCGGCCTCAGCGGCGACGATGTCAGCCAACGCGGCGTAGGTGACGTTCTCGCCGAAGGGTCGGCACGTCCCGGTGCGCCAGGTCACGGGCGCGTCCGGCGTCCGCGTGGCATGGCGCCGCAGCTCCCGGGTAAGTCGGCTCTTGCCGATGCCCGCCTGCCCGAACAGCGTGACCAGCTGCGGTGTCCGGTCGCTCACGACCCGGTGCAGCGCGCCGAACAGCAATGACAGCTCGTGTTCGCGCTCCACCAGCGGCGGGTCGGAGGCGGTCACCGGCTTATCTGCCGGCGCCACCGCCAGCCACACCTCGGTAGGGCTGGAGTGACCGCGCAGGGTCACCTGCGACGGATCTGCATAGCGGATCGCATTGGTGGTCAGCGTCCGGGTACGCCCGCACACGAGCACTCCACCGGGTGGGGAGGCTGACTGTAAGCGGAAGGCGGTGTTGACCACGTCGCCAGCGACAATCGCCTGCCCGCCGTCGCGTGCGGCCGCCAGGTCGACCAGTGCCTCGCCGGTGGCGACTCCCACCCGGAACTGCATGTCTGCCGACTCCGGCACTCCCGGCGCGGCGGTGTGCGACAGCACCCGCTGCAGTTCGAGACCTGCCCGCACGCAGCGCAGCACGTCGGTCTCCGTAGCGACCGGCGCCCCGAACAGTGCCATGACGGCGTCGCCGATGTACTTCTCCACGACGCCACCGTGCTGGCTGATCACCCGGCGGGCGGTCGCGTAGAACGTGGTCTGCACACCTCGCACGAGCTCCGGATCGGACTGCTCGGCGTACGGCGTCGACTCGATCAGGTCGATGAACAGGACGCTCACTTGACGACGATCCTCAGTGGCCAGCCCGGGGGCATCAGCGGTGCGGGCGGCCCCGCAACCGGTGCAGTACGCCACCTCGGATCCCAGCGGACGGCCGCACTGGCGGCAGACGCTGGTGAGCGCTGTGCCGCAGCCACCGCAGAACCGGTCGTCGTCGGCGCCGACGCGGCCACATCCGGGACAGACCACGGCTCGAGTATGCAGGCCTCGGCCCGCTGTCACATACCCGTCTGTTGGTTAAGTGACATGGCTCGCGCGGTCATGGTGAATTCGGGCTAGCCTCGCAGCCGGAACCACACGACACGGCATCGAGGAGGGCGTGCATGGTGCATGTGCAACTGGAGCAGCGTTGGACCGACCGCAACGGCAACAGCCATGAGGCTGGGGAGACGGTCGACGTGGATCCTGCCACTCTGGCCACGCTCCAAGCGCGTGGCGTGGCTTCCGATCCGGACGAAGAGGGCGGCACCGAGAGCTGGGTGGGCCCTACCGACGATGACGGTGAGGGCACCGAGAGCTGGGTGGGCCCTACCGACGATGACGGTGAGGGCACCGAGAGCTGGGTGGGCCCTACTACCGACGATGACGCGTGAGCCGGGGCCGTCGGACGGCGGCCGCTTGACGTCAGTCCTTGTCCGGCATGCCGGCGCGGCGGCGTAACGCCGCCAGATCGGTGACCACGATCCGGCGGCCCTCCGTGCGCAGCCACCCCCGGCTGGCGAACGAACCGATGGCCTGGTTGACGCTCTGCCGGGAGCCGCCGGCCATCTCGGCCAGCTGGCTCTGGTTGAGTTCGATGGTGACCATCGGGGCCTGGCTGTCGCCTGCCAGGCGGACCAGCGCCTTGGCGACCCGGCCGGGCAGGTCGAGGAACACGTGATCGGCGTTCTGGTCGGTCAGCCGGCGGATCAGCGCGCCGAGGGAGCGCATGACCGCGTCCAGGATGCGCGGGTTGGAGTGCACCAGTTCCAGGAACGCGGCTCGCGACAGCGCCAGCGCGGTGGAGTCCTCGATCGCCTCGGCCGACGCCGAGCGTGCCGAGCCGTCCAGCAGTGACACCTCGCCGAACACGTCCGGCGGGCGCACCACCGACAACAGCGCCCGCTCGCCGGCCGCCGAGGTGCGGTAGACGGCCACCGCCCCCCGCTTAAGCACGATCAGGGAGTCGCCGGGGTCGTTCTCGACGAACAGGACCTGCCCCTTGCGGTAGGTGCGGGGAACCGCCGCGGCGATGACCCGCTGGCGTTCCTCCGGTTCCAGGCCGGCGAACATCTCCACGCCGGTCAACGCGTCACCGTTTCCGGGTGGCAGGCGTATCTCCACGCTCCAACCCCTCCTGGTCGCTCCGGTTGGTCCAGGCTAACGAACGGTCAACCGTGCCGGCGGCGCAGGTGCGCCAGCACCAGTGGATCTATCTTGCCGGTCACCAGGCGCTCCTCCAGGTTCTCGACCCCCGCCCACCGCGCCAGGGCGGCGTCCAGGGCGTCGGCGGAGCTGTCGCCGGCCGGGTAGCCGGCGTCGGCGAGCAGCCGGCGCACCTCGGCCGCGAGTTCACCGGTCAGCGCGTGCAGCGTCTCCGGGACGGGCTTGTCGAACAGCAGTGCGTGCACGTCGAGCAGCCGGGCCAACTCGGTGACCGGGTCGGGATGGTCGTCCACCCGCAGGTCCACCACCACGTCGCCAGTCCCGGCGTACCCCTGGCCCCGGTCCACCACCAGCACCGCGGCGCTCTGGCGGCCGCGACGGTCGCCGCCGGCCCGGTCGCCGGCCTGCAGCGCTCCGGTCAGCCGCCGCGCCAGCGACGCTTGCGGAACACTATGCCGCCAGCTGTCGCGCATGGCGTGCACCACCTCGGGCCCGGTGAGGATGTTGCCCTGGATGGCCCACCCGTCGCCGGCCTCGCCGCCGGCCCAGGCGTGGCACTGCTCGCCGGTGAAGGTGGCGCCGTCCCCGGCGGCAGCCACCACCCCTACCTGCCGGGTGGCACGCTGCGGGTCGGCGGCGGTCAGGGCGGCGACCACCCCGGCGGCGTCGACGCCGGTGCGAAGCAGCGCCAGCCCCTGCGGCCGGTAGGCGAGGTTGGCGTACGACTGGGTGGCCACCGCCCCGACCTGGGCCTCGGCCGCGGGCACCACCGCGCCGACGGCCAGGAACTTGCTGGCCACGGCTACGCCGTGGGCGGTGCCGGCGCGGGCCACGATCGAGAAGGTCATGGCGGCGAGGGTACGCCCCGTGGCACCGGCTGTGGGGATCGCCGAGACCGGGGTGCGGGCATCAGCGAGGATGGACCCGATGGTCTACCGATACTTCTACGACTGCGAGTTCATCGAGGACGGCCGGGTGATCGACCTGGTGTCGATCGGGGTGGTGGACGAGTACGGGCGCGAGTTCTACGCCGTCTCCACCGAGTTCGACCCCACGCATGCGCTGCCGTGGGTGCGCAAGCACGTGCTCGACCGGCTGCCCTCGCCCGGTGATCCCTCCTGGCGTTCCCGCGCGCGGATCCGCGACGAGCTGTGGGAATTCCTGATGGAGCCGATCCGCGACCGCCCGGATGAGAAGATCGAGCTGTGGGCGTGGTTCGCCGCATACGACCATGTGGCGCTGGCGCAGCTGTGGGGGCCGATGCCGGCGCTGCCGCGGGAGGTCCCGCGGTTCACCAAGGACCTGCGTCAGTTGTGGGACGACAAGGGCAGGCCGAAGTTGCCGGAGGCGGAGGCGGACCGGCACGACGCGCTGGTCGACGCCCGCCACAACCTGGCCAGGTGGAGGGCCATGACCCAACCGGCGGCGGGCCGCTAGGGTTAAGGTGGACGGCTCGCTCCGGGTCCGGCAACGGCGCCGGCACTCCATTTCCGGAGGCGGTGGGGCCGGTTTCCGCAATCCGACACCCCAGGAGGGATGAGCGATCATGCGAATCGGTGTGCTCACCGGCGGCGGTGACTGCCCGGGGCTGAACGCGGTGATCCGGGCGGTGGTCCGAAAGGGCATCGCCACCTACGGGTATGAGTTCGTCGGCTACCGCAACGGTTGGCGCGGGCCGCTGGAGAACCTCACCAGAGCCCTGGACGTCGGCGCGGTGCGGGGCATCCTGCCGCGTGGCGGCACCATTCTGGGCTCCTCGCGCACCAACCCGTTCAAGGTCGACGGTGGCGTGGAGAAGATCATCGCCAACCTCGCCGACCAGCAGGTGGACGCGCTGGTCGCCATCGGGGGCGAGGACACGCTCGGTGTCGCCGCGAAGCTGCACGACAAGGGTGTGCAGGTGATCGGCGTACCCAAGACCATCGACAACGACCTGAACGCGACCGACTACACCTTCGGGTTCGACACCGCGGTCAACATCGCCATGGAGGCGATCGACCGGCTGCACACCACCGCGGAGAGCCACCACCGCACGCTGGTGGTGGAGGTGATGGGCCGCCACGCCGGGTGGATCG
>SLSW01000204.1 GCA_007130245.1 Micromonosporaceae bacterium
CACCCCGCGCCGACCGGTCGGACAGCAAGAGTACCTGTACGGGGAGCGCACAGACGATGCTGAGTTTTGCACGGGTACGCGCGATCGCCGTGGTCGCTCTGCTGGTCATCGGCGCCGCGGTCACGGTCGCCATGGCGCTGACCCGCAGCGACGACGCCCCGGGCCTGGCCGAGCGGTGCCCGGACGGGTTCGTGCGTGCCGACCTGACGCTCCCCGAGGCGCACGAGGTCCAGATCAACGTATTCAACGGCACCGCCCGCGCCGGCCTGGCCAACCGGATCGGGGACAACTTCGCCCACCGCGGCTTTGAGGTGCTCGAGATGGCCGACCACCACAGCGAGGTGGACACGATCGCAGAGTTGCACTTCGGGCCGCGCGCCGTCGGGTCCGCGCAGGTGGTCCGGGCGTACTTCCTCAACGAGGCCGCGATGGTCTTCGACATCAACCGCGACGACGAGATGGTGGACGTGGTGCTCGGCAGCGGGTTCCGGCAACTGGCCACTCCCACCGAGGTGCACCAGGCCATCGCCGCCGCCGGCAACCCGGCGCCCCCGGAGGGCACCTGTCCGGCCGACCCCGACAACTGACCGCGGTCCGTTCACGGGCCGCCGGCGGCGTCGAGCCGCGCCAGATGGTCGTGCAGCGGCCCGAACAACGCCTCTGGCGCGGCTATCAGCAGGTCGGGGCCGGCCGCCGCCCCGTGCAGCCCCGCCACCCGCAACCCCGCCTCAGCGGCGATCAGACCGCCGGCGGCGTGGTCCCACGGGTGCAGGCCCTTCTCGAAGAACGCGTCTATCGCACCCTGGGCGGCCAGGCACAGGTCCAACGCCGCCGAGCCGAGCCGGCGGATGTCGCGCACCTTATCGATCAGGCCGGCTACCACCGCCGCCTGGTGCGCCCGGCGCGCCGGGGCGTACCCGAAGCCCGTGCCGAGCAGCGCCTGGCTCAGCACGGTCTGCGCGGAGCCGTGCAGCCGCACCCCGTCGCGCCACGCCCCGTGTCCGGCCGCCGCGGTCCACTCGTGTCCGGTCGCGGCGTCCCGCACCACACCGGCGACCACCGTGCCGTCCACCTCCGCCGCCAGCGACACCGCGTACCACGGGATCCCGTACAGGTAGTTGACCGTGCCGTCGATCGGGTCCAGCACCCACCGCACCGGCGACCGGTCGCGTGCGCTCTCCAGGCCGAACTCCTCGCCGAGCACGGAGTCATCCGGGCGGGCACGGCGCAACGCGGCCACCATCGTGCGCTCGACCTCCCGGTCGGCCTCGGTGACCACGTCGGTGTCGGTGCTCTTGGTGGCGAACTGGCCGATCACCTCCTGGCGCATCCGCCGCGCCCGGTCCGCCGCCGGGCGCACCACCGAGATCGCGGTCGTCAGCAGGTCCGCGGGCGTGTCCGGCTTCCCCGTCATCGTGATCCCCTTGTGCGTCACCGCGCCGCCACGGCGCGTTCCGGTCTATCGTGGCAGCAGAAACACCGGCCGTTGCGGCGGTTACGGCGCGCGCGACGGGATGATCGGCGCCAGCAGCGTTACAATTCACGCTGCCCTCATGTGCGGATCTGCCCGAGCGGACCCGGTCCGGTGGCTGTGTGGTGGTCATCACCAGCACCAGCCCGGATCGCCGCTTGTGCCGTGCAGAGGCCGGAAAGACCGTACACGCAAATCGCCTCCGGAAGGTCGTCCGTGTCACAAGCCCGCAAGGCCGGCGCCCACATACCCGCGCTCGCCAACGACTTGATCACGCAGGCCGAAAACGGCCGGATCACATCCGCCCAGGTCGCTCGCACGATGGAGGCGGCGGACGCTACCCCCGCAGTGGCCAAGAAGGTGCTGCGCGCACTGTCCGAGGCCGGGGTGACGGTGGTCGTGGACGGTTCGGTGAGCACCCGCCGCCGGGTCGCCGCCGCGCGCGCGGCCTCACCGGCGGCCAAGACCACCACCGCCCGCGCGGGCGAGTCCAACTCGTCGACGTCGGGCTCGTCCAAGACGCCGGCGAAGTCCTCCGGCTCCACCTCGGCCGGGTCCGGCGCGTCGACACGGAAGAAGCCCGCCGCGTCGAAGAAGGAGTCGGCGCCCGCGGAACCGGCGGTCGGGGCCGAGGGCAAGGACGTCATCATCGACGCCGGGGCTGACGAGGCCGCCGCCGACGAGGCGGCCGACGCCGCCGCGGCCGACGCGGCGGCCGACGCCGAGGCCGCGGGAGCCGCTGACGCCCACGCCGCTGACGCCCAAGCCGCCCGCAAGTCCACCGGGCGCGGCGGTAAGGGCGGCGCCAAGGCGGGTGGACGCCGGTCCGCGACGCCGGCTGACGACCCGACCCAGGCCGTGGGCGACCCGCCCGGCGCAGTCGGTGCACAGGCGCCGGCGGGTGTGTCGCTGGACGAGGAGGAGGCCAAGGCGCTCGCGGCCGATGTCGACGAAGTGGTGCTCGACGAGCCGGCCGGCATGGCTGCCAGGGCCAAGGCCGACGCCGAGGCCGATGGCGACTTCGAGTGGGACGACCAGGAGTCGGAGGCGCTCAAGCAGGCGCGACGGGACGCGGAGCTGACCGCCAGCGCCGACTCGGTGCGCGCCTACCTCAAGCAGATCGGCAAGGTCCCGCTGCTCAACGCCGAGCAGGAGGTCGAGCTCGCCAAGCGCATCGAAGCCGGGTTGTACGCCACGGAGCGGTTGCGCCTGGTCGAAGAGTCCGGTGAGGAGCTCCCCACGACCCTGCGACGCGATCTGCTGTGGATCACCCGTGACGGCGACCGCGCCAAGAACCACCTGCTGGAGGCCAACCTGCGGCTGGTGGTGTCGCTGGCCAAGCGCTACACCGGCCGTGGCATGGCGTTTCTGGACCTCATCCAGGAGGGCAACCTGGGCCTGATCCGGGCGGTGGAGAAGTTCGACTACACCAAGGGCTACAAGTTCTCCACCTACGCCACCTGGTGGATCCGCCAGGCCATCACCCGCGCCATGGCCGACCAGGCCCGCACCATCCGCATCCCGGTGCACATGGTCGAGGTGATCAACAAACTGGGGCGGATCCAGCGGGAGCTGCTGCAGGATCTCGGCCGCGAGCCCACTCCGGAGGAGCTGGCCAAGGAGATGGACATCAGCCCGGAGAAGGTGCTGGAGATCCAGCAGTACGCCCGGGAGCCGATCTCGCTGGACCAGACCATCGGCGACGAGGGCGACAGCCAACTCGGCGACTTCATCGAGGACTCCGAGGCGGTGGTCGCGGTCGACGCGGTGTCGTTCTCGCTGCTGCAGGACCAGCTGCAGCAGGTGCTGCAGACGCTGTCGGAACGGGAGGCCGGCGTGGTGCGGCTGCGGTTCGGCCTCACCGACGGGCAGCCGCGCACCCTGGACGAGATCGGCCAGGTGTACGGCGTCACGCGGGAACGGATCCGCCAGATCGAGTCGAAGACCATGTCCAAGCTGCGCCACCCGTCCCGCTCGCAGGTGCTGCGCGACTACCTGGACTGAGCCGGGCCGACGTACAACCCTCCTGACCTGCGAACATCGGGTGTGAGGGGTTGCCGCGCGGTGGCACGTCAGGTGCCGGCGGTGCCGGCGGTGCCGGCGGTGCCGAGCCGGCGCACGGCCTCGGCCGCGGCCTCGGCCCGGCTGCGCAGCCCGAGCACCTCCTGTTGGCGAACCACCTGGCGCGTACGAACGTCGCGCTCGGCATCGAGCCTCAGGGCCTCTCGGCTGCCTGTGGGCTGCCGCCGCTTGTCAGTCCGACCAGCGACGGACGCCCCTCAGCATGATCCAGGTCGTCCCGCCGGGTAGATTCGCCCGGCCAGCTCGGCACCGCGTCAACGAGCCGCGCCGCGACCAGGTCGGCCTGTGGATCCGTCTCAGGTAATGCTGATCACACGCATACTCCCGGTTCACCTGCGTGAATTCGCCTGGATGGCCTCTTCCGGTTACCGTAGGGCGCAGTCGAACGCAGCGACCCGCCAGTTTTCCGGCCCTGATCGTTGACGGGATGTGCGGACCCCCCGGCACACTGATGTGACCTCGGTCCCCCATCCGCGTGCGGGGAAGGCGGCGGCCCGGGCATGTGTTGGACGAGGAGTGGGCAACCACAGGGTACGAATGGAAACGAGTTCGCTAGCCAGTGAGCCGGTGACGACCAGAGGAGGATCGCAATGCCATCGACCCTCACGCCGCCGCCGGAGACGTTGACGCCTCCGGGCGCCGACGACCGGTGCGACCGGTGCAACGCGGCCGGCAAGCTTCGCATCATGATCACCGGCGAGCGGGAGCTGGTCTTCTGCGGACACCACGCCAACCGGTACGCAGACGACCTTGCGAAGATCACCATCCGGTACGCGACCGAACCCGACTTCACCTGGCGGGGGGCTGAGCTGCTCAGCTGAGGCCACGTACGCCGAGGTGAAGCGGTCCGGGCGATGACCCGGCCCCGATCAGAGGGTCCTGATCGCTGCGATCCTGGCCTCGAGCTGGGCGATCGTGGCCTGGGCGCTGGGTGGACCACCACAGCGCCGGCGCAGTTCCGCATGAATCTTCCCGTGCGGCACGCCGGTGCGGTGGTGGTGCGCCGCCACCAGGGCGTTGAGCTGGCGTCGTAGCGCCACCCGTCGCTCCCCCGCACTCCGCCCGTGGCCGCCGTCGTCCGCGCGGCCGTGTGCCGGCCCGCTGTCTTCCGGGTCACCGTCCTGACCAGGGCCGGCACGGCGGCGGGAGGCCTGCTGCTGCTCGGCCTGCCGGCGCTGGAGCAGCAGCGCCACCTGATCAGGCGTGAGCAATCCCGGCAGGCCCAGATAGTCCAGCTCCTCCGGGGTGCCGGCGGCCACCGGCGCGCCGCCGAACGTGGCCCCGTCGTAGATCACCTGGTCGAGTTCGGCGGTGGCCGACAGCGCCTGGAATGTCGCGTCCTGCTCGCCCGACGGCTCCGGCCGGGCCGCGCGTGCCAGCGCCTCGTCGTCCCAACCGTCCGGCGGCGGGCCCAGCACGTGGTCGCGCTCGGCCTCCAGCTCCGCGGCCAGCTCCAGCAGGGTCGGCACGCTGGGCAGGAAGATCGAGCTGGTCTCGCCGGGCCGGCGGGCGCGCACGAACCTGCCCACCGCCTGGGCGAAGAACAGCGGGGTGGAGGCGTTGGTGGCGTAGACCCCGACGGCCAGCCGCGGGATGTCCACGCCCTCCGAGACCATCCGCACCGCCACCAGCCACCGTCGGTCCGAGCATGCGTAGGCGGCGATCCGCGCCGAGGCGTCGGCGTCGTCGGAGACCACCACCGTAGGAGGCTCACCGGTCATGCGGGCCAGCAGCGTGCCGTACGCGCGCGCCGCCGCCTGGTCGCTGGCGATCACCAACCCGCCGGCGTCGGTCATGCCGCCCTCGCGCAGCACCCGCAGCCGGGCGTCGGCGGCCCGCAGCACCTGCGGCATCCAGTCGCCGGCCGGGTCCAGGGCGGTACGCCACGCTCGCGCGACCAGGTCCGAGGTCATCGGCTCCCCCAGCCGCGCTGCCAGCTCCTCGCCCGCGCTGGTGCGCCAGCGGGTCTCACCCGCGTACGCCAGGAAGATCACCGGCCGCACCACGCCGTCGGCGAGCGCGTCGGAATAGCCGTACCAGGAGTCCGCCCGGGAGCGCATCACCCCGTCGGCGTCGCGCTCGTAGGTCACGAACGGGATCGGGTTGTCGTCGGAGCGAAACGGGGTGCCGGTCAGCATGAGCCGGCGCTCGGCCGGCTCGAACGCGCCCGCCACCGCCTCGCCCCAGCTGCGGGAGTCCCCGGCGTGGTGGATCTCGTCCAGCACCACCAGCGTCGGGCGGGCCAGGGTGCGGCGCCGGTGCACCTGCGGGGCGGCCCCCACCTGGGCGTAGGTGAGCACGGCGCCGTGGAAGTCGGCCGCCGAGTGCTGGTCGGCGTTGCGGAACGCGGCGTCGAGCTGGATACCGGCACGGGCGGCCGCGGTCGCCCACTGGGTCTTCAGGTGCTCGGTGGGCGCCACCACGGTGACCGCCTCCACCGCCTTGTCGGCCAGCAGCTGGGCGGCCACCCGCAGGGCGAAGGTGGTCTTGCCCGCACCTGGCGTGGCCACCGCCGTGAAGTCGGCGGTGGCCAGGCTCAGGTATCTGTCCAGTGCGCGCCGTTGCCAGCTGCGCAGCGGGCCGAGCGCCTCCGGATCCGGTGCCGGACGGCGCGCCTCACTCATCCGGCAGTGACTCGTGAATCTCCTTGCACTCCGGGCAGACCGGGAACCGCTCCGGGTCGCGGGAGGGCACCCACAGCTTTCCGCACAGTGCCCGCACCGGCGTCCCCTCGACCATCGCTTGCATCAGCTTCTCCCGCGGCACGTAGTGGGAGAACCGCTCACGGTCCTCGCCGTCGAGCCGTTGCTCGACGCGCTCTTCGACCGGGGTGCTGCTGGCAGGCGTGGTAGGTGTGGTCATGGCCCCATTGTCGCAGGCACCGGGCCGTCAGGACAGCGTGGCCCGAACACGTGCCGCGGCTGCCCGGTCTCCGGCTCCAGGTGGAACTCCCAGTCACCGAAACCCTGGTTGATGATGATCACGTCGCGGTCGGCGAACTCGGCCCGCACGCCGCCGCACGGCTGCCCGAGCGAGCCGGCCTCCCGGGCAGCCAGGCCGGTGCCCTCCCACACGTGCAGCTCCCGCTCCCGCATGCCGCCGTGGGTGACGTGCACGACGGTGCGCTCACCGTCGGCTGACGTGGCCATCTCGGTGGTCTCGTAGGTGAAGTGTTGCCCGAACAGCCCCCATCCCAACAGGCCCGTCACCGCCACCACCACGACCGTTACCCGGGCGGCGAGCCGCCGCGGCTCGCGGGCCTCGCTGCGGATCGGCAGCAGCAGCCACAGCGTCAGGTACGACAGCGCGCCGACCACCGTCAGCCCCAGCCACGGGTTGGCGAAGTGCTGCCGCAGCACCACCAGCCGCCACGGGTTCCAGAAGCCCAGCACGAACAGCACCAGGGCTGTCACCGCGGCCACCACCACCACCGCGCCCGCCACCCACCGCCACCCCGCGGTGCGCGG
Organism: Micromonosporaceae bacterium; assembly: GCA_007130245.1. Taxonomy (GTDB): domain Bacteria; phylum Actinomycetota; class Actinomycetes; order Mycobacteriales; family Micromonosporaceae; genus Natronosporangium. The sequence goes on from SLSW01000204.1 coordinate 7,021, forward strand.
TTGCACGGTCGGTTCGTCAATCCAGCTCGCATTCCCCGTCATGGCGTCCATCGTGGCAAACCCGAGCCACCCGACCGCGCGGCCATCCGGCTCAGTGAGCTAGCGCTCGGGTTCGGACCCCGGCGACGCCCGAGGCGTGCCGTCGTGGTCGACGTCGATGGTGCGGCCTGCCGGCGCCGGACCGACCGCCGGCGGAGTCGGGTCCCGGTGACGGTAGCGTCGCCACCGGTGGCGGTCCTTGGGCAGCCGGTCGTTCGCGAGCACCACCGCCACCCACGGGATGATGACCATTCCCACCGCGCATAGTGACAGCCACAGCCACAGCAGCGGGGGCTGCAGGCTGACCAGGATCGCCGCGACGATGACCGCGAGCACCCGGACGGACATCATCAGGATGTAGCGGGTCTGCCGTGTGCGCAGCTGATCCTCCTGGCTGCGCTGCGCGTCGGTGATCAGCACCGGCCGCTCAGCTCGCTGTCCCACCCTGCCCATGTTTCCACCACTTTCACCCCACGGCCAGGTCAAAGCCCCTGTTCACCGTGACCGTTGGCGACCCGTGCGGGAAGCCGGCGGCCGGTCAGCCGCGCTTGGCGGCCGCCTTCATCTGCTTCTTGTGCTCACGCACCTTCTGCAGCGACGCCTCATCGGTGATGTCGGCCACCGACCGGTGCACACCAGCGTCGCCGTAGTCGCCGGCCGCTTCCCGCCACCCGTCCGGCCGCACCCCGAACTGCTTACCCAGCAGCGCGGCGAAGATCTGGGCCTTCTGCTTGCCGAACCCGGGCAGCCGACCCAGCCGGCGCACCAGGTCGGCGCCGCTGGACGCCTCGCGCCAGATCGTGGCCGCGTCGCCGTCGAACTCGTCCAGGATCATCTGGCACAGCTTCTGCGTACGGGCGGCCATCGCACCGGGGAACCGGTGCAGCGACGGCGGCGTGGCGAAGATCTCCGCCAGTGCCTCCGGGTCGTACGAGGCGATCGCCGCCGGCTCCAGCCTGGTCATCGACAGCCGCTGGGCCAGCCGGAACGGGGCGACGAACGCCCGCTCCATGGGCACCTGCTGGTCGAGCAGCATCCCGATCAGCAGTGCCAGCGGGTCGTCGGCCAGCAGCGCGTCCGCGTCCGGCTCGGTGGACAGGTAGAGCGTCGGCATGACTCAAGCCTGCCAGACCCGCGGCGCGGGCGACGGCCGGCCGCTGCTCGACGACCGGCGCGACGCGCCTGCGCGACATGCCCTTGATCGAGCGCGGTCAGCGACGCGGTCTGGCAGATTGACGCTATGGAACAGCTCGACCGGTTGCTGCGCGACCAGGCGTGGGACACCGCCCGTCGCGAACTGGCCGGGATGCGTCCGTTCGACCTGGCCGAGGAGCTGACCAGGCTGGACCGGACCGAGCGTGCCGTAGCGTTCCGGTTGCTGCCCAAGGACCTGGCACTGGCCGTATTCGAGGCGCTCGACCCGCCGGTGCAGGGCGAGCTGCTGGAAGGGCTGCGCGCCGACGCGGTGCGCGAGTTCGTCGGCAGGCTCGACCCGGACGACCGGGTGGAGCTGCTCGACGAGCTCCCGGCCAAGGTGGTCAACAAAGTGCTGGCCGACCTGAGTCCGCATGAACGCCGGCTCACCACCGAGCTGCTCGGCTACCCGCCGGACGCGGTCGGCCGGATGATGAGCCCGGAGTACGTGGCGCTGAAGTCCACCATGACCGCGGCGCAGGCGCTGGAGCGGGTCCGGTCGGTGGGAACGGCCGCCGAGACCGTCTACACGCTGCCGGTGATCGCCGAAGACCGCAGGTTGATCGGGGTTACCAGCCTGCGCCGGGTAGTCCTCGCCCCACCCGACACCCGGATAGCGGAGCTGATGACCGAGCCGATCTCGGCGCGCGCGCTGACCGACCAGGAGCGGGCGGCGCGGCTGCTGCAGGAGGCCGACCTGCTGGCGTTGCCGATCGTCGACGCCGAGGACCGGCTGGTGGGCGTGTTCACCTTCGACGACGCGATGGAGGTGCTGGAGGGCGAGGCCACCGAGGACGCTGCGCGGATCGGCGGCGCGGAGCCGCTGAGCGTGCCGTACCTGATCGCCGGCGTGGGCCACATCGCCCGCACCCGGGCGCTGTGGCTGCTCGTGCTGATGGTGGCGGCCACGCTGACGGTGCTGGTCCTCAGCACCTTCGAAGCCGAGCTTGAGGCGGTGGTGGTGCTCGCCCTGTTCGTGCCGCTGCTGATCGGCACCGGCGGCAACGCCGGCGCGCAGGCGGCCACCACCGTCACCCGCGCGATCGCCGTCGGGGAGGTGCGCTTCCGCGACTTCGCCCGGGTGCTGGGACGCGAGGCGCGGGTCGGGGTGCTGCTCGGCGGCATGCTGGCGCTGGTGGCCTTCCTGGCCGGAACCGTGTTCATCGAAGTCACCAGGCAGCTCGGGTTGGCCGACAGCGCCCGGATCGCCGGGGTGCTGTCGTTGAGCCTGATCGGCATCTGCGCCCTGGCCGCCACCGCCGGTGCACTGATGCCGATGGTGGCCCATCGCATCGGCATCGATCCGGCGGTAGTCAGCGCCCCGTTCATCACCACCACCGTGGACGCCACCGGGCTGGTGATCTACTTCCTGGTCGCCCGGGCGCTGCTGTCGGACATGCTCGCCGCCGGCGCCGGCGCTGGCGCCTGATGGCAGGGTAGGCGCATGCGTGCAGTGGTGCAGACGGTCAGCCGGGCGAGCGTCACGGTGGCCGGCGAGGTGGTCGGTGAGATCGCCGACGGGCTGCTGGTGCTGCTGGGGGTGACCCACACCGACGACGCGGCCACCGCCGAGACCATGGCCCGCAAGGTGTACGAGCTGCGGATCCTCGACGACGAGCGGTCCGCCGCCGACGCGCACGCACCGGTGCTGGTGGTCAGCCAGTTCACCCTCTACGGCGATGTGCGCAAGGGCCGGCGTCCCAGTTGGACCGCCGCGGCGCCGGGTGAGCTCGCCGAGCCGATGGTGACCGTGTTCGCCGAGGCGTTGCGTGCCCGCGGGGCCACCGTGGCCACCGGCGTGTTCGGCGCCCACATGCTGGTGGAGAGCGTGAACGTCGGTCCCCGCACCGTGCTCATTGACCTGTGAAGACCTGAACTTCACACCGATCACACATCGGCCTCACTGCCGTTTCACGTTCGTCACGCGACCCTGACACCCCGGCGCGGCGAACGAGGGGACGACAAGCGTGGCCATCGCAGAACTCGACACCGTCGACGAACAGGGCGTGTCCGCTGACCTGGTGCGGGCCTACCTCAACGGCATCGGCCGTCGCAAGCTGCTGACCGCGGCCGAGGAGGTCGACCTGGCCACACGTGTCGAGGCCGGCCTGCACGCCGAGCACCGGCTCGCGCACGAGCGCGGCGACGCCGACCTGCGTGCCGACCTGGCGGTGGTGGCCGCGGAAGGACGCGCCGCCCGCGACATCCTGCTGGAGTCCAACCTGCGGCTGGTGGTGTCGCTGGCCAAGCGCTACACCGGCCGTGGCATGGCGTTTCTGGACCTCATCCAGGAGGGCAACCTGGGCCTGATCCGGGCGGTGCAGAAGTTCGACTACACCAAGGGCTACAAGTTCTCCACCTACGCCACCTGGTGGATCCGCCAGGCCATCACCCGCGCCATGGCCGACCAGGCCCGCACCATCCGCATCCCGGTGCACGTGGTGGAACGGGTCAACCGCCTGGTGCGGGTGCGCCGGGAACTCGCCATCGAGCTGGGCCGGGAGCCGACCCAGGCCGAGATCGCCGGCGAACTGGACCTCAGCCTGCGGGAGGTCAACGAGCTGCTGTCCTACGACCGGGAACCGATCAGCCTCGATCAGGCGGTCGGCGAGGACGGTGACAGCGCGCTGGGTGAGTTCGTCCACGCCGATCCGGCGCTGCCGGACCCGGCCGACAGCGCCGCGCATGCGCACCTGCGGGGTGAGGTGCAGATCGTGCTGTCGACGCTGTCCCAGCGCGAGCAGACGGTCATCCGGCTGCGGTTCGGTCTCGACGACGGCCGGCAACGCACCCTGGACGAGGTCGGCCGCGAGTGCGGCCTGTCCCGCGAACGCATCCGCCAGATCGAGAAGGGCACGCTGCGCAAGCTGCGCCAGCCCTCCCGCGCCGGACGCCTGCAGACCTACACCACCTGACCCCCTCTCAACCACCGTTGATCATGGACTACTTGGCGCGTGTCGCGCGGCGCGCCGCGCAACCAGCCCATGATCAACGCAAGAGGGGGGTCAGTCGCGCGGGTCGTCGGGATCCAGCCCGTGCATCGGGAACACCGACCGGCGGGTGGCGTAGATGGCGCGGTCGACCGGATCCTGATCCGTGGCGTCGCCGGCGGGGTGCCACGCACGCCACCCGGCCTGCGACCCGTCGGTCAACCGCAACGGCACCTCGGCCTGGGGGCGACGCGCGGCGGCCAACTCCCGCCACTCCGGCGGCGTCAACGTCGCCGGCTCCAGCGCCTCGCCGGTGACCACCGCCAGCAGGTGGGTCCACGCCCGCGGCACCACTTCCACCAGCGCATACCCACCGCCGCCGGTGGCCACCCAGCGACCGTCGCACAGCTGTGAGGCCAGCTCGCGCAGCGCCAGGTAGGTCGCCCGCTGACCGTCCACCGTCAACCGCAGGTCCGCCAGCGGATCCCACCGGTGCGAGTCCGCCCCGCACTGCACGAGAAGCAACTGCGGCGCGAACGCCCGCAGCACCGGCGGCACCACCGCATGGAACGCCCGCAGCCAGCCGTCGTCGTCGGTGCCCGGCGGCAGCGCCACGTTGACCGCGGTGCCACGCGCCCGCGGCCCTCCGGTCTCGCTCGGGAACCCGGTGCCCGGGAACAGGGTCAGCGGCGACTGGTGCAGGCTGATGGTCAGCACCCGCGGGTCGTCCCAGAACGCCGCCTGCACCCCGTCGCCGTGGTGCACGTCGACGTCGACATAGGCCACCCGCTCAGCCCCGAGCGCCAGCAGTCGCGCGATGCCGATCGCCGGGTCGTTGTAGACGCAGAACCCGGCCGCCCGGTCGGGCATCGCATGATGCAGTCCACCGGCGATGTTCACCGCGCGCGCGGCCTCGCCCCGCCACACGGACTCGACCGCCGCCGCCGTGGCGCCGGCCACCAGCGCGCTTGCCTCATGCATCCCCACGAACACCGGATTGTCGGGCGTCCCCAGCCCCCGGCCGTAGTAGTAGCCCGCCCGGCTGGCCTGGCGCACCACGTCCACATACTCCGCCTCGTGCACCAGCCCCAACGTGGCGTCGTCGGCCGGCTGTGGCGCGACCACCTCGACGCCGGACCGCTCCAGCACCCCCAGCGACCGGGCCAGCGCGATCGTCAGCTCCACCCGCACCGGGTCGAGGGGATGGTCGCCGAGGTCGTAGCCGAGTAGGGCGTCGTCCCAGGCCACCACCGTCCGCCCGGTCACGGCGTGTCCCCGGTGGCCACCGGCCGTGCCGGGTCGGTGATCCAGTGGCTCCAGGACCCGACGTAGAGAGCCGCGTCGGTGCGCCCGGCCCGGTGCAGCGCCAGTACGGTGTGCGCCGCGGTCACGCCGGAACCGCAGTACGCCCCCACCGGGGTCTGCCCCGCCACCCCCGCCTGCGCGAACCGGTCCCGCAGCTGTGCCGCATCGTGCAGATGCCCGTCGGTGACCAGCTCGGCGGCCGGCAGGTTGACCGCGCCCGGGATGTGCCCGGCCACCGGGTCGATCGGCTCGGTCTCACCGCGGTAGCGAGGTGGCACCCGCACGTCCAGCAGCACGCCGTCGGCGGCCATGGCCGCCGCGCCGTCGGCGTCCAGCACCGGCATCGAGCCCGGGCGCACCCGCACGTCGCCCGGCACCGGCGGATACCGGTGGGTGGTGACCGGCTGGCCGTCGTCGACCCAGGCCGCGTACCCACCGTCGAGCACTCGCACCTGCCCGTGTCCGGCCCAGCGCAGCGTCCACCAGGCCCGGGCGGCGGCGACCAGATCCCCGTCGTCGTAGACCACCACCGGGTGCTCCTGGCGCACCCCGGCGACCTGCAACACCGCCTCCAGCCGGTTCGGGTCGGGCAACGGATGACGCCCGCCGGCGCCGGGCGGCCCGCAGAACTGGACGTCCAGATCCAGGAACACCGCGCCCGGCAGGTGCCCGGCGGCGTAGTCCTCCGCGCCCGGCGGCCCGCCGAGCCGCCACCGCACGTCCAGCAGCGTCGGGGCGTACGGCTCGGCCAGCGCGGACGCCAGGTCCGACACGGTGATCAACGGATCCGGATGCGGGGTGTCGTCCATCGGTCAAGTATCGCCGCTAGCGCCGCCGGCCCGCAGCCACGCCGTCGCCCCGGCGCGCCTTGCGGCGGCGCCGAGTGGTCGCCCGGGCCAGGTAACATCGCTCGCAGGAGGAACGCCATCGTGAACGACCTGGTCGACACGACCGAGATGTATCTTCGCACCATCCTCGAGCTGGAGGAGGAGGGTGTCACGCCACTGCGCGCCCGCATCGCCGAGCGCCTGCACCAGAGCGGCCCCACCGTCAGCCAGACCGTGGCACGCATGGAGCGCGACGGCCTGCTGACCGTCGAAGGTGACCGGCACCTGCACCTGACCGACATCGGCCGCGCGCACGCGGTCTCGGTGATGCGCAAGCACCGGCTGGCCGAGCTCCTGCTGGTCGAGGTCATCGGCATGCCGTACGAGTCCGCCCATGACGAGGCGTGCCGGTGGGAACACGTGATGAGCGACGACGTCGAGAAGCGGGTGTTCGAGCTGCTGGGCCGCCCTGCCCGCTCGCCGTACGGCAACCCGATCCCCGGGCTGGCCGCGCTCGACGAGGCGTGGACCCCGGCCCAGGCGGCCCAGGCGGCCCAGGCGGCCC
>SLSW01000177.1 GCA_007130245.1 Micromonosporaceae bacterium
GCCAGCCCGCCGGCGGCCAGGCCCGCCCGGACCGCGCGCCGGCGACCGGCGCCGACCAGAGCCAGGTCGGACACGTCGACGACCCGGCCGCGGCCCGGCTCGACGACCGGCGGGTCGTCGGGCAGGCGCTGCCACCGCCGCCACCACGGCAGGGCACCGCGCCGCATGGCCCGCACCGTGAAGTCGTACGGGTCGTCCAGGCGCCGCCAGCGCAGGTATGTCCTCTCCAGGGCGGCCTGCAGCACCTTCTCGGCCGCGTCCTGCCGCCCGGCCAGCGCGTACGCGACACCGAACAGCTCCGGCGTGCGCTCGCGTGCGAAGCCGAGGAACTCCTGCCGGGTCGAGGATGCCACTGCCACCTCCGCAGCTTGCCGATCGGTTCCTCTGATAAGCGCCGAGTCCGGCACTGAGGTTGACAGCGTTACACAACCGTGACCGACTCTGTCCGGTCCGTATATACTCCTTGTATACTAGTCGGGCGGCGCATCGAAGGGGGCAGCGGTGAAGACAGTGATTGACCTGGACACCGACCTCGTCGAGGCGGTGGCCGAGGTGCTCGGCACGAAGACCAAGAAGGACACGGTGCACGCCGCGCTCACCGCCACCCTGGAGGCCGAAGAGCAGCGAAGGAAACGCCAGCGCCTGCTGCTGGACAGCCTGGGTTCGCCGGATCTGGGTGATCCGGACGTGATGGCCCAGGCGTGGCGGTGAACGACGGGCCGCTGTTCCTGCTCGACAAGTCGGCGCTGGCGCGTGCCGAGAGATTGCCCGAAGCCCGGGAGGCGTTGTTCGCGTTGGACTCCGAGGGGTCCCTGGCGACCTGCGACATCGTGGACATGGAGGTGGGGTACAGCGCCCGCAACCACGAGGAGTTCGAGCGCATCTGGGCAGCACGTGCGGCGCTCTACCGGACCCTGCCGATCACCCCAGAGGTGACCAGGCGGGCTCGGCACGTGCAGCGGACACTGTCGCGCGAGGCACACCTCCGGGCCGCCGGCGTCGCCGACCTGCTGGTCGCGGCTTGCGCGGAGATGCACAGCGCGGTGGTCGTGCACTGCGACGCGGACTTCGACATCATCGCCGCCCGCACCGGCCAGCCCACCCGGTGGCTCCTGCCGCGAGGCGCAGCCTGACAGTGCCGCTGGCCGAGGTGGTGTGCGGACCACCGACGAAGACGCGGCTACCGCTGGAGCCGAGCCACCACGTGGTCGATGCAGGCGGTCAGCGCCTCCACATCGGCGGGTTCGACCGCCGGATACAGCGCGATGCGCAACTGGTTGCGTCCGAGCTTGCGGTAGGGCTCGGTGTCCACGATGCCGTTGGCGCGCAGCGCCGCGGCGATCGCCGTCGCGTCCACCTCGTCGCGCAAGTCGATGGTGGCGACCACATTCGAGCGCAGCGCGCGGTCGGTCACGAACGGGCTGGCCACCGGCGAGCGCTCCGCCCACCCGTACAGGATGTCGGCGGACTCTGCGGTGCGCTTGGCGGCCCAGTCCAGCCCGCCGTTGCCGAGGATCCATTCCACCTGCTCGGCGGCGAGCAGGATGGTCGCCAGCGCCGGGGTGTTGTAGGTCTGCTCCAGCCGCGAGTTCTCGATCGCCGTCACCAGGTCCAGGAACGCCGGGATGTAGCGGCCCGACTCCTTGATCTCGTACGCGCGCGCGAGCGCAGCCGGTGACATCAGCGCCAGCCACAGCCCGCCGTCGGAGGCCAGGCCCTTCTGCGGGGCGAAGTAGTACACGTCGGACTCGGTGACGTCGACCGCCAGGCCGGCGGCCGCGGAGGTGGCGTCGTGCAGCATCAGCGCGCCCGCCTCGGCGTCGGCCACGCGGCGCACCGGCACCGCCACGCCGGTGGAGGTCTCGTTGTGAGGGGTGGCGTACGCGTCCACGCCGGCCTCGGCGACCAGGTCCGGCGCGCTGCCGGGCTCGGCGGTGCGTACGGTCGGCTCGCCGAGGAACGGCGCGGCCGCCACCGCGTTGGCGAACTTCGACCCGAACTCGCCGAACGAAGCGCACTGGGCACGGTCGCGGATCAGGCCGAACACCGCGCTCTCCCAGAACGCGGTGGTGCCGCCGACGCCGAGGACCACCTCATAGCCGTCGGGAAGGTCGAACAGCGTGGCGACCCCGCGGCGCAGCCGCGCGACCTGCTCGCGCACCGGCCGCTGCCGGTGGGAGGTGCCCAGGTACGACGTGGCGGCAGCGCGCAGTGCCTCGAGCGCCTCGGGTCGCACCTTGGACGGGCCGGAGCCGAACCGGCCGTCGGCGGGCTTGATCTCGTCGGGGATGCGGACACTGGTCTCGTCAGCCACGAGAGTTTCCTTCCTATCGGGCAGATCCGGCAGGTGTTGTCTCCATCCTTGCACCGTCCGGGGTGTGGGCGCCGGGGGTGCCCGGAGCCGGTGAGGCGTTGCCCACACCGCCGTGCGGCCGCCGTCCGGCGGCGTGTCAGCCGCTGATCGTGAAGGTGGACAGGCCCTGCGGTGCCTCTTCGTGCACGGTGACGCGTTCGACGCGGGCCTGGCTCGGGCCGTGGTGCGCCCAGGAGACCAGGTGCTCGACCCGGTCGGCCGCGCCCTCGAACACCGCCTCGACGGTGCCGTCCGCCCGGTTGCGCACCCATCCGGCCACGCCGACGTCGGCCGCCATCCGTTGGCAGGTGTCGCGGAAGAAGACGCCCTGCACCAGGCCGGAGATCACCACCCGCTTGCGCACCACGCCACGACCGTACCGCCGCGGCGGGTGCGGAACGGGCCGGTCAGGCGGGGCGGCGGACCGACTGCCAGCCCGGCACCTCGGCCGGCGGGCGGGGGCCCGGGCCGACGTAGCGGGCCGACGGGCGCACGAGCCGACCGAGCTTCTTCTGCTCCAGGATGTGGGCGCTCCACCCGGCGACCCGCGCGCAGGTGAACATGGAGGTGAACATGTGCGCCGGCACCTGGGCGAAGTCGAGCACCACCGACGACCAGAACTCGACGTTGGTGGCCAGCACCCGGTCCGGACGCCGGCTGTGCAGCTCCTCCAGCGCGGCCTTCTCCAGCGCCTCCGCCACCTCGAACCGCGGCGCGCCCAGTTCGCGGGCGGTGCGCCGCAGCACCCGGGCGCGGGGGTCCTCGGCCCGGTAGACCCGGTGCCCGAAGCCCATCAGCCGTTCGCCGCGGTCGAGCACCCTGCGCACATAGCCGGCCGCGTCGCCGGTGCGCTCCACCTCTTCGATCATGTGCAGCACCCGCGACGGTGCGCCGCCGTGCAGCGGACCCGACAGCGCTCCGATGCCGGAGGAGATACAGGCCGCCGAGTCGGCGCCGGTGGAGGCCACCACCCGGGCGGTGAAGGTGGAGGCGTTCATGCCGTGCTCGGCCGCGGAGATCCAGTACGCGTCGACGGCCTTCACGTGGCGCGGGTCCGGGTCGCCACGCCACCGCTTCATGAACCGTTCGGTGATGGTGTCCGCCTTGTCGATCTCCCGCTGCGGCACGGCGGGCAGGCCGGGGCCGCGGGCCGACTGGGCCACGAAACTGAGCGCGGTCACCGACACCCGCGCCAGGTCGTCGCGGGCCTGCTTGTCGGATATGTCGAGCAGCTGCTGGAAGCCGTAGTACGGGGTGAGCATCGCCACCGCCGACTGCACGTCCACACGGATATCACCGGAGTGCACCGGCACCGGAAACGGCTCGGCCGGCGGCAGGCCGGGGCCGAACTCGCCGTCGACGAGCAACGCCCACACGTTGGCGAAGGACACCGCGCCGATGAGGTCCTCGATGTCGACGCCGCGGTACCGCAGCGCGCCGCCTTCCTTGTCGGGTTCGGCGATCTCGGACTCGAAGGCGACCACGCCTTCTAACCCTGGCTGGAATTCGGACATCTGGCGCTCCCGGGGGTAGCCCGCGGCGACGCCGCGGCGGATGGAACAGGGGGTTACTCCATCTTGCCCGCTAAGTTACCGACCGGTCTAATCGCCCCGGCCCGGGCAGCCGCCGGCACCGATGGGTGAGGATGGCAGCGTGGACGACGATGCGCTGGACCTGCGACGGATGCGCGATGAGTACCGGACCGCGCAGCGGCTGGACGAGACGGACCTGGCCGCCGACTGGCTGACCCAGTTCGAGGCCTGGTTCGCCGAGGCGGTGGCGGCCGGGGAGCGGGAGCCGAACGCGATGACGCTCGCGACCGCGGACCCGCGCGGTCGGCCCAGCGCCCGCACCGTCCTGCTGAAGCACTTCGATGAAGGCGGCTTCGTGTTCTTCACGAACCTGCGTTCCCGCAAGGCCACCGAGGCGCTGGCCAACCCGTACGCCAGCCTGGTCTTCCGCTGGCTGGCGCGGCACCGGCAGGTGGTGGTGTGCGGCACCGTGGCGCAGGTGCCGCGGCACGAGGTGGAGGAATACTTCGCCCACCGGCCACGCGGGGGACAGCTCGGCGCGTGGGCCAGCGCGCAGTCGGAAGTGGTGGCGTCGCGGAGGGAGCTGGACGAGGCGTACGCCGCGGTCGCCGCCCGGTTCGCCGAGGTGGGCGAGGGCGGGGTGCCGGTGCCAACGCACTGGGGTGGCCTGCGGGTGGTGCCCGAGACGGTGGAGTTCTGGCAGGGGCGCGATGACCGGATGCACGACCGGCTGCGTTACCGCCAGGTGGCCGACGCCGTGTGGACGGTGGAACGCCTCGCCCCCTGAGCCCAACCTCTGCCGATGTGTCAGCCCCGGTCGGTAGGGTGTCGTCGTTCGTCCGCGTACCGTCGACACTGGGTTGGAGGACCTGGATGGAGTTCGCGCAGGTCGTGCGACGGCGCCGGATGGTGCGTACGTACGATCCGGACCGCCCGGTGCCGCCGGAGGTGGTGCAGCGGCTGCTCGACCACGCGATCCGGGCGCCGAGTGCGGGGTTCTCGCAGGGTTGGGGATTCCTGGTGCTGACCGAGCCGGCCGACCGGGAACGGTTCTGGCGCGCCACCGCCGGGGACGAGGCCGCGACTGCGGTCCCGAGCCGGTGGCTGTCCGGCATGCGCAAGGCGCCGCTGATCATCGTGCCGCACTCGCACAAGGACGCCTACCTGGACCGCTACGCGGAGCCGGACAAGGGGTGGACGGACCGGGATGAGGCGCGCTGGCCGGTGCCGTACTGGGACATCGACACCGGCATGGCCTCGTTGCTGATCCTGCTGACCGCGGTCGACGAGGGGCTCGGCGCATGCTTCTTCGGGATCCCGCCGGAGGTGACCGATGACTACCGGTCGGCGTTTAGCGTACCGGGGGGGTTCGCTCCAATCGGCGCAATCACCGTCGGTTACCCTGCCAAGGACTGGCGGTCACCGTCGCTCGCTCGCGGGCGTCGCGACCAGGACCAGGTCGTCCACCACGGCACCTGGGGCGGTGTGGCGCCGCGAGGTTAGGCTCGGAGCGGACCGCCGCTGCCGACGATGGACCGGGGAGGAGGTCGAGCGTCGTGATCTTCAAGGCGGTGCTGGGGGAGCGACCATACCCGGACCATGGTCTGGGACTGCGGGAGTGGGCCGAGATCCCGCCGCGACAGGTGCGGTTGGACCAGCTCATCTCCACCAAGCGCGAGCTCGCACTGGACCGGTTGCTCGCGGATGACTCCACCTTCTACGGTGACCTGTTCCCGCATGTGGTGGAGTGGCAGGGCTCGCTCTACCTGGAGGACGGCCTGCACCGGGCGCTGCGGGCCGCCCTGCAGCAGCGCACCCAGATCCATGCCCGGGTGCTGGTCCTGAACGAGCCCCCCGAGTGACCGCGAAACGCCAATCGCTCGCTGCCGGCAGGTCGACGACGCCACCGTCCGGCGCGGCTCAAGGCTCGTTGGTGCGTAGCGGTGCGGTGGCCGCGGCGGCGCCGGCCAGACGCCTGCCGTGGTACCGCGCGGCTTCCAGGACCGCCTTCCGGTAGTGCTCGTCCTCCGCGCGCTCTCCCACCAGGCCAACGCCGTAGGGGTTGCCGCCGGCCGTGATGGAAGTTTCGTAGTTGAGGTAACCGGCGGGCAGGATGATGGAACCCCAGTGGTGGAACGTGTGGTATAGCGACAGCAACGTGGACTCTTGGCCACCGTGGGGGGAGTCGCTGCTGACGAAACCGGTGGCCGGTTTGTTGGCCAGTTTTTCCGCCTCCCAGAGCTCAGAGGTGGTGTCGAGGAACTGACGTAGCTGCGCGCAGACGTTGCCGAAGCGGGTCGGCGTGCCGAACGCGTAGCCGTTGGCCCACCGCAGGTCGTCGTGGGTAGCCAGCTCGATGTCGGTGGTGGACGACAGGTGGGCCCGCCACTGCGGGTTGGAGTCGATGGCGCTGTCGGGGGCGAGCTCCGCCACGCGGCGCAGCCGCACTTCGGCTCCGGCGTCGGCGGCACCCTGGGCGAACGCCACTGCGAGATGGTGAACGTTGCCGGTGGCGGAGTAGTAGATGATTGCTATGCGAGAGTTAGTCATCGGTTGTCCCTTTCTCTCAATTACGTCTGTTTGGTCAGCGCTGACGAGCCGGCCATGCGGTACGTCCCTGCCTGTCCTGGTCCTCTATCGCATTAACCGGAACGGTCTCCGCTTGTTTCTCGCCCCAGAGTAACCGGAGATGTCTCCGGTTGGCGAGATCCGGCTGCTGTGAACCGGAACACTCCCAATACGCTGGGTCAATGACCGGACAGTGGTTGCCGGTGGTCCCGCCTTCGCCGCCACCGGAGCGGGCTGACGCCGCACGCAACCGGCGGCGGATACTCGATGCCGCGGCACGGCTGGTCGGCCAGCGAGGACCGGAGGGGCTGACCATGGACGAGGTGGCGGCGGCCGCCGGGGTGGGCGTCGGCACGGTCTACCGGCGGTTCACCGACCGGGCGGGACTCGCGCAGGCCCTGCTCGACGCGCAGGAGCGGCGGTTCCAGGCGGCGTTCCTGCACGGTTCGCCACCACTGGGCCCCGGCGCGCCGTCCGGTGAGCGCATCCGCGCCTTCCTGCACGCGTACGTCGACCGGCTGGTCGACGAGGCGCCGTTGCTGGCGGTGGCCGAGTCGCACCCACCGGCCGCCCGGTTCGCCAGCGGTGCGTATGGCCTGCACCGCCGCCACCTGGCGGGGCTGATCGGGCAGGCACGGCCGGACGCCGACGCGGACTACGTGGCCGAGGCGCTGCTGGCACCGCTGGCGGCCGTGATGTTCCTACACCAGCACCGCGACCGCGGCATGAGGGTGGAGCGGATCAAGGCGGGCCTCGACGACCTGCTGCGCGGGGTAGTCGTCGCGTGAGGGCGAGGCCCGCGCCCGCGACGACGTCGGATCGTCTCAGTCACCTGTGGAGGTCGAAGCCGGGCCGGGGTCGCGATTGCGGGCAGCGAAGGTGCGCAGAATCCGCAGGAAGTCGATGTAGCGGAGACCGGGCCAGTACACGTCGCTGAAGAACAACTCCGAGCGTACGGACTGCCACATCAGGAACCCGCTCAACCGGCGCTCCCCGCTGGTGCGGATGACCACTGCCGACCGCCGCCTCCGTCTCGACCAGTGACCGCACCGCGTCGACCACCTCCGCGCGGCCGTCGTACCCGATCGCCAGGGTGAGGTGCCGCGCTCGGTCGCTGGTGACCTCGGCCGCCCGCTTGAGCGCCAGCACCGTCGGCGCGGGCAGGATGTCCACCCGACCGGCCAGGTGAATTCGCCACGGGCTATCGGTGTGCATGAGCCGTTCCAGGGCCGGGTCCGCCAGACCCATCAGATAGTCGACCTCGTCGTCGCGCTGGCGCAGGTTGTCCAGTGATAGCACGAAGATCGTCACCTGGTCGATCCCGATCTCGGCGCACCACCAGAGCACCCGCTCGATGTGCTCCACGCCGTGCCGGTGGCCGAGGCTGACGTGCGCGAGGCCGGCACGCCTGGCCCACCGCCGGTTGTCGGCGCTCCCCATCACCGTGGCGGGTCGCCCACCTGTCAGTATGGGCCCTTTGGGAGCTGCTCCGTTGGCGAGAGCACCGAGGATTGTGGTGTGGCCCGCCGCTCCGTCTGTGCGAGCAGGTCTCAAAGCGCCCTGCAGGACATACCCAGGGCTCAGCACCGCGACCGCGGCGTAGTCCTCGCGTGGATCGAGGCGGGCATCGATGACCTGCCGCGCCGGTGTCCCGGTCAGGACTGTTCCTGGTGTGCACACCGACCGGGTGCACAATGGTAATCATGATCGGCATGGCGGTGTGTGGTGACAGCCTCACGCCGTGCCGGTGGACAAGGCACGCGCGAGGTGCGGTGTAACCGACCAGGTAGACACCAGCTCCTCGTACTCCCGCCGCTGCGCACCGGTCGGCGACGCTCCGGTGTGGATGGCACGCAGCAACAGGTTGCGTGGCGTGTGCGTCGAGTCCACGAACTCCACCACCTCGACCCGGTAGCCGTGCAGCCGCAGCAGCGCCGCGCGCAGCGTGTCGGTGAGTACATCGGCGAAGCGCTCCCGCAGAATGCCGTGGCGGGTGAGCTGGTGGTACGGCGCCGGGGTGGGTGCGTGACGCAGCTGGGCGGCCACGTCGTGGTGGCAGCAGGGTGCGGCCAGAACCCATCGGGCGCGCCACTGCACCGCCCGCGCCAGCGCGTCGTCGGTGGCGGTGTCGCAGGCGTGCAGCGACAACACCAGGTGTGGGGGTGGCTCCACCGGCGCCACCGCGATGGCACCAGCCATAAAAGACACCCGGTCGGACCAACCGAGCCCGGCCGCCAGCGCGGTGTTGCGCTCGCGCTGGTCATCACGCATGTCCACACCGGTCAGTCGAACGTCCAGTCCGCGGGCGGCGGTCAGCCACCGGTACGCCGCGAAGGTGAGGTAGGCGTTGCCGCACCCCAGGTCCGCCACCAGTAGGGGTTGCGGCAGCCCGCCGGCGGGCAGGGCCGCGTCCAGGGCCCGCAGGAACGCGTCCACCTGACGGCGCTTGTCCGCGCCGCCGCCGATCACGTCGAACAGTGGGTCGCCCGGGTCGAGCAGATGCCGGCTCGGCCGGTCGTGTGCTCGCGTCGTGGGCTCCACCCCGGGACCGCGGTGCACCTGCGCGGCACCCGACTTGGTCACCCGCAGCTGCCACGTGACGCCGGTCGTCTCCACCCGCCAGTTGCCGAACGGCTCGGCCAGCAGCTCGTCCACGGCGGCGTCCGCGTCCGGGCCGTACGGCAGGTTGCGGGTCACCGGTCGCTGCCCGTCGGAGGCGCTGACCTGCAGCTGCCGGCCGGAGGCCAGGTCCACCGGTCGTACGTCCGCCCGCGTCATCGACGGTCGGTGGCCGCGACGCCGCCCGGCTGCCACCGCCCGCACCAGGGCATCCCGGTCCAGTAGCAGCCGGCGCACCTCGGCCAGCGCATTAGACAGATCTTCCGGCATGGTCACAGCATGCGGGACTCGCCGACGGCGAGGTCCCACAGGTCGTCGCGGACCCGGCCGGCCTCTGCCCACGCCTTGGCGGCGCGCTCCGGCGGCTCGGTGACCGGCTCGGCGGACAGGATGAACGTGCCCCAGTGCATGGTGGCCATCCGCCGGGCGCCAAGGTCGTCGCTGGCACGCACCGCTTCCTCCGGGTTGAGGTGCAGTGGCCGCATGAACCACTCCGGTTCATATGCCCCTACCGGCATCAGGGCCAGGTCGATGCCCGGATAGCGGGCGCCGATCTCGGCGAACCAGTGGCCGTAGGCGGTGTCGCCGGCGAAGTAGATCCGCGTGCCGCCGTCGGCGGTGAGCATCCAGCCGCCCCACAGCGTGCGGCAGGTGTCGGTCAGCCCACGGCGGCTCCAGTGGTGGGTCGGCACGAAGTCGAGTCGCACCCCACCGATGCGGTGCGACTCCCACCAGTCCAGCTCGACCACGTCGACGAATCCGCGCCGCCGGAACCAGCCGGCGAGCCGGGCGGGTACGAGCATCGGGGTGTCGCGCGGCAGCCGGCGAATGGTGGGGGCGTCCAGGTGGTCGTAGTGGTTGTGGCTGATCACCACTGCGTCCACGCGGGGCAGGTCGTCCCAGGCGACAGCGGCCGGAATGAGCCGGGGCCGCACCCCCGGGATGCGGCGCGACCACACCGGGTCGGTGAGCACGGTCATCCCGCCGAGACGCAGGACGAATGTGGCGTGCCCGACCCAGGTGACCGACGCCGACGCGTTGTCGGGTGCCGGGACGGCGCCGGCGTCGGGCGCGATCGGGATGGCGTCGGCGTCGGCGAGCAGGTCGGCGGCCGGACCCCGCTCGCGCATCATCCGCATCACATCCCGGAAGCCGGGCAGAGGCGAGGTCAGTCGATCGACGAACGAACGGGGCCACCGGCGGGGCGGGTCGACCATAACCTCCAGGCTACGCAGATGGCGGCGACCACCCTAGCGGTTGCGCGAACCGCCGGGTGGCCTCCGTACGTCTGCGGTACCGGCAGTCAGCTGGACGCGGCGGTCGAGCCCCGGCGGCCGCGCCCGCCGCGGCGGCGCCGTGCCCGCGGTCTGCCCTCGCCGGCCGTGCCCTGAGCACCGGCCGTGCCCTGAGCACCGGCCGCGCCCTGAGCACCGGCCGCGCCCTGAGCACCGGCCGCGCCACTGTCCGCGCCCTTGCCGTGGCTCCCGCCGGTGTCGGCGCGGGTGTCGGCGACCGGGTCGCCGTTCGTACCCGGGCCCGCGTCGCCACCGGTGCCGGTGGCTGTCGTGGTCCCGGACGAGCTGGTGGCCTCGTCCGCGGTACGGCGCCGGCGGCGGCGCTGCCGGGACCGCTGTGTCGCTGAGTCGTCCTGCCGGCCGGTGCCCGCGTCGCCGGCCCGCTCGCCGGCCCGGTCGCGTCCCTGGTCCCGTCCGCGTCCGCGTCCGCGTCCCCGTTCCCGGTCGCGGTCGCGGGAACGCCCGTCGCCCTTGCGCGCCGACGGGGAACGCCCGCCGAGGTCGTCCTGCCGTTCGGCGGCCAGCCCCGCGCGGGACCGCTGGGCGTGCGGCAGTTCACCGGTCGCGTCGCTCGGGATGTCAAGGTCGGTGAAGAGCCACGGCGAGGTGTGGTACGTCTCCGGCGGGTCCGGCGTCTCCAGCCCGAGCGACTTGTCGATCAGCTTCCACCGGACCACGTCCTCCCAATCGACGAACGTGACGGCCACGCCGGTGGCGCCGGCGCGTCCGGTCCGCCCGATCCGGTGGGTGTAGGCGTCCGGGTCGTCCGGGCAGTCGTAGTTGATCACATGTGTGACGCCGGAGACGTCCAGGCCGCGGGCGGCTACATCGGTGGCCACGAGCACGTCGACCTTGCCGGTGCGAAATGCCCGCAGTGCCTGCTCCCGCGCGCCCTGGCCGAGGTCACCGTGCACCGCGGCTACCGCGAAGCCACGGAAGTCGAGCTCGCCTGCGACCTTGTCGACCCCCCGCTTCGTGCGGGAGAAGATCATGGTTAGGCCGCGTTCGTGCACCTGCAGGATCCGGGCCACGATCTCGACCTTGTTCAGCGAGTGGGTGCGGTAGACCACCTGCTTGGTCTGCGGCACCTTGCCGGCCTCGGCGTCGGGGTGGGTGGCGTGCACGGTCACCGGCGAGCGCAGGAACCGGCGGGCCAGCGTGACGATCGGCTCGGGCATGGTCGCCGAGAACAGCATCGTCTGGCGCTCGTCCGACAGCATCGACAGGATCTTCTCGACGTCGTCGAGGAAACCGAGGTCCAGCATCCGGTCTGCCTCGTCGAGCACCAGCGCGTTGATGCGCTGGAGCCGCAGCTTCTTCTGGCGGGCCAGGTCCAGCAGTCGGCCCGGGGTGCCGACGACGATCTCCACGCCCTTGCCCAACGTGTCGACCTGCGGTTCGTAAGCCACGCCGCCGTAGATCGGCAGTACCCGGATGTCGCGGGTGGCGCCGGCGGTGGCCAGGTCCTTGGCGACCTGCAGGCCGAGCTCGCGGGTCGGGACGACCACCAGCGCCTGCGGAGTGCCGTCGGCGCCCTCAGCGCGCGAGCGCACCCGCTCCAGCAGCGGTACGCCGAAAGCCAGGGTCTTGCCGGTGCCGGTGGGTGCCTGCCCGATGAGGTCGGATCCACGCATCGCGATCGGCAGCGCGTACTCCTGGATCGCGAACGACCGGGTGATGCCGACCGCTGACAATGCGGCAACGGTCTCGTCGCGGGCGCCGAGGTCGGCGAAGGTGGGGCTGTCCGGTCGCACCGGCTTGCGGTCAGGCGGGGTGGCGTCGCCGCGGTCAGCCGGTGCGGTCAGCTCGGTTGGTTCGTGGGTATTGGTAATTTTCTGGTGGCTGTCCGTCATAGGGTGGTTCTCGCGTGCCCTTCATCGGGTTCGCCGGCGCTGTGTCCGCCAGCGGTTCGGGTGCGCCCCATCGTTCCCAAGGGCGCGATATCGGGTTTGTGGCGCGCACCATGAGCGGCGGGCTTCAGTCAAACAACCGCGGGCGCGCGGTCGCGGGCGGTGGTCCGCCCGCGCAACACCACCATAGTACGGCAACCGTGGCGACCACGGCGAACCGCTCCGATCGGACGGTACGTGTCGCGCCTGCGGGACCCGGTCCGGGCGGGGATGCGGGTGCGGGTGCCTCTGCCGGTCGTGTGGGGCTAGCCTGCCCGTGTGAGCACCACCGCACCCGTACCCGCGACCGAGGCGGTCGTCGAGCTGCTCGGCATGCTCGCCTACGGCGAGCTGCTCGCGTTCGACCGCATGGCCAACGACGCCCGGCTGGCCCCGGACCTACGGCGACGCGCGGTGCTCTCGGAGATGGCCGCCGTGGAGATCACCAACTACCGGCGCCTGGTCGAGCGGCTCGGGGAGCTGGGCGCCGACCCGCAGGCGGCGATGGTGCCGTACGTCGCGTCGTTGCAGGCCTACCACGACCAGACCGAGCCGCGGGACTGGCTGGAGGCGCTGACCAAGGCCTATGTGGGCGACGGCATCGCCGACGACTTCTCCCGGGAGGTGGCGGCATTTCTGGACCATCGGGACCGGGAGCTGGTGCTGCAGGTGCTGCACGACTCCCACTACAACCAGTTCGCCGCGGCCGAGATCCGTACCGCGATCGAGTCCGACCCCAAGCTCGCCAACCGCCTGTCGATGTGGGCCCGCCGGCTGGTTGGCGAAGGGCTGTCGCAGGCGCAGCGGGTGGCGGGCGAGCGGCCCGCGTTGACCGCGCTGATCGTGGCCGGTTCCGGTGACCAGGCCGGCGTGCAGGCGCTGTTCAAGCGGCTGACGCAGTCGCACGGCGCCCGGATGACCGCGGTCGGTCTCAACAACTGACCGTCACCCACCCCGTTGATCTAGGGATTGTTCACGTGAACGGAGATCAAATCGCGTGAATAAACCCTAGATCAACGGGGGAGGGGGGTCAGGACGGCATGAAGCCGACCGGCCGGTGGGAGGTCTCCGCGATCTCCACGTACGCCACCTTGTCGGCAGGCACGATGACGCGCCGACCCTTCTCGTCCACCAGCTGCAGCACGCCTTCAGTGAGCGCCTTGGTCACGGTCGTCTCGACCTCGTCCTGCGTCTGCGCACTCTCCACGATGATCTCCCGTGGCGCGTGCTGCACGCCGATCTTGACCTCCACGGCCACTCCTCACTCAGGGCTAGCGGTTCCCTGCCGACGATACCTGTCCGTCGGGCTCGGCCTGCAGCGGGAAGCTGGCGATTCCCCGCCAGGCCAGGGCGGCCAGTAGCGCCTCCGCGTCCTCCTTGGGGACCCGGCGGCCCCCGGCGAGCCAGAAGCGCGCGGCGGTGTGGGCAGACCCCACCAGCCCCGCCGCGAGCAGTTCGGCGTGGTCGCGGGACACGCCGGTGTCAGCCATGATCGTGTCCGCGACCGCCTCGATGGACTCGCGCTCGGCCCGCTCCACCCGCTCCCGCGCGGCCGACTCGTTGCGTAGGTCCGACTCGAACACCAGCCGGAATGCCTCGCTCTCATGGTCGATCAGGTCGAAGTAGGCCTGCATCGCGCTGCGCACCCGGTCCTTGTTGTCGGTGGTCGCGGCCATCGCGGCCCGAGTCCGCGATGCCAGCGCGTCACAGTGCGTGTCCAGCAGGGCGAGGTAGAGCTCCAGCTTGCTCTGGAAGTGCTGGTAGAGCACGGGCTTGGAGACCCCCGCCCGCTCGGCGATGTCATCCATGGCCGCAGCGTGGTAACCCTGCGCGACGAAGACCTCTTCGGCGGCGGCGAGCAGCTGTTTGCGGCGCGCCGAGCGTGGCAGGCGGGTTGTCCGCCCGAGTGCGGGCGTGTGCGAGGTCATCGGCTTCCTCCGGTTGGTGGACGCTACCGCTACATCATCACGCATGGTCGCGTGAAACGGCGAAGGCAGGTGGGACGCCGTCGGTAGAGCCGTGGACGGTTCACGTCCTTTCGGGGCCTTATCGGAACGCATCGCGGACGGTAACCTCACGGTGGGCGACCAAGGAGCACGTGGTGGACGAACAGCAGACCGACGGGGTCGGCGACAGGCACAACGGCACCGGCATCGCCGGTGCGGCCGGGTGGCGCCCCGAGGCGGGCGGTGTCACACAGGGTCAGTCCAGCGTACGGGAGGCACCCGACCCCACCGACCCCACCGACCCCACCGACCCCACCGAACCCCGGACCGCGGGTCGCCGGCCACCGGCGCACCCCGGCGCGGACGCGCCGGCGCAGCGCTGGCACGCGCCTGGACTGGACGACGACACGCCGCCCGACGGCACGCCGTCGCTGGAGCCGCCGCTGTGGCGGGAGGCGGCAGCCCGGCACGCCGGCACCGCGCCGGTGCCGTCGGAGCGGCGAGCCCCAGGTGCGCCGGAACTGCCTGCGGCCGGGTACGCCGTGCCCAGGCACTCCGTGGAGGCCAGGCACTCCGTGGAGCCCAGGCACTCCGTGGAGGCCACGCACTCCGTGGAGGCCACGCACCCCGTGGAGGCCAGGCACGCCGCCCCCGCGCCGGGCGCGCCGGCCCTCCCCGACGACGGTCGGCGATCGCGCGAAAACTCGACGGTGTGGGAGCCCGGCGGTGGGGACCCGGACCCGCCCGTGGCCGACCCGACCGAGACCACGTCGCGCCCCATCGGCGCCCCGGCCCCGGCAGCGCCCGCGGCGGCCCCCCCCGCGATCTCCGCGCCGGCCTACGGCGGCCTGCCGCAACGGGTGCCGGCTGAGCCGGACGTTCCCCACGTGCCGGAGCCCCGCGAGGCCGCCGCGACCGCGCCACCGGCCGCGGCCGTGGCACGCATCGCCGACCAGCTGCGGCGCGACGACGTTCCCTCCGGGGAGAGCCGGGCCGAAGGCTTTGACGTCGACGCGGTGCTCGACGCGGTCCGGGATGTCGCCGGGGTGCGGGCTGCGGCGCTGCGCACCAACCCGCACGGCGCGCATACGCTCCGGCTGGACCTGACCGACGATGCGGATCCGGTGCGGGTGAGCCGGATAGTGGCCCAACTGTTGCAGGAGCGGATGGGCCTGTCGGCGTCGCCCCAGCACATCCCCCATCCCCGTACGCCGCCGGAGAGCGTGACCGGCGACGGCACCCCGGCCACCCGGCACGCCACCGCACCGCAACGCCCACCGTCGCGGCACCTGCGCTCGCGGCCGCTGGCGGCCGCCGGCCCCGGCCCCCGGGTCGTGATCGACCAGGTGCAGGTGCACGTCACCGGCACGGACGCGAGCGTGGAGGTGAGGCTGACCGCCGGCGACCGGGTGGCACTCGGGCTGGCCAGCGGCCCGGCCATCGATTCGTACGTCGTGCGGCTCGCGGCGGTCTCCACCGCAAAGGCGGTGGACGAGCTGATGCGGGAGGCCGGCCGGCCGTCCGCCCCGGAGGACACACCGTCGCGGTGCTTCGTCGAGCACACCGGGGTGGTGCCGTTCGGCGGCAGCGAGGTCGCGGTGGTCGTGGTGCTGCTGGTCTGCGGGGGCTTTGTGGAGCAACTGGCGGGCTCCGCGGTGGTCGACGGGGACAGCCGGCACGCCGCGGTGCGTGCCACGCTCGGCGCGATCAACCGAAGACTGGATGCACTGCTCGCTGGTTGAGGCACACTTAAGGGTATGAAGCGGGCGGGGCTTGCCGCCGACGACGTGCTGCCAACGCTGCCGCACCTGGCGCCGCCGTGGCCGGGTCGCCGGGTCGCGGTGGGCGACCTGGCGGTGCACGTGCGCGACACACCAGCGACCTCGACCGCGGCGGAACCGGCGCTCTACGTCCACGGGCTGGGCGGTTCCTCGCAGAACTGGACAGACCTGGCGGCGCTGCTCAGCCCCCACCTCGACGGCCAGGCCGTCGATCTGCCCGGGTTCGGTCGCAGCGATCCGACCGACCGGTACACGATCGGGGCCCTGGCCGAGTGGCTCATCCGGTGGATCGAACACTCCAGCCGTGCCCCGCTGCACCTGGTCGGCAACTCACTGGGCGGGACGATCGCTGTCAAGGTCGCGGCCACCCGGCCGGACCTGGTGCGCACCCTGACCCTGGTCTCCCCGGCGCTGCCGTTCCTGGACCCGCGCCGCACCCTGCAGGGGCAGTTACTGCCGTTGGTGGCGATGCCGGGCGCCCGTCAGGTCGCCGCCCGGATGCTCGCCGGCATCGAACCGGAGGACCTGACCCGGCGGGTGATGGAGGCCATCTTCGCCGACCCGCAGCGGGTGCCCGACCAGCGGCTCGCCGAGGCGGTCGAGGAGATGAGGCTGCGCTACACGGTCGATCACTACATCGACGCGTACCTGCGCACGATGCGCGGCCTGGTCGCCAGTTTTCTGCGCGCCTACCTGCCGGGTGAGGGATCGCTGTGGCAGGCGGCCTCGGGGGTGGCGATTCCCACGCTGGTGATCGGTGGCCGCCAGGACCGCCTGGTCGACACCAGGGTCCCGCCGCACGCGGCCAGGCTCATCCCGGACAGCCGGCTGATGGTGCTCGACGGCGTCGGCCACGTGGCGCAGATGGAGGCGCCCCGGCGGGTGGCGCGTGCGGTGGTGGCGCTGCTGGCAGAGGTGGCCGGCGCGGCGCCCGCGCCGGCAGCGAGCAGGCGGCGGCGGTCGTCCCGCGGCTGAGGCGCCGCTGCGGACGCGCCCGAGCCCGGTATCGACCCCGGTCGTGGTGGTTCTGTGCCAGACTGTCCACACCATGGAAGAGCCTTCCCGCCTCCCAGGGCAGCGTCCGGCCGTCCCCTCGACCGCACGGCAGGACCGTCGGGAGATGCGCCGCCGCCAGCACCGGCGCCGCCGCCGGCTGACCGCAGCGATATTCACGTGCGCCGCGGTGCTCGCCGTGGCCGGCGTGGGGGCGTGGCTGACCGACACCGACGAGCCCGCCACCGACAGCGCCCCGACACCGACCGTGCCCACACCACGCGCCACGCCGCCGGCCACCCAGACGCCCCCTCCGACCGAGGCGCCGCCGGTGCTGTCGATGCCCGGCGACTTCCCCGACGACGGTCCCGGCACGTTCCGGTACGCCTCGACCGAGGGGGATGTGCTGGGCGACTCCGGCACGTTGATGCGTTTCCGCCTTGCCGTGGAGGACACCGTCGACGAGGAACCGGACGAGCTGGCCGAGTTCGTTGACGAGACCCTCGGTGCCGAGCAGGGCTGGACTGCCGGCGGCAACCACCGGTTCCAGCGGGTGCCCGAAGGCGCGGCGTACGAGTTCACCATCCACCTGGTCACCTCGCAGACCGCCGGGCGGATGTGCGGCAGCGCCGGACTGAACGTGCTGGCGCCGAGCCTGCCCGACGGTGGCGTGTCCTGCTACTACTCCGGTCACGTGGTGCTCAATCTGAGCCGCTGGATGCTGTCGGTGCCCCACTATGTGGACGACGAGGTGCCGTTGGAGGTCTACCGGCGGATGGTGCTCAACCACGAGGTCGGCCACGCTCTCGGGTTGGGGCACGAGGCGTGTCCCGGGCCCGGTGAGCCGGCGCCGGTGATGCAGCAGCAGACGCTGCGGTTGGACGGCTGCGAGGCGTACGAGTGGCCCTATCTCGACGGGCAGCGGTACGCCGGCGAGCCGGTGCCCTGATCGGTCAGATCACCGCCGGGGTGAGCGCCGCCGGCGACGCGTGTCCCGCTCAGTGGGCAGTGTGCACCACATGCTGGCCGACCGCCGGTGTCGGCGAGTAACAATGGGGCAGATGAGCACCGACCGTCCGCGATTGCACCGGGAGCCCGCCGTGTCACTTCCTCCGCTCGTCGAGCCAGTCCCGGAACTGACCACCGACGAGATCCGCCGCTACTCCCGCCACATGATCATCCCCGATGTCGGGGTGGTGGGGCAGAAGCGCCTGCGCAACGCCAAGGTGCTCTGTGTCGGCGCTGGCGGGCTGGGGTCACCGGCGCTGATGTACCTGGCCGCGGCCGGCGTCGGCACGCTCGGCGTGATCGACTTCGACACCGTTGACGAGTCGAACCTGCAGCGGCAGGTCATCCACGGCCAGTCGGACATCGGTCGGCCCAAGGCGCAGTCGGCTGCCGAGAGCATCCGGGAGATCAACCCGGGCGTCGAGGTGGTGATCCACGACACCGCCCTGGATCGGGAGAACATCTTCGACATCTTCGGCGGCTACGACCTGATCGTCGACGGCACCGACAACTTCGCCACGCGCTACCTGGTCAACGACGCTGCGGTGCTGCTGGGCAAGCCGTACGTGTGGGGTTCGATCTACCGCTTCGACGGGCAGGCGAGCGTGTTCTGGGCGGGCGAGCCGGCGAACGGTCCCTGCTACCGCTGCCTCTACCCGGAGCCGCCGCCGCCGGGTATGGTCCCGTCCTGTGCTGAGGGCGGGGTGCTCGGGGTGCTGTGCGCCTCCGTCGGCTCCATCCAGGTCACGGAGGCGATTAAGCTGATCACCGGGATCGGCGAGCCGCTGGTGGGCCGGCTGATCGTCTACGACGCGCTGGAGATGAGCTACCGCACCATCAAGGTGCGCAAGGACCCGGATTGCGTGCTGTGCGGGCCGAACGCGACCCAGACCGAGCTGCTGGCCGACTACGAGGACTTCTGCGGCGCGGTGTCGGTCGAGGCGCAGGAGGCAGCCGCCGACGCCACCATCACCGCCGCCGACCTGGCCGAGTGGCGCCAGGCCGGCAAGGACTTCCTGCTGGTCGATGTACGGGAACCGGCCGAGTTCGAGATCGTACGGATCCCCGACAGTGTCCTGATCCCGAAGGGCGACATCACCTCCGGCGAGGCGCTGTCGCAGCTGCCGCAGGACCGCCAGGTCGTGCTGCACTGCAAGTCCGGGGTGCGCTCGGCCGAGGCGCTGGCCACCCTCAAGGCGGCCGGTTTCCGCGACGCGGTGCACCTGCAGGGCGGGGTGCTCGCCTGGGTCAACCAGGTCGACCCGTCGCTACCGACCTACTGACGCAAGGCGTCGATCTTGCAGTAGTTCACCTCTTATTCCGGAGCAAGCCCGACATATTGCCATGTATGACTGCAAGATCGACGCTAAAGGGGCGCGTGGGCGAGCACGAACGCCTCGAATCCGTCCGGCACTGGCATCCCGCGCGACCGCATCCAGTGCAGCCTGCTGGCGCCGGTCAACGCCACGGTGGTGCGGTAGCCGAGCCGTACCGCCTCGGCGTCGACACGTCCGTCCAGTTCGGTCAGGTAGTCGTCTACCAGGTCCTGGCGCGTGCTCAGCGCCAGGTGCGCGAGGTCGGCGCCGGCGGGGCTGACGCCCAGGGCCGCCCAGTCCAGTACGACGGTGGTGTCGCCGTCGGCGATGAGGTGGTCGATGTGGAAGTCGCCGTGGCTGAGCACCGCAGGCACGCGTGTCAGCGTCGCCAGCAGCTCGTGGCGCGCGGCCCAGATCGTGGCCAGCCGCGGATCGGCGTCGGTCCCGGTCCAGTCAAGGTCACTGACCGCCACCCGCTGCGCGAGCTGGTGCCCGGCCAGCCAGGGCAGGTCCGGCACCGGGGTGCGCGCCTGCCACGCGCCGAGCCGGCGGGCCGCGACCCGGGGCGATTCCGGCGCGCCGGTGACGTCCTGCAGGTAGATCGTGTCGTCGACCACCCCGTAGCAGCGGGGTGCCGCGAGCCCGGGGCCGCGCGGCAGCACCCCGGAGGTGTACGCCAGCGGCTCGCGCCGCCAGTACGCCCAGTGCCGCGGGTCGCGGGCGGCTGCCGCGTGCCGCCCGGTGGCCAGCGGCCGGCACCGCTTGCGTACGACCGTGAAGGGCAGCACCTGCCCGCCGGCACGGGCCCGTCCGGTCAGCCGGGTCACGGCGCCGGTCGCCGCTCCGCTGCCGGACATGATGGGCTGTGCCGAACAGTCGATCACCACCGTGTCCGGCGCGCCCATCGCGTCAGGTGCGCCCACCGCGTCAGGTGCGCCCACCGCGTCAGGTGCGCCCACCGCGTCAGGTGCGCCCACCGCCGCCGCGACCACCCGCACCGGAACCGTCTCGTGCACGTGTGCAACCTAGACACCGGGTCGGGTCGGTCGCACGCTGTTTCCGCACCGGGCTGGCGCCGGGTGCGCTTACCGAGCGCCACGGCCCGGTTGCCGTACGCTGCGGGTTGTGGACACGCAGGCAACCGTGGACCTGGACGCCGCGATCGGGTTCGTGGTCGCTCATGGTGATGAGGTGGACCGGGCCCGGCTGGCGTACCTGCGCACCGGCGCGGCGCCGGACCCGGCTCTGGTCGCGAAGGCGGAGGACGGCCAGCTTCCGGACGCCGGTTGGCCGGGCCACGAGGAAGCGACCGTGGCCTCGATCGACGCCACCTGCTTCCGGCTGGCCGAACTGGACGATCTGGCGGCACTGGCGCGGCCGGCCGGCCGGCAGGCGTTCGACTGGTTGACGCTGATCCAGCGGCCCGACGGCACCTGGGAGGAGGATCCGGCGTTGGCCGAGGTCGCACCGCCGTGGGCCGCACCCGGTGACCCGGCCGCCCGGCTGTATCTGACCGCCAACGCCGCCTTCTGGCTGTCCGCCGGCGGGTGGAGTGCGCGGACGGCCGGGCCGCTGGACCAGCGGGTCGGTGGCGCCTACGCGCCGGTGGTGGACAAGGCGGCCGACGCGATCGTGGCCAGCCTGGCCGACGACGGCTCCTGGCCGTCGTTCCTGGTCACCGGCTGGCTGGGTGCGGCGGTGCTGTACGGGCGGGGTCGCGAGTCCGAGTCGGCGCGGATGCGGGCGGTGCTGGCCGCCCGGTTGCCGGAGATCGGTCCGGCCGGGGTGGCCTGGATGGCGTGCGCGCTGCGACGGCTCGGCGTGCCGGACGGCGACCCGCTGCTGGTCGCGGCCAGGCAGGAGCTGGCGGCTGCCCAGCGCAGCGACGGCTCCTGGCCGAGTGAGGACGGTGACGAGTTCACCGTGCACACCGTCCTGACCGCCATCCGCGCCTGCCCGCCACCCCCTCCCCGTCCAGTCCCCCGTCGATCTAGGGCTAGTTCACGTGAGTTGATCTCTGATCACGTGAACAAGCCCTAGATCGACGAGAGTGGGGGGCGGGGTCAGCGGGTGTGGCCGGCGCCGGTGACGACGTACTTCGTCGACGTCAGCTCCGGCAGCGCCATCGGTCCCCGCGCGTGCAACTTCTGGGTAGAGATGCCGATCTCCGCACCGAAGCCGAACTCGCCCCCGTCGACGAACCGGGTGGACGCGTTGACCAGCACCGCGGCCGCGTCCACCCGGGCGGTGAACTCGCGGGCGGCGGCCGCCGAGTCGGTCACGATCGCCTCCGAGTGACCGGATCCGTAGGAGGCGATGTGGACCACCGCGGCGTCCAGCGAGTCCACCACCGCCGCGGAGATGTCCAGCGACAGGTATTCGGTGGCGAAGTCCTCCTCGGTGGCCGGCACCACCGCGTCCGAGTGCGCCCGGACCCGCTCGTCGCCGTGCACGGTCACCCCGGCGGCCGACAGCGCCGACAGCACCTGCGGCAGGAACGCGTCGGCGACGTCGGCGTGCACCAGCAGCGACTCGGCCGCGTTGCACACGCTGGGCCGCTGCGCCTTGGCGTTGAGCACGATCGCCTCGGCGGCGGCCAGGTCGGCGGTGGCGTCCACATAGATGTGACAGTTGCCGACGCCGGTCTCGATGACCGGCACGGTCGAATCCTGCACCACCGAGCGGATCAACGACGCGCCGCCGCGGGGGATCAGTACGTCGACCCGGCCGCGGGCACGCATCAGTTCCTTGACCGAGTCGCGGTTGCCCGCATCCAGTAGCTGCACCGCATCCGCCGGCAACCCGGCGGCCGCCAGCGCGTCGCGCAGCACCGTCACCAGCGCGGCGTTGGAGCGCATCGCGGTCGACGATCCGCGCAGCAGCACCGCGTTGCCCGCCTTGAAGCACAGACCGGCCGCGTCGACGGTCACGTTGGGTCGTGCCTCGTAGATGATGCCGACCACCCCGAACGGCACCCGGACCTGGCGCAACCGCAGCCCGCCCGCCAAGGTGGATCCCCGTACCACTTCACCTACCGGATCCGGCAGGCCCGCCATCTGCCGCAGCGCGTCGGCGATGCCGGCCAGTCGCTGCTCGGACAGCGCCAGCCGGTCCAGCAGCGCCTCCGACAGCCCAGCCTCGCGCCCGGAGGCCAGGTCGGCCTCGTTGGCGGCGAGCACCTCCGCGGTGCGTACGCGCAGTTCGTCGGCCATGGCGTGCAGGGCCGCGTCCTTGTCCGTACGGGTGAGCAGCGCCAGCGCGTTCGCCGCTGCCCGCGCCCGGCGCAACTCCGCGTCGATCATGAACTCAGGTTCCTGATCGGCGGTGTGGGATGTACTAAAAGTCATGATCAACCGCCCAGGTCGCTCAGAGATGTCTCACAGCAGGACGAGGTCATCGCGGTGGACGACCTCCCGTTCGTAGGCCGCCCCCAGCGCGGCGGCCAGTTCTACGGTGGTCCGCCCCAGCAGCGACGGCAGCTCCACCGCGTCGTAGTTCACCAGTCCCCGCGCCACGGGGCGGCCACCGGCGTCGACCAGGTCGACCGGGTCGCCGGCGGTGAACCCGCCGTCCACACCGGTGATGCCGGCCGGCAGCAGCGACTTGCGCCGCTGCACCACCGCGGTCACCGCCCCCTGGTCCAGGTGCAGCCGCCCGCGCGGGGTGGTGGCGTGCGCCAGCCAGTGCAGCCGGGCGGCCGGGCGCCGGCGGCTGGCATGGAACAGGGTGCCCACCGGCTCGCCGGCCAGCGCCGGCCCGGCGGCCGCGGCGTGGGCTAGCACCACCGGGATGCCGGCGCCGGTGGCGATCCGGGCCGCCTCCACCTTGGTGGCCATACCGCCGGTGCCCACCCCGGCGCGGCCGCGCCGCCCCAGCCGCACCCCGGCCAGGTCGTCGCCGGGATCCACCACGTCGATGCGGTAGGTGTCCGGGCGGGACGGGTCGCCGGTCCACAGCCCGTCGACGTCCGACAGCAGCACCATCGCCTCCGCGTGCACCAGCGCCGCGACCAGTGCCGCCAGCCGGTCGTTGTCGCCGAACCGGATCTCGTCGGTGGCGACCGTGTCGTTCTCGTTGACGATCGGCACCGTGCGCATGTCCAGCAGCTTGCGCAGGGTGCGGTACGCGTTGCGGTAATGCGCGCGCCGGGTCACGTCGTCCGGGCTCAGCAGCACCTGGCCGACCGTACGCCCGTGCCGGGCGAACGCGGCGGCGTAGCGCCCGATCAGCAGACCCTGCCCGACGCTGGCCGCGGCCTGCTGGCTGGCGAGGTCGTGCGGGCGGCGGGGAAACCCCAGCGGCGCCAGCCCGGCGGCGATCGCCCCGGAGGAGACCAGCACGATCTCCTGCCTGTCGCGGGTGGCGAGCGCGTCGACGAGCGCGTCCAGGCGGGCGTGATCGAGCCCGCCGGCGGTGCTGGTCAGCGACGACGAGCCGATCTTGACCACGACCCGGCGCGCGGTCGCCACCGCGACCCGCCCGCGGTCGCCACTTTCTTCGCGCACCGGACTATTCTGCCTGGTCAGGCCGGCTCCGGCGGCACCGTATCCCATATCGTGGCAGCGGTATGGACGCGGAGGAGTACGTGGAGGCGGTGCTCGCCCTGGTGGAGCGGATCCCGCCGGGCCGGGTGATGAGCTACGGCGCGGTCGCCGACGCGCTGGCCGACGTGTCCGGCCGCGCCTCGGCACGGCGGATCGGGACGATCATGGCGCGCTACGGCGGCGGGGTGCCGTGGCACCGGGTGGTGGCCGCCGACGGCCGGCTGCCACCGGGCAACGAGGTGCGGGCCCGCAAGCGGCACGCCGAGGATGGTACGCCGATGCGCGGCCACAAGGTCGACATGCGCGCCGCCACCTGGCACCCGTCCTGAACCCCCCGGTCCCCTTCCCCCGTACGCCCTCCCAGGTCCCCCGTACGCCCTCCCAGGTCGCACTTTCAGCCACACCGCGGTATCCGGGCGTCCCTGAGACCGCGGTTCGCTGAAAGCGCGAGTCGGGCGGGGGGTGATCTTGGCCGGTTGCGGTACCCAATCAGGCGCCGGTGAGCGGTAGGGTGACGGCTATGGCGACCTTGCCGGCGGTGCTGGGTGAGCCGATCCGGTTCGTGCTGAACTGGGGGCGGCGTTATTCCCTGTGGGTGTTCAACTTCGGGCTGGCGTGCTGTGCGATCGA
Source organism: Micromonosporaceae bacterium (assembly GCA_007130245.1). GTDB lineage: Bacteria > Actinomycetota > Actinomycetes > Mycobacteriales > Micromonosporaceae > Natronosporangium. The sequence continues at coordinate 24,475 of SLSW01000177.1, forward strand.
GTTCATCGCCACCAGCATGGGACGGCACGACTTCATCCGGCTGGGCGTGATCCCGTTCGCGCACGGACCCCGCCAGGCCGACCTCATGGTGGTGTCCGGCACAGTCACCGACAAGATGGCCCCGGCGATCAAGCGGCTGTACGACCAGATGCCGGAACCGAAGTACGTCATCTCCTTCGGCGCCTGCTCAAACTGCGGCGGGCCCTACTGGGACTCGTACTCGGTGACCAAGGGCGTGGACCAGATCGTCCCGGTCGACGTCTACGTGCCCGGCTGTCCGCCACGGCCCGAGGCGCTGCTGCACGGCATCCTGCGGCTGCAGGAACGCATCGCCGGTGAGCAGTCCGGCATCGGTGGCGTGACCAGGGAGGCGCTGACCGCGCCGCTGGTTCCGGCTCCGGAGAAGTCATGACGCCGGACGAGATCGGTGCCCGACTGCGGACCGCGCTCGGCGCGCCCGCCGATGTCGAGGCCAGCGTCTCCGGCGGCGGGCCCGGCTTCGAGCGCGCCACCGTGGACGTGCCGTCGCACCGGTGGGCCGACGCGATCCGGGCCGCCCGCGACGACGCGGAGCTGGCCTGCGACTTCTTCGACTGGCTGTCGGCGGTCGACGAGCAGGACGCCGGCCTGGCGGTGGTGGCCCACCTGTGGTCGACCACCGCCCGGCACGGGGTGCTGGTGCGCACCCGGGTGCCGTCGGAGGCGGCCGAGCTGCCGACGGTCGTCGACGTCTACGTCGGCGCCGGCTGGCACGAACGGGAGACCTACGAGATGTTCGGCGTCGCGTTCACCGGGCACCCGGACCTGTCCCCGCTGCTGCTGCCGCCGGAGTTCGAGGGGCATCCGCTGCGCAAGGACTTCGTGCTGGCCTCGCGCGTGGCCAAGCCGTGGCCGGGCGCCAAGGAGCCCGGCGAGTCGCACGCCGGCGGCAGCCGGCGGCAGCCGATGCGCCCGCCCGGCGTACCGGCGCCGGACGAGTGGGGGCCGCAGGCGGCGCCAGCGGACGGCGACGAGACGCAGGACGCCGGGGAGGAGTGAGCCGTGCCGCTGTGGCTGGACCTGACGATCCGGATAGTGGCGGTGCTGGCCGCCTTCCTGGTGCTGCCGCTCATCGTGGGGCAGGCCGAGCACAAGGTGATGGCGCACATGCAGGGCCGGCTGGGCCCGATGTACGCCGGCGGGTTCCACGGCTGGGCGCAGCTGGTCGCCGACGGCGTCAAGTTCGTGCAGAAGGAGGAGGTCGTCCCGCGCGGCGCCGACCGGCCGGTGTTCCAGCTCGTGCCGGCCATCGCCCTGCTGCCGTACCTGCTGGTGCTGCTGGTCATCCCGCTCGGGCCAGGTGACCTGGTCGGCCAGCACCTGGACATCGGTCTGTTCTTCGTGCTGGCCGTGCTGTCGGTGCCGGTGATGGGTGTACTGATGGCGGCCTGGTCGTCGGCGAACAAGTACAGCCTGCTCGGCGGGGTGCGCGGGGGTGCCCAGCTGCTCGGCTACGAACTGCCGTTCGTGCTCGCCGCCGCGTCGGTCGCGATGGCCGCCGGCACCCTGTCGCTGCCCGGCATCGTCGAGGCCTGGGAACCGTGGTGGCTGCTGTGGCAGCTGCCGGCGCTGCTGGTGTTCTTCATCGCCGGGCTGGCCGAGATCAAGCGGCCGCCGCTGGACACCCCGATCGCCGACACCGAGCTGGTGTTCGGCTACAAGACCGAATACACCGGGCTGCGGTTCGCGTTCCTGATGCTGTCGGAGTACGTCGGCATCGTGGTGGTCGCGGCGCTGACCACGGTGCTGTTCCTCGGAGGCTGGCAGGGGCCGTTCGGTCTCGACGATCAGCTCGGATGGTTGTGGACGCTGCTGAAGATCGCCGCGGTCTGCTTTGTGATCATCTGGATGCGGGTCACGTTCCCGCGGCTGCGCGTCGACCAGTTGCAGCGGCTGTGCTGGCTGGTGCTGGTGCCGGTGGCGCTCGGCCAGCTGGTGCTGACCGCCGCGGTGAGGCTGGTGGTGATGTGACCGCGTTTCGCACGCACCCGCACCGCTGGCAGGATCGCGAAAACCGCACGCACAAGGCAGGATGTGGCTCATGAGCGTTCCAGGCGTCGGACTGGCCAAGGGGCTGGCGGTCACGCTGGGCACCATGACCCGGCGGTCGCACACGCGGCAGTACCCGGACGTCACCCCGGACCTGCCCCCGCGCTCGCGCGGCGTGATCGCGTTGCTGGAGGAGAACTGCACCGTGTGCATGCTGTGCGCGCGGGAGTGCCCGGACTGGTGCATCTACATCGACTCGCACAAGGAGGAGGTGCAGGTCCCCGGAGCTGCCCGCCCGCGGCAGAAGAACGTGCTGGACCGCTTCGCCATCGACTTCTCGCTGTGCATGTACTGCGGGATCTGCATCGAGGTATGCCCGTTCGACGCACTGTTCTGGACCCCGGAGTTCGAGTACGCCGAGTACGACATCCGGGACCTCCTACACGAGAAGGGCCGGCTGGGCGAATGGATGGCCACCGTGCCACCACCGCCGGCGCACGACCGCCGCGGTGAGCCGGCCAAGGCGGAACAGGCCGCGGCAAAGGCGGAACAGGCCGCGGAGGCCCCGGAGACGGGAGATACCGGCGAGGCCGGGCAGGCCGCGGGCGCCAGCAGCGCGCCGCACGCGCGGCAGCCGGCCGGCGGGGAAGGCGCCACTGGATGACGGTCGCGGACATCCTGCTGCTGGCACTCGGCGCCGTCGCGGTCGGCGCCGCGTTACTTGTCGTCACCACCGCGCACGTGGTGCGCGCAGGTCTCTACCTGGTGCTGACCCTGGGTGCGGTCGCCGGTATGTATCTGGTGCTCGCCGCGGAACTGGTCGCCTGGGTGCAGGTGCTCATCTACGTCGGCGCGGTGGTGGTGCTGCTGCTGTTCGCGGTGATGCTGACCCGCGCGCCCATCGGCGCCAGCGCCGACCTGGACCGGCCCGCCGGCCCGGCGATGCTGATCGGCGGCGGCGCCGGCCTCGGCCTGGCGGCCCTGTTCATCGACGCCTACCGCTGGACGGCGGTGGAGTTCGGCGAGCCGGGCCGGGTCGGCGTGCTCGGCGAGGAAATTTTCGGCAACTGGGTGCTGCCGTTCGAGGTGCTGTCGGTGCTGCTGCTGGCCGCGCTCATCGGCGCCATCATCGTCTCCCGGCCCGACATCGGCGCCCGTAACGGGAAGGTCCCGCACTGATGCGCCCGGTCATCCCGTACGTCATCGCCGCGCTGCTGTTCGGCATCGGCGTGTACGGCGTGCTGCGCCGCCGCCACGCCATCCTGCTGCTGATGGCCGTGGAGCTGATGCTGAACGCGGTCAACATCGTCCTGGTGACCGCGGCCACCACCGTGCAGGCCACCCTCGCGGCCGCCGGAGTGGGCACCCCGTACACCGGGCACGTGTTCGCGCTGTTCATCATCGTCATCGCCGCTGCCGAGGTGGGAGTGGGGCTGGCGATCGTGCTGCAACTGTTCCGGTTGCGCTCGTCGGCGGCGGTCGACACGGTGCCGCTGAGCGACCCTGACCCACCACCGGACGCGGCGCATGCGACGGCTGCCGAGCCGGACCCGCCGACCGCCGAGGCGGTGCCGCGATGACCACTCACGCACCCCTGGCCATGCTGCTGCCGGCCATACCGTTCGCCGCCGCGCTGGTGACACTGCTGCTGCCGCAGCGCTCCCGCGCGGTCGCCGCCACCCTGGGCATCGCCGGTGCGGCCGGCGCGCTGGCGCTCACGCTGGTGCTGCTGCTCACCTTCGACCAGCCGTACGGCGGGTACGTCGAGCTGGTGCGATTCGGCGAGCTGGCGGTGTCGTTCGGCGTCCGGGTCGACACCGCCGCGCTGCTGGTCGCGGTCGCGACCGGGGTGGTGGCGCTGGCGGTGCAGGTCTACTCGGTGTCCTACCTGCACGACGACCAGCGCTACGCGCCGTATGCCGCCCAGGTGTCGCTGTTCACCGCCGCCATGCTGCTGGTGCTGGTGGCCGGCGACCTGATCGTGCTGCTGGTCGGCTGGGAGGTCATGGGCATCTGCTCGTACCTGCTGATCGCCCACGACCGGCGGCTGCCTGCCGCGCCGGGCGCGGCGGTCAAGGCGTTCCTGGTCACCCGGGTCGGTGACGTCGGCTTCTGGCTCGGCATCATCCTGCTCGGGGTGGGAGCCGGCAGCTTCCGCATCGCCGACGTGCTCGCCGCGGTCACCGCCGGCGAGATCTCCGGCACCGTGCTGACCGTGGCGGCCCTGGGGTTGCTGGCCGGGGTGGCCGGCAAGAGCGCCCAGTTCCCGCTGCACACCTGGCTTCCGGACGCGATGGCCGGCCCGACGCCGATCTCGGCGTTGATCCATGCGGCGACGATGGTCGCCGCCGGTATCTACGTCGTGTTCCGGCTCTATCCGGTGTTCAGCGGCGCCACCGGGGTGCTGGCGGTGCTCGGTGTGATGGCCGCGGTCACCATGCTGCTGGGGGCGCTGGCGGCCACCGCGGCCGAGGACATCAAGCGGGTGCTGGCGTGGTCGACGGTGTCCCAGCTGGCCTACATGGCGGGTGCCCTGGCGATCGGGGCCACCGCCGCGGCCCTGTTCCACCTGCTCACGCACGCCGCGTTCAAGGCGCTGCTGTTCCTGGGTGCCGGCATCGTCATCCACGCGGTAGGCACGAACCTGATGTCGGGCATGGGCGGGCTGCGCCGCGCCCTGCCGGCGACCTTCTGGTCGATGACCATCGGCCTGGCCGCACTGGTGGGCCTGCCGCCGCTGGCCGGGTTCTGGAGCAAGGACGCCATCCTGTACGCCGCCTCCGGCACCGCCGGCTGGGTGGCCGCGCTGGTGTTCGCCGCCGGCCTGGCCACCGTGGTCGTCACCGCCTGGTACGCCACCCGGCTGTGGCTGCGCACATTCTTCGGCGCCCCCCGCCCCTCGTCCCAGGAAGGGTCCCCTCTTCAGGCTATGGCCGTAAGCGGGGACCCTTCCTCAAAACCGGTGCACGGCGCGCCGCCGCTGATGCTGTGGCCGGTGGTGGCGCTGGCGGTGCCCAGTGCGCTGCTCGGGTTCGCCGCGTTCGCGGAGGCGTTCGTGCCGTGGCTGCAGACCCCGGACCCGGTCGAGTGGGCCGGTGAGTACGTCGCCGGGGCGCAGGCGCCGGTGCCGGTGCTCGCCGAGCAGGAGTTGCTCCACATCGGTGTGTTCATGGTGGTGCCGGTGGCGGCGGTAGCGCTCGGCATCGTGCTGGCGTGGGCGATGTGGCGCCGCGACACGGCGGCCGACCCGGCACGGCTGCTCGGCCCGGTGCGGCCGGTGTTCGCCCACGCCTTCTACCTCGACCAGGTGCAGCACGCGGTAGTCGTCCGGCCGGTGACCGCATTCGCGCGGGCGGTACGCCGTACCGACGAGGTCGTCGTCGACGGCGCGGTCGAGGGTACGGGCCGGGGCACCCTCGGCATCGGCGCACTGCTGGCGCGGGCGCACCGCGGCGCCGTACCGCGCGCGGTGGCCGCCGTGCTCGGCGGCGCGCTGCTGTTCGGCATCGTGGCCGTGACCCTGGGAGGTGCCTGGTGAGCGCCGGACAGATGCTGCTGGTCGCCACGCTCGCGGTGCCGGCGCTCGGTGCCGCGGTGGTGGCGCTGCTGCCGCGGCGGATCGAGCAGGGTGCCCGGGTGACCGGCACGGTGGCAGCGGCGCTGGCGTTCCTCGCCAGTGCCCTGCTCTACCTGGGCCGGGACTGGTCGCCGATGATCGCGCTCGGGACCCCGGTGCAGCCGTGGTATCAGCTGCAACTCGACTGGGTGCCGTGGCTGAACCTGCAGTTCCACCTCGGGGTGGACGGGATCTCGTACCCGCTGGTGGTGCTCACCACCCTGCTGACATTCCTGTGCTGCCTGTTCACGATCTACCGGGTCCCGGAGGGTGGCCGCGGGCGCAGCCTGGTGGCGCTGCTGCTGGTCACCGAGGTCGGCATCGTCGGCACCTTCCTGGCGTTCGACCTGGTGCTGTTCTTCATCTTCTTCGAGGTCGTGTTGCTGCCGATGTTCGCGATCATCGCGTTCTGGGGCGGTGAGCGGCGACGGCACGCGGCGCGCAAGTTCGCCTTCTACACCCTGTTCGGCTCGGTGCTGCTGCTGGTGGGCGTGTTCGTGGTGGTCGGCAGCGCCGGCACCGCCGACATCGTGGCGCTCACCGCCGGCGAGGCGCTGACCAGGCCGATCCAGTTGACGGCGTTCACGCTGTTCGCGGTGGCGTTCGCGGTCAAGTCGCCGCTGTGGCCGCTGCACACCTGGCTACCGGACGCCCACACCGAGGCACCCACGGTCGGCAGCGTCATCCTGGCCGGGGTGCTGCTGAAGATGGGCACCTACGGGTTGATCCGCATCGGTGTCGGCGTCACCCCGGAGGGGATCGCGTGGGCGGCGCCGGTGCTCGGGGTGCTGGCGGTCGCCGCGATCATCATCGGGGCGCTGGTGTGTCTGGCGCAGACCGAGCTCAAGCGGCTGATCGCCTACTCCTCGGTCGGGCACATGGGTTTCGTGCTGCTGGGCATCGCCACCCTGTCGGTGGCCGGCCTGCAGGCGGCCCTGATCGGCAACATCGCCCATGGCATCATCACCGGCCTGCTGTTCTTCCTGGCCGGAGCGATCAAGGACCGCGCGCACACCGGCGAGCTGGCCCGGCTCGGCGGGCTGCGCGAGAACGCCCCGGTGCTGGCCGGCCTGCTCGGATTCGGCGCGATCGCCTCGCTCGGGCTGCCCGGGCTGGCCGGCTTCTGGGGCGAGATCTTCGCGGTGGTGGCCGCGTTCCAACGCGGTGACACCCTGTGGGTGGTGCTCGGGGTGGCCGCCGCGGTCGGGGCGGCGTTGACCGCGGCGTACTTCCTGCGGCTGCTGCGCCGCGTCACCCACGGGCCGGCGGCGCTCCAGCTCACCGCGCCCGGCCTGACCCGTCCTGAGCTGGTGGCGTGGTCGCCGCTGGTGCTGCTGGCGCTGGCGCTGGGCCTGCTGCCGGCGCTGGTGCTGGGCATGGCGTACGACCCGGTAACCGCGCTCGCGGGAGTGGTGCCCTGATGATCCAGACGATCGACCACGTCGCGCTGCTGCCGGCGTACCTGGCCGCCGCCACTGCGGTGCTGGCGCTGGTGACGGACCTGGCGCTGGCGCGGCGGCAGGTGACCGTGGCGGTCACCGCCACCGGCGCGGCCGCGACCGCGGTCGCCGCCTGGGTGGTGGGCACCGGGCCGGTGCGCGAGACGTTCTGCCTGCCGGCGGCGCCGGACGCCTGTTCGTACGTGGCCGATCAGACCTCGGCGCTGATGGCGGTGCTGTTCGCGCTGCTGACGCTCGGGGTGCTGGGCCTGTCGACCGGTGCGCTGCGGTCGCTGCCAACCGGCGAGTACTGCTTCCTGCTCGCCGCGTCGATGACCGGCGGGGTGGCGTTGGCCTACTCGCGCGACCTGATCACTCTGATCGTGGCGCTGGAGACGCTGACGTTGCCGCTGTACGCGCTGGTGGGGCTCAAGCGGCGCAGCCTCGCCTCGGCGCAGGGGGCGGTGACGCTGTTCGTGGTCTCGGTGGTGGCCACGTCGGTGACGCTGCTGGGAGCGGCGCTGCTGTACGCCTCGACCGGGGTAGTGCACCTGAACCAGCTCGCGGCGGCGCTGACCGGTGGTGTGCCGGCAGAACTGCAGACGCTGGCCACGGTGTCGGTGGTGCTGATCCTGGCCGGGTTGGCGTTCAAGGTGGCGGCGGTGCCGTTCCACGCCTGGGCGCCGGCGGCCTACGACGGGGCACCGGTGCCGGTGGCCGCGTACCTGTCCACCGCCTCCAAGCTCGGCGGCGTGGTGGCGGTGCTCTACGTGGTGGTGCTGGGGCTGCGGCCGTGGCTGGATGTGATCGGGTGGGTGCTGGCAGCGCTGGCGATCGCCACCATGACCGTGGGCAACCTGGTGGCGCTGCGGCAGCGCCGGGTGGTGCGGCTGCTGGCGTGGTCGTCGGTGGCCCAGGCCGGCTATATCCTGGCGCCGCTGGGCGTGTTCGCGGTCGCGTCCGGGCGCACCGACGAGGCGCTGACGCTGGCGGTGACCGCCACCATCGCGTACGCGATCTTCTACGTGGTGATCGAGCTGGCGGCGTTCGGTTCCGTGGCGGCGATGCGCGGCGGCGACGCCGACGGCGGCGAGATCGAGGCCTACCGGGGTGCGGCGCGCCGGGCTCCGCTGGTGGGGGCTGCGTTCACCCTGGCGCTGATCGGGCTGGCCGGCCTGCCGCCCGGACTGGCGGGCATGTTCGCCAAGGTGGCCGTTATCCGAGCGCTGCTCGGCGGCGGGGCCGGTTGGCTGGCGCTGATTGTGGCGATCAACGCGGTGATCGGGCTGGTCTACTACCTGCGCGTGGCCGCGCTGCTCTACTCCACGCCGCCGGAGCCGGAGCCGGCACCTGCGGCGGTGCCGGTACCCGCGCCCGCGCCCGCGCCAGCGCCGGAGTCGACCCGTGTGACGGCACCGGTCGGCGGTCCGGCCGCCGCGGCCGCCGCCGAGCAGGAGCCCCGCCCGGGCCCCGCAGCCGGGCTGGCCGTCCCGGCCGAGGAGCCGGAGGGACCGCCGGGGAGCAGTGCGGTGCCGTGGGCGGTGGCGGCGGCGCTGGCCGGCGCGACACTGGTCGCGATCGTGATCGGCTTCGCGCCGCAACTCGTCCTGGACCTCGCCACCCTCGCCGTCCCCTGACCCGCCCCGGCGCTTCCTCGTTGATCATGGACTTTTCCGGGCGTGTCGTCCGGCGTGTCGTGCAAGTGCCCCATGATCAACGCAACTGACGGGGCGGTACGCGGTCGCCTGAGGCACCAGTCGGGAAGATAGACACATGCGTGGGGCGTTATGTGTCACGTACGGCTCGGTGTCACGGACGGCTCGGTGGCACGTGGCTCGGTGACGCGTCACGTGTCCTACGGCCCGGTGACGACGGCGTGGTGAAGGAGGGAGGACGTGCGCAGCTTCAACGGTCTCAAGACCGCGGCCCTGCTGGGTCTGATGACCGCCATCATCCTGGTGATCGGGAACATCTGGGCGGGCACGACCGGGCTGCTGATCGCGGCCGCGGTGGCGTTGGCGATGAATTTCGGCACCTACTTCTGGTCGGACAAGATCGCGCTACAGGCGATGAAGGCAAAGCCGGTCAGCGAGGCACAGTTCCCGGAGCTCTACCAGATGGTGCGGGAACTGGCGCAGCGCGCGGGCCAGCCGATCCCGCGGCTGTACGTCAGCCCGACGGCCCAACCGAACGCGTTTGCCACCGGCCGGAACCCGGACAACGCCGCGGTGTGCGTGACTCAGGGCATCGTGCAGACCCTCAACTACCGCGAGCTGCGTGCGGTGATCGGCCACGAGCTGTCCCACGTCTACAACCGGGACATCCTGATCTCCAGCGTGGCGGCAGCGCTGGCCGGGATCATCACGCTGCTGGCGCACTTCGCGTGGTTGTTCGGCGGGCGCAACGGCAACAACATTTTCGCGATGCTGCTGTTGCTGCTGCTCGGCCCGCTGGCGGCCTCAATCATCCAGCTGGCGATCAGCCGTAGCCGCGAATACCAGGCCGACGAGTCCGGCGCCGAGCTCAGCGGTGACCCGTTGGCGCTGGCCAGCGCGTTGCGGAAGATCCACGAGGGTGCGCGGCGGCGGCCGCTGCCCGCGGAGGGCGAGCTCGCCGCCAGCGCCCACCTGATGATCGCCAATCCGTTCCGCGGCGGCGGCATGGATGCGCTGTTTTCGACCCACCCGCCGATGGCCGACCGGGTGCGCCGGCTGGAACAGAAGGCGCGCCACGGCGGCATGATCCGGGGCTGAGCCCCCACTGACCCTGAACCCCCGCTGACCCAGGAAGTGCGTCCGGGTCAGCGGGTCGACCTCGGTGGCCGGGCTGCTACGGCACCGCGATGAGGAAGATACTGAAGCCGATTCCCATCCTGTCTCCCTGTCTTCCGTTGCGGAGAGATCGACTCCCCGTTCGTGGCCCATGCCCCATCGGGTGGGGGCGGCAATCGCTGCGCCGCTCGCGGGGCTGCACCGCCCTGGATCAACGGGGAGGAGTGGGTTCCGGCGGGGTGCCGCGCTCGACCCGGGCGCCAGCGCGCGTTTGCGAGTCGGCCAGCGTCTGCGAGTCGGCCAGCGCCTGCGAGTCGGCCAGCGTCCGCGGGTCGGCCAGCGCCTGCGAGTCGGCCAGCGCCTGCGAGAGGACCGACGCCGGCATCGGCCGGGCGAACAGGAAGCCCTGCGCCAGAGGGCACCGCAGGCGGCGCAACGCCTCGGCCTGCTCCAGCGTCTCCACCCCTTCGGCTACCGCTTGTAGGCGCAGCGCCTCCACCATGTTCAGGATCGCCTTCGTGAACGCCCAGCTCTCCGATCCGCCGGTGTCGGGCGGCGCAGGATTCTGCACGAACGCGCTGTCGATCTTGATAATGTCCGCCGGGAGGCGGGCCACGTTCGCCAGCGACGAGTAGCCGGTGCCGAAGTCGTCGATCGCCACGCGGACCCCGTGACCGCGCAGACGGTGGAGCTGGTCCATCGGATGGCTCGCGGTGGACGTGGCCACCAGGCTGGTCTCGGTGATCTCGAGGATCAGTGCGCTGGGCGACAGTTCGGAGGTGCGCAGCGCGTCCATGACCGTGTCGCTGAACGACGGGTCGTCCAGCTGCCGAGCGGACACGTTGACCGTCACTGATACACCCTGGTCGTCGAACCAGGGCTTCGCCTCGCGGCAGGCCTGGTGCAGCACCCACGCACCGATCGGCCCGATCAGTCCGGCGTCCTCCGCCACCGAGATGAAGCTCGACGGCGGCAGTGGCGGCCCGCCCGAGGGCGCCCACCGCAACAACGCCTCCACCGCGGCGATCCGGCCGGTGAAGAGATCCACCATCGGCTGGTAATGCAACACCATCTCGTCGTTGGCGAGCGCCCGCTGCAGACCCGTACGCAACCACCGGTAGTCGGTGCGGGCGGTGCGCAGCTCGGTGCGGAACACCTCGACACGGTCCTTCCCGCGGGCCTTGGCGGAGAACAGCGCGAGATCGGCATCGCGGAGTGTTTCGGAGGGGATCGGCGTCGGGTGGTCGGGCCCGGTGGTGACCAGGCCGACGCTCGCGCTGAGGTAGAGGTCGTGGCCGGCGATCCGGTACGGCTGTCGCAGCGACAGCCGGGCCGTCTGGCACCAGGCGGCCGCCTGCGAAGGCGAGGTGTTCTCCAGCAGCGCGGCGAACTCGTCCCCCCCGAAACGGGCCAGGGTGCCACCGGGGGGCATGGTCGCCAGCAGGCGGTGGGAGGCCTCGACCAGCAACTGGTCACCGGCGGCGTGGCCGAAGGCGTCGTTGACTTCCTTGAAACGGTCAAGATCGATGACTGCGAGCGCGTGTCGGTCGCCGTCGGGCCGGGAGAACGCCCACTCCATGCGTTCGGACAGCGCCACCCGGTTGGCCAGGCCGGTCAGCGGATCGTGCATGGCCTGATAACGCAGTTGACGTTGCAGGATCTCCTGTTCGCGAGCCGCACGGGCGAGCTGCTCGGAGCGCTCGGTGAGCTCGGCCGCGCGATTCTGTGCCAGGCCCGCGGTCAGGCCGAGCCGGGCGACCACCACCAGCAACAGTGCGGCTGACACGATCAGCGGAACCGTGACGCCGACCGCCCCGGCCCCGGTTATCCGGATGATCTCACCGCCCCACGCCACGGGTGCGACCACCGCGAGCAGTCCCAGCAACCCGATCCGACGCCGCGACACCGGATCATGCTGGTGCGGCTCGGGGCGCCGTGAGCGGCCCAGCGACGGGTGCAGGCCGGCGGCACCGATCAGGATGAAGAAGAGGGCGAACAGCGTCCGGGTCAGCGGATCGCCTTCGATCATGCCCATTCCCAGGCCGGGCACCAGCAGGCTGACCGTCGCCGCGAGCCCCGTGCCCACCGCGAGCAGCAGCAGCCCGACGGAGAGCGTGGGTACACCGACGCTGAGGAGCAGCCACACCGCCATCGCGAACAGCAGCAGCGCCCCGAGCGTGAAGATCACTCCCGCTGCCACCGCCTCGCCCATCGGCGGCAGGACGGGGTGGATCACCAGCACGAACAGCACCAGGAAGACCGCCAGGGCCACGACAGCCGCGTCCAGCATGTCGGCGGTGTTCCTGCGGCCGCCGTAACGTCCCAGCATCGCGATGCCGGAGATGAGCAACGGCAGGGCCACCGCGGCGACGATCGGGCCGACCCATCCGGGTGGTGGGCCGGCGAAGATGATCCGGTTGGCTGCGTCGGACACGGGGGCTACGGCGCCGGCCGCCACACCGCTGGCGATCAGCCACCAGGCGATCGTGGCTCGCGGGCGGAAGTGCCGGACCCCCGCCACCAGGGCAGCGGCGGCCAGCACGGGTATGACGGCCCAGAGGAGGTCAGAGACCGTCGGCGGCGCCAACGCCAGAACCGCCAACAATGCCGCGCTGATGATCAAATATGCCCATAGCGCCCAGTGTTGCCGGAACCAACGGTGTACCGCGGGTTCGCTTCGCTCCACCCGGGAACTGTCCGGCCGGGTAGGCGGTGCGGTTACCGCTCCCATGGATTGGAAGGGCCTCCATCCGAGGTGGCAAAAGCTATCAAACCAAGTTAACCACGCTACGACCTATATGCGTTATTAGCCAGATAAGCGGGCTTCACGGCCTCCGGCTCCGCCAAGGCAGAGGGGGGCGGTCGGGCAGTACGGTTCATGCAAGGCGCGACGTCGAGGATGTGTTCCCTGCTCCGACCTCCCAGTAACAGGCGCCACCAACCAGGCGCCACCAACCAGGCGCCACCAACCAGGCGCCACCAACCAGGCGCCACCAACCAGGCGCCACCAACCAGGCGCC
>SLSW01000076.1 GCA_007130245.1 Micromonosporaceae bacterium
CCACCGCGGGCTGGTGTGCCACGCCGATCGAAGTCGGCCATCCTGACTGGGTGCTGCAACCGCTGGTGCTCGGACCGGACCAGGTGCCGCTGGTCACCGATCCCCAGCAGGCCGTCCACAGCCCCGAGCTGGCGGTGCTGTCCAGCATCGCCCACGGCGGCCGACCCGACCGCGGCCGGGTTTTTGAAGCCCTACTGGCCGCGCTGCAGGCGGCCACGGACGAACATGCCACGCTGTACCATGACCTTGTACTGTCGGCGTTGCCCGCTGCGGCCCGGCACCACCTGGAGGCACTGATGAGCACCGGCCTACGCGAATACCGCAGCGACTTCGTTCGCAAGAACGTCAACCAGGGCCGAGCCGAAGGCCGAGCCGAAGGCCGAGCCGAAGGCCGAGCCGAAGGCGAGGCCAGAGCCCTGCTGGCGGTGCTGGCGGCCCGCGGCATCGACGTGCCCGACCACGCCCACACCCGCATCACCGAATGCACCGACCTCGACCAGCTCGAAACCTGGATCCGCCGCGCCGCCACCGCCATCACCATCGACGACCTGTTCACACCGCAGCCGTAACACACCCGCCCGGGTAGAGGTCCCAGGGCGACGTCGTCAGCGGAGCAGGCCACAACGCCCACTATGTCGCGCCCGAACAGACACCGCTCGCGCTCCGCCGGCGTGCACCCGTCGCCGCTGCGGCCCGGCACCACCTGGAGGCACTGATGAGCACCGGCCTACGTGAATACCGCAGCGACTTCGTTCGCAAGAACGTCAACCAAGGCCGAGCCGAAGGCCGAGCCGAAGGCGAGGCCAGAGCCCTGCTGGCGGTGCTAGCGGCCCGCGGCATCGACGTGCCCGACCACGCCCACACCCGCATCACCGAATGCACCGACCTCGACCAGCTCGAAACCTGGATCCGCCGCGCCGCCGCCGCCGCCACCACCGTCGACGACCTGTTCACACCGCAGCCGTAACGCGCCGCAACGCGGCCATGAAGGCGCGCTTGCTCTCGGCCGGGGTGCGGGTGGGGCGGCCCAGGTCGGGCCGGCTGCCCGGGCGCACCGTCAACTCCAGCAGCGCCGGTCCCCCGTACGACCGCATGGTCGCCACCTCGCCGGCCAGCGACCCGATCTGCGCGGTCGACGCGGCGTACCGGTAGCCCACCGCCCGCGCGGTGGCCGCCACATCGACCCGGTCGATGGAGGTCGGCTGCCCGCCCACGCTGTCGTGCACCCCGTTGTTGAACACCACGTGGAAGAAACGATCCGGTGCGTGGTCGGCGATCACCGCCAGGTTGCCCAGGTGCATCAGCAGCGCCCCGTCGCCGTCGAAACACCACACCTCCCGCTGCGGCTCCCGCATCGCCACCCCCAGCGCGATCGCGCTGGCGTGACCCATGCCGCCGACGGTCAGGAAGTCCCGCTCGCCGGACTCGCCGCGGGCGACCCGGTGCTCGAACAGCTCCCGCGACAGCATCCCGGTGGTCGACACGATCACCGGCTCCGGCCCGACCGCGTCGACCAGCGCTTTCAGCGCCTCCTCCCGCGAGAGCGCCGTGCCGGCGGGCGGCGCAGCGGGCGGCGCAGCGGACGGCTCGCCGAAGGTGCCCTTCTCCACCATCAGCACGTACGGGCGGCAGTGCGCGACGGCCTGGGAGACGGCCTCGGCCACACACCGCTCCGCCGCGGCCGGCTCGGGCGGCAACACCGTCCAGGGCAACTCCATGGCGTCCAGCAGCGGCCCCATCACCCGGCCCTGGGTGACGTGCTGCGGCTCGTCAGCCACCCCGGGCTGCCCGCGCCAGCCCACGATCAGCAGCATCGGGATGCCGTACACGTCCGGGTCGGCCAGCGACAGCAGTGGGTTGACCAGGTTGCCGAAGCCGGAGTTCTGCAGGTAGACCGCTGCCGGCGCTCCGGTACGCAGGTAGTGGCCGATCGCGACGCCGGCGGCGGCGCCCTCGTTGGCGGCGATGACGTGCTGCTCGCGCGGCAGCGTGGCCATGATCTGCGTGTTGAGGTGTTTGAGCAGGCTGTCGGGCACGCCGGTGAAGAAGGTGATCCCCTGCGCGCGGCACACCTCGAGAAACCGCGCCGGGTCGATCATCGTTCGTTCTCCGGGATGATCGCCAGCGCCTCGTTGATCGACGCCAGGTAGGGGTCGGCCTCCAGCGCGCGGCCGTTGACCAGGATCGTCTCGGCGACCTTGACCATCTGCGGGTACGCCGCCCGCAGCATGTGGTTGGCGTAGATGACCATGTTCACCCCGCGCTCGGCCAGCTCCGCCTCGGTGACCTGGTGGTAGCTGGTCGGCACCACCACCAGCGGCACCCGCTTCGGCAGCTTGGCAAACCGCTCGCAGAACTCGAACACCTCGTCCGGGCTCTTCCGCCGGCTGTGGATCATGATGCCGTCGGCTCCCGCCTCGATGTATGCCTCCGCTCGCCGTACCGCGTCGTCCATGCCGTGTTCGAGGATGAGGCTCTCGATCCGCGCGATGATCATGAAATCGTCTGTGATCTGCGCCCGCTTGCCGATCGCGATCCGCTCACAGAAGTCCTCGACCGGCGCCTGGCTCTGCACCACATCGGTGCCGTACAGCGAGTTGCGCTTGAGCCCTTCCTTGTCCTCGATGATCACCGCCGACACGCCGAGGCGCTCCAGCGACCGCACCGTGAACGTGAAGTGCTCTGGCCGGCCACCGGTGTCCCCGTCGAACACCAGCGGCTTGGTGGTCACCTCGAACAGTTCGTTGATCGTCTGCAGCCGCGAGGAGATGTCCACCGCTTCGATGTCCGGCTTGCCGCGGGCGGTGGAGTCGGTCAGCGAGCCCAGCCACATCCCGTCGAACTCGTGCGTGCGCCCGTCCGTCTTCACGGTGGTGTGCTCGATGATCAACCCCGTCAGGCCGCTGTGGGCCTCCATGATCCGGACGACAGGCTTGTTCTCGAGCAGGCGCCGCAGGCGCGACAGCCGCACGCTCGGCGTGGTGCCGATCTGCTTGACCGACTGAGTCAGCTGGGTCGACGAGATCCCCTCGGTGTAGGGCACCTCCACCAGTTGGCCACCCCACTGCGCCAGCGCGTCGATCACGCGCTGCCGGGTCTGCTGCTGCACCCCGGTGCGCCAGTCGTCGCCGTGCACCACATAGTCAGGCCGCAGCCGCTCCAGGTTCGGCACGTAGTCCAGCGTCTCCTGCGGCACCACCCGGCCGACGCCCTTGAGGTTCTCCACCACGGCCTTGCGCTGCTCGAACGTCATATGCGGCAGGCGCTTGTAGCTGGCGATCGCCGCGTCGGTGAGCAGCCCGACGGTCACCTCACCGAGTTCGGCCGCCTGCCTGAGCACATTGATGTGCCCGGGATGAACAAGATCCGCGCTCATCCCTACATACACGATCGGTGTCTTCGACACAGCGCCTCCCGGACTACCTGGAAGTCCACCCACCAGCACCCGTGCGTGCTGTTGGGGGACGGGGAACACTCTAATCCCGGTCGATCGTGCTCAGAGCTCTGCCCATCCGGTTACTCATTGAACAACGAGACTGCACGAGCTGTTATAGGATCACTGCAGCTAGGCGGGGAGGGCACGTGAATGAACCAGCCGCGGGTGACCGTCGGCCTACCGGTCTACAACGACCCCGCCGGGCTGCGCCGCACCGTGCCCACCGTCGTCGGGCAGACCTGGCAGGGACCGCTGCGCCTGCTGATCATCGACGA
>SLSW01000087.1 GCA_007130245.1 Micromonosporaceae bacterium
GCGCACCGGCGCCAGGTTGGCCGGGTTGCCGGAGTAGGTGAAGGCGTCCAGCACCGTCACGGCGGTGATGTCACCGTACGCGCCGGCGAGCAGCTGGCGCACGTAGTGAGAGCCGATGAAGCCGGCGCCCCCGGTCACCAGAATCCTCATGCTCCGGAGCTTAGCCGCCTTCCGCACCTTTCTGTGCAATTGCCCTGAAACATGTGTCTGGATTTCAACTGCTATAAAGAGGGTAAAAGGTACAGTGAGTGCATGCGCGGAGTGTTGCTGGCCGGAGGCACCGGCTCGCGCCTGTGGCCAATCACCCGAGCGGTGTCCAAGCAGCTGATGCCGGTGTTCGACAAGCCGATGATCTACTATCCGCTGTCCACCCTGGTCAGCGCGGGGATCCCCGACATTCTGATCATCACGACCGGCGAGGAGCAGGCACAGTTCCGCCGGCTGCTCGGAGACGGTCGCCAGTGGGGGCTCCGGTTGTCGTACGCGGTGCAGGCGCGGCCGGAGGGCATCGCGCAGGCGTTCCTGATCGCCAACGAGTTTCTGGCCGGGGGACCCGCGGCGCTGATCCTCGGCGACAACATCTTCCACGGCGCCCAGCTCGGGGCCAGGCTGCGTGGGCATCGCGACCTCGACGGCGGCCTGGTCTTCGCCTACCCGGTGGCCGACCCGTCCGCATACGGCGTGGTCGACTTCGACGGTGACGGGGTGGTGCGCAGCATCGAGGAGAAACCCTCGGCGCCGAGGTCGCGCTACGCGGTACCGGGGCTCTACTTCTACGACGGCGACGTGGTCAAGATCGCCGGCTCGCTGCGGCCCTCCACACGGGGGGAGCTCGAGATCACTTCGGTCAACGAGGAGTACCTGCGCCGCGGCCGGCTGCGGGTCGAGGTGCTGGACCGCAGCACCGCGTGGCTCGACACCGGCACGTTCGATTCGCTTGTGGCCGCCTCCGAGTACGTGCGGGTGATCGAGCAGCGGCAGGGTTTCAAGATCGGGTGCGTGGAGGAGGCGGCGTGGCGCGCCGGCCTGATCTCCGAAGACCAGCTGCGGGAGCTGGCAAACCCGCTGCGCCGCAGCGGCTACGGGGACTACCTGCTGCGCCTGTTGGACTGGTCGCAGCCGGTTCCGGCCGGGAGCGGTAGCGGGGACCGGCCGTGAGGGTCCAGTCATTGGGCATCGAGGGGGCCTGGGAGGTCGTGCCGCTGCAGCACTCGGACAACCGCGGGGTGTTCCTCGAGTGGTACCGGCACGAGCGGCTCGCCGAGGCGGTAGGACGGCCCCTGGAGCTGGCGCAGGCCAACCTGTCGGTGTCGGCGCGGGGGGTGGTGCGCGGCATCCACTTCGCGGACGTGCCGCCGGGGCAAGCGAAGTACGTCACGTGCGTACGGGGTGCGGTGTGGGACGTGGTGGTGGACCTGCGGCGGGGCTCGCCTACGTTCGGGCGCTGGGAGCCGGTGCGCCTGGACGACACCGAGCGCCGGGCGGTGTATCTGGCCGAGGGGCTCGGCCACGGGTTCTGCGCGCTGACCGGGGAGGCGACGGTGGCCTACCTGTGCTCGACCGTCTACAACCCGGCGGCCGAGCGCGCGGTCAACCCGTTGGACGGAAGCCTCGGCATCACATGGCCCGCGGTCGAGCCGGTCCTGTCCGAGCGTGACGCCGCCGCGCCCGGGCTGGACGCCGCGCCCCTGCCGTCCTACCACGACTGCCTGGCCCTGGCCGGCACGCGCCGCCGCACCGCCTAGCCGCCGTGGACGCCCCGCCCGGACAGGCTCCCGCGCGCCCGTTTTGCCAGCTGCTTCACCGGCCGCAGCGCCCGGCGCTCGAGCGTCCAGGACACACCTGAGTGCAGGGCGGCCCCGGTCCGGCGTGCGGCCGACACGGTGCGGGAGACACCCACCCGACCCTGAGCGACGCGCACCTTACCGCTGGCGAACTCGTCCTTGTACCGCTGCCGTCCCCGGCCGAGGTCGACCTGTGTGATCCCGCGCCGGGCGGCCTCCTCGGCCATGCGCAGCAGCAGCACCAGGCCGGGGGAGTAGCGGGCGAGGTCCGGGTCGTAGGCCGGGAACCAGTACGAAAGGACCCGCTCGCTGCGCAGCCCGAAGTGGACGGCAATCGGTCGGTGGCCGGCGCGCAGCACCGACAGCGTGCCGGTGCACCCCGGCTGCCGACTGTGCCGCAATCCGGTCACCACCTGGACGATCCAGCCGGAACCGAAGGTGTCATGTGCCCGGGTACGGCGGTACTGGTCGGACTTCCACCGCATCAGGGTCTGCATGACCGCCGGGTCGACGCAGTCGAACTCGAACGTCAGCTCACCCTGTTCCCGTTCGAGCTTGCGCATCTTGCGCTGCGCGGTCCGGATGGCGCTGGTGTGATGGGAACGGGCGCGCAGGTACGCGTCGAAGCCGTCGGCGAGGTTCATGACCGGGGAGGCGGTGACCGCGGTGTGGTACGGAACGAACGGTTCCTGGGCGGCGATGAGGTGGTCGAACTCCCACACGGGCAGATCACACCCCCGCACCAGTTCCCGCGCGTCCCACTGCAGGCCCGGCGTGTGGATCAGCGCCTGGCAGTCGCTGATGCCGGCGCCGATCGCGGTGCCGATCGCGATGCCGAGCGGGTGGCCGCGCCGCTCGTGCGGGAAGAATCCCAGGACGCCGGACGGGTCTTCGAGGACGGCCACCCGGGCGGTGTCCCGCACCCTGTCGACGGCGATGGTGAACTCGGGCGCCAGGAACGGGTTGCCGCCGGTCGCGCCGTCCTGCCGGAGCATCTGTCGCCACAGGCGCCGCTCGGCACTGCCGAGCTCCCGTGGCCGGACCAGGGTGACGTTCATGTGTCTCCTCGACCGGGACTGGACCGGAAAGGCGTCACGCGCGATGAGGTTCGCGCCGCGTGGTCGCGTGATTACGATAACGTGAGGAGCCGGAACCGGCATACGAAACAAGACGGTCGTATCATGCGTGTTCACGACGACCCGTCCGAAAGGGGGTCATTTCCTGATGGGCCAGCACCGGGACCGCGTCGTCAACGTGCTCTTCCACGGCGTAGGGACACCCCGTCGTTCGCTGGAGCCGGACGAGGAACGTTACTGGGTGGACACCGCACGGTTCCAGCGGCTGCTGGACGAGCTCGCGGGCCGGCCCGACGTGCGGATCAGCTTCGACGACGGCAACGTTTCCGACGCCGACATTGCGCTTCCGGCACTTGAGCAGCGGGGGCTGCCGGCAACCTTCTTCGTGATCGCTGGCCGGTTGGGCACGCGGGGGAGTCTCCGCGAGGACGACGTGCGAGAGCTGCACCGTCGTGGCATGCAGATCGGAAACCACGGCATGTCGCACCGACCATGGCCGGGCATGGATCCCGCCAGCCGCCGGGCGGAGCTGGTGGAGGCGCGCGCCAGCCTGGCGGCGGTCTGCGGCGCGCCGGTGGACCTCGCGGCCTGCCCGCTGGGCCGGTACGACCGGCGGGTGCTCGCCGACCTGCGCCGGCTCGGGTATGTCCGGGTGTTCACCAGTGACCGCCGGCCGGTCCGCTCGGATGCGTGGCTGCAGGCCCGCTACAGCATCCGGGCCGACGAGACCCCCGCGTCGCTGCGCGCGGAGGTGCTGAGCCGGCCCGGCCCCGGCGCGCGTGCGCGGCTGGCCGCGTTCGGTCTGGTCAAGCGCCTACGGTGACCGCC
>SLSW01000020.1 GCA_007130245.1 Micromonosporaceae bacterium
ACAAGTACATCCTGACGCCGCCCGCCGTCAATGAGCTGATCGCCGGCCAGGGCAGCGGCCGGCTGGACCTCATCGCCTCCCACCTCGATCTTGTCGACGTGGACCTGCACTTCGCCGCCGTGCTGGGCGGCTCCCGGTTCCAGCACGGCAGCCCCCGTTACCTGGAACTGCACCAGGCGCTGGCCGACGCGCTGGCCGCGGAGGCGTTCGACGACTACGACCTGGTCCTCATCGACTGCCCGCCCAACTTCACCATGGTCACCCGCACCGCGATCGTGGCCAGCGACCACCTGCTGGTACCGGCCAAGCCGGACTACCTGTCCACGCTCGGCATCCAGTATCTGCGCGGGCGCCTGTCCGGGCTGGTGCACGACGTCAACCGCGTCGCCGGCGCGGGACCGCAGCAGATAAACCCCACCATCATCGGCGTGGTGTTCAACATGATCCAGTACGCGAGCAGCGGCGCCGCGATCATCGCCGCGCGCAACTACCTCGCGATGCCGGACGACATCGAGATCGCCGTGTTCCACCAGCAGATCCGCGAGAACAAGACGCTGTTCGCGCCCGCCGGCGAGCAGGGCATCCCGGCGGTGCTCGTGCCGGGCGGTAACGTCACCGTCCAGTACGAGCTGCAGCAGCTCGCCAGTGAGCTGCTCGCGAAGATCCGGACCTAGGAGGGCCCGTGTCCCAGCCGGCCGATCTCACCCACGGGGTGTTGCTGCGGGTGGCGGAGTTCCTGCGCAAGCTGCCGGCCGACCAGCTCGCCGACCTGGCCGACGGGACGGCCACGCTGGCGGTCGTGCCCAAGGGCGGCCGCGTGCCGGCGCGCGGCGCCGCCGCCAAACCGCTGCCGGTCCCGGCCACACAGGTCCGCGCCGAGCTGGCGAAGATCGGTGATCGCGGCGCGGCGCGGCGCTGGCTAGAGGACCAACGGCTCACCGTGCCACAGCTGAAAACCCTCGCCCGGGAGCTCGGTATCTCGGTGCCGTCCAAGGCGACCAGGTCGGCGGTGCTCGACCAGCTCGTGCAGCAGACCATCGGACGTCAGCTGGACTCCATGGCGTTCAGCGGCCCGGCCAACGCGGGTCAGTCCGCTCGCTCATGATCGTCGGCTGACGGCGGAAGGTCGAGCAGGCGGGTCAACTCGCCCAACACCTGCGGCCACGCCGGTGGCGCCACCGCGCTGCGGACCTGGGCGGCCAGATGCTCGGCCAACCGCTGAACCTCCCGCGGGCTGACCGCGCCACGATGCTCGCCCGGCGCCGGCTCCGCCGGCAGAGCCGGCGCCGACAGCGGCAGCGGATCCCCTACACACACGATGTCGAGATGCCGGATGGTCCGGGTAAGGGCGACGTAGAGCAGCCGGTGCCCCCGCTCGTCCCCGGCCACGATCTGCTCCGGCTCGACCACGACCACCGCGTCGAACTCCAGGCCCTTCGCCTCCTGCGGGCTCACCAGGTTGATCGCCGCCCCCAGCTCGCCGTCGGCGGCGCTGCTCCAGGTCAGTCCGGCTGCCGACAGCGCGGACTCGATCTCGCGGCGGCACCGCGGCGGGCAGACGACTCCGACGAACTGGCCCCCGGCGGCGTGGGCGGCCGCCACCTCCACCGCCCGACCTGGCCGGTCGAGCAACCCGACCCGGTGGATCGACGGCTCGCGGGGTCCGTCGCGCACCACCTCCGGTGGCGTCACGTCCGGCGCGGCCACCGGCAGCAACCGCGCCGCCATCTCGTACACCTGCCGCGGCACCCGGTAGCCGTACCGCAGCGGCACGACCGTCACCGGCCGGGTCGCCGGCAGGTGGCGGGTCACCTCCTGCCAGCTGTCGCGCGCCCACGGGCCGGTGGACTGCGCCAGGTCACCCACCACCGTCAGCGAGCCGGTCGCCGAGCGGCGGGCCACGCTGCGCAGCTGCATCGGTGACAGGTCCTGCGCCTCGTCGACGAGCACGTGGGCGTACCGGTGCCCAGGGCCGTTGATGAGGTGTTCCACCTCGTCCAGCAGCGGCAGGTCAGCATCCGACCAGGTCTCCTGCGAGATCCGGTCCGCGCCGCGGCGATGGAGCAGCTCCAGCTCGTCGGCGGTGACACCGGCCCCGGTGTCCGCGCCGGCCAGGGCGCGCAGCCGGCGGCGCGACCCGAACAGGTCCCGCAGGAACACCGGTGCCGACTGCTGGGGCCACAACCGCTCTACCAGGTTGCCCAGTGCGTCCTGCCCGCCGGGCGGTGCGCCGCGGCCCGGGGCGCCGCCGCGTTCGGCCACCAGCCGCGCCAGCCGTTGCCGCAGCAGCCGGCGCCCCTCGGCGTACGGCAGGTCCGCCTCCTGGCATTCCGCCACGGCCTCGGCGACCTCCACGCCGGGCAGGGTGACGAAACGGCCCTCGAGCAGCAGCCGCTCAGCCGGCTCCGGTTCGCCGATGCGGGCCTGCAGCGCGTGCTGCAGCAGCCCGGCCAACCGGGCGTCCCCTTTGAGCCGGGCCACCTCCGGCGGTTCCGACCGTCCCCGGCGCACCTGCGGCGCGAGCCGGCTGACGTCACGCAGAATAACCTCCCGGTCACCGAGATCCGGTAGCACCTCGCTGATGTAACGCACGAACGTGGGATGCGGACCCACCACCAGCACATCGTGCGGCCCGACCGTGTCGCGGTGGTGGAACAGCAACCACGACACGCGATGCAGTGCCACCGCGGTCTTACCGGTGCCCGGCCCACCCTCGACAATGAGCACCTGCTCCAGCGGCGCCCGGATGACCTCGTACTGCGCGGCCTGGATGGTCGCCACGATGTCCCGCATGGCCCCGGTGCGCCCGCGTGCGAGCTCGCGGAGTAGTTGCTCGTCCACCGCTGCCGCGATCTCAGCGAAGATCACGTCGGTGAAGTCGCGAACCGTGTTGCCCTCGCACACGAAGGTGCGCTTGCGATACAACCCCCTGGGGTCGTCGTGGGTGGCTTCGAAGTACGCGGCGGCGGCTCTCGTCTTCCAGCTCGCGACCAGCACCTCCGAGTTTTCATCGCGCACCAGGTGCCGACCGATGTAGAGCTGCTCCCCCGACTCGCCATCGATCCGGCCGAAGGCCACCGCGGTGCCGGCGCTGCCGATCGCCGCGGCGACCGCGCGTGCGTGCCGCCGCAGGTGCCCAGCGGCGATGGCGTCCGCGCCGGCGCCGCCCGCGTCCTCGAGCGCGGCCCGTCTACGGTCGCGGTGCTTCGCGGCGAGGTCGAAGAACTCCTGCTCACGCGCCAGCTCGGCCGACTTCGCGTCCACGTCCACCTTGCACCCCCCGCCGGCACCGCGCAGCGGCTCGTCCCACCCGCCGATGGTAGCTCTGACATACCGTAGCGCCGGGCGGGGTCGCCCGGCAGGGGTCGACCCACACGGCGCTATGCCCAGGTGAGGGCGATCCCGACCAGCAGCAGCGCGCTGTTGGCGATCTCGATCATGCCGACGTGCTTCGGGGTCAGCGCGCGGGTCGGCAACCACCAGGCGCGCACCAGCAGCCACCCGAACAGCACGCCGAGTGCCGGCGACAGCCAGGCGGCCAGTGGCAGCACCGCCGCGTGGTAGCCCACCGACCACCACCGGTACGCCGGGTCGCCGCGCTCGCGGATCATCGTCTTGACGTACAGCGCGGTGCCGGCGAAGTACGCCAGGCAGGCGGCGAACACGCCGGCCACCTCTACCGGGTCGA
>SLSW01000047.1 GCA_007130245.1 Micromonosporaceae bacterium
CCTTCTTCGCCGCGGCCTTCTTCGCCGCGGCCTTCTTCGCCGCGGCCTTCTTCGCCGTGGCCTTCTTCGCCGGAGCACTGGCGCGCTTCTCCATCAGCATCTGGGACGCCTGCTCCAGGGTCATCGCCTCGACGGTCATACCGCGACGCAACGACGCGTTGGTCTCACCGTCGGTCACATAGGGGCCGAACCGGCCGTCCTTGATGATGATCGACTTCTCCGTCAGCGGATCCGTGCCGAGCTCCTTCAATGGCGGCGCCGGAGCCCGCCGTCCCCGCGTCTTCGGCGCCGCCAGCAGCGCCAGCGCCTCCTCGGTCGTGATGGTGAACAGCTGCTCCTCGTCCTCCAGCGACCGCGTATCACTGCCCCGCTTGAGGTAGGGCCCGTAGCGGCCGCTGGCCGCCAGGATCTGTTCACCGTTCTCGTCGGTCCCCACCACCCGCGGCAGGCTGAGCAACCGCAACGCCTCCGTCAGGTCCAGCGACTCCGGCGACTGCGACCGCAGCAGCGAGGCGTTCTTCTCGCCGGAGGACACGTACGGTCCGTACCGGCCGGACTTGAGCACCACCGGCTCCCCGGTCTCCGGATGCTCACCCAGCTTGCGCTCGCCGTTGCCGCCGACGAACAGTTCCGCCACCTTCTGCGGCGTCAGCTCGTCCGGCGCCAGCCCTTCGGGCACCGGCGCCCGGTCGGCGGTCTCCCCGTCGCCCGGGTCCTCGCCACGCTGCAGGTACGGGCCGTAGCGGCCGACCCGCACCACCACCCGGCGGCCGTCCTCGTCGGTGAACAGCGGGATCGAGTTGACGCTGCGGGCGTCGATCTCGCCGAGATTCTCGGTCACCAGCTTCTTCAGGCCGCCGGCGCGGGCCACCGAGCCCTCGCCACCCAGTTCGCCGCCGAAGTAGAACGCCCGCAGGAAATCCACCCGGGCGGCTTCGCCCACGGCGATCTCGTCCAGCTCGTCCTCCATCGCCGCGGTGAACCCGTAGTCGATCAGCCGGGGGTAGTGCCGCTCCAGCAGCCCCACCACCGCGAACGCGGTGAACGACGGGATCAGCGCCTGGCCGCGTTTGAACACGTAGCCGCGGTCCTGGATGGTCTGCAGGATCGAGGCGTACGTCGATGGCCGGCCGATGCCCAGCTCCTCCAGCGCCTTGACCAGGCTCGCCTCGGTGTAGCGGGCCGGCGGCTGGGTGGTGTGGCCGGTCGCCTCGAGCTCTTCCGCGGTCAGCGGCTGGTCCTTGACCAGCGGCGGTAGCCGCCGCTCGGCGTCCTCGGCCTCCGCCTCGGCGTCGTCGCTGGACTCCACATAGGCCTTCAGGAAGCCGGGGTCGGTGATGGTCTTACCGCTGGCGCCGAAGTCGCACTCCTCACTGGCGGTGGAGACCGCGCGGATGCGCACCGACACCGACTCGCCCACCGCGTCGGTCATCTGCGAGGCCACGGTACGGCGCCAGATCAGCTCGTAGAGCCGCAGCTCCTCAGCGGACAGCTCGCCCGCCACCTCACCCGGGGTGCGGAAGGTGTCGCCGGCCGGGCGGATCGCCTCGTGCGCCTCCTGCGCGTTCTTGACCTTCCCGCGGTAGTGGCGTGGCTGCGGCGGCACAAACCGGTCGCCGAACAACTCCGCGACCTGCGCGCGGGCGGCCGCGATCGCGGTGTCGGACAGGTTGACCGAGTCGGTGCGCATATAGGTGATGTAACCGTTCTCGTACAGCCGCTGCGCCACCCGCATCGTCACCGCCGAGGACATCCGCAGCTTGCGCGCCGCCTCCTGCTGCAGCGTGGAGGTGATGAACGGCGGGTACGGGCGGCGCCGGTACGGCTTGGTCTCCACCCGGGTGACCGTGAACGGGCGGCCGTCGAGTCGGGCGGCCAGCCCCCGTGCGCCGTCGGCGTCGAGGTGCACCACGTTCGCGCCCGGCTTGAGGCGGCCGGTGGTCGGCTCGAAGTCCTTGCCGGTGGCGATCCGGTCGCCGTCGAGCGCCACCAGGGTGGCGCCGAACCTGCCCGGGCCGTCGTCGACCACCGCATCCGGCTCCACCGCGAGAGTGGCCTGGATGTCCCAGTAGTCGGCGGAACGGAACGCCATGCGCGCCCGCTCCCGCTCCACCACGATGCGGGTGGCCACCGACTGCACCCGGCCGGCCGACAGGCCGCGCTGCACCTTCTTCCACAGCACCGTCGACACGTCGTAGCCGTAGAGCCGGTCCAGGATCCGCCGCGCCTCCTGCGCGTCGACGAGGTCGCGGTTGATGTCGCGCGGGTTGGCCACCGCCGCCTCGATCGCCGGCCGGGTGATCTCGTGGAACACCATCCGCCGCACCGGCACCTTCGGCTTGAGCGCCTCCACCAGATGCCAGGCGATCGCCTCACCCTCGCGGTCCTCATCGGTGGCCAGGTAGAGTTCGTCCGCCTCCTTCAGCAGCGAGCGCAGCTTCGTGACATGCTTGGAACGGTCCGGGTTGACAATGTAGACCGGTTCGAAGTCATTCTCGACGTTCACGCCGAGATATGCCCAGGGTTCCTTCTTGTACTTCTCCGGCATCTGCTTGGCGCCTGCGGGCAGGTCGCGGATGTGGCCGAGGCTCGCCTCGACGACCCAACCTGGACCCAGGTAGTTGGAGATCGTCTTGGCTTTCGCCGGTGACTCCACCACGACCAGGCGGTTGCCCTTGTCGGCAGCCCGGCCGGTAGTGGCCTTCTCGGTGGTGGTGCTCGGCACTGCTCCCTGCACTCTCTGTCCGGACGCTTCCGGCGTCTGCCGGACGTTCCCTGGCTAGCGGACGTCAACCGTAGCTAATACCTCACTGCGACGTACAACGGCGACACCGTACACCGTTCCTCGGCGTGACGTCGGCAACACCACGACCCTGGATCATGATCACTGTGGGTCGGGCGCCGGCCACACGCCGGGCGGGGCGGTCGGCGGCGGGTCGCCGACCAGTTCCGCCAGCCGCGCCAGCCGGCGCCGGCCGGTGATCCGGTAGGCCGGCGCCGGACCCTCCCTGGCGCCGGGGGCGAGCAGCGCCGCCGGGACACCGGCGGCCTGCAGCGCGGCCCCGACCGCCGGCCAGCACGCGCCGTCCGCAGCGCCCAGGCGCAGTGCGTAGCCGTCACCGGTGGCGCACCCGGCCGCGGCCACCCACAGCCGCAGTGCCGGGCCGTTCAGGTGCAACGACGCCGGCGCCCGTTTGGTGCCCTCACCGCTGCCGTCCGACCACTCGCGCACCAGGCGCACCAGGCGCACGGTGTAGGCGCTGCGCACCACGAACCCGCCATCGTCAGTGGATCCCCAGGTGGCCGGCACCTGGCGGCGCAGAAACTCCCCGACCAGCGCGTGCACCCGCCAGGCCGCGTCGACCGCCACGCTCACCCGCGCCGTACCGCCCATGCGGCTGAGCTGACCCGGACCGGCCAGCAGCCCGGCGAGGTCCTGCGGGTCCGGGTCGGTGACGTCCACCGCGAACAGCGACGGCTGCCGGTGCCGCGCCGTTCGCGCGGGGTCACGCTCGTCCGGACCCTGTGCCGCTGGCATGCCTGGAGCGTACGACCTCCACCCCCGTCCCCGCCGATCTAGGGATTGTTCACGTGGTTGGGTCTCCAACCGCGTGAACAATCCCTAGATCAACAGGCTCGGAGGGCAG
>SLSW01000162.1 GCA_007130245.1 Micromonosporaceae bacterium
CCACGGGGACGAGGGCAGCCACAGCCACGGGGACGAGGGCAGCCACAGCCACGGGGACGAGGACGGCCACAGCCATGGTGACGGCGCCCCCGAGGGCGGGTTCAACCCGCACGTGTGGACCAGCGTGCCGAACATGGTCGCCTATGTGGAGGTCGTCGCGCAGGTGCTCACCGCCGTAGACCCGGAGGGAGCGGACCACTACGCGCAACGCGCCGAGGAGTACCGCGTCGAGCTCGAGGCGCTCGATGACGCCATCCGCGCCGCGGTCGGCTCCCTCGCCGAGGAACGGCGCAAGCTCGTGGTCTACCACGATGCGTGGGCATATTTCGGTCATGAGTACGGCGTCCAGGTGATCGCGGCCGTCCAGCCCTCGGACTACTCGGAGCCGTCCGCCGCCGACGTCCGTGCCATCATCGACCAGATCCGGGCCGAGGACGTGCCCGCGATATTCGGGGCCGAGGAGTTTCCGAACGACGTCGTCGCCGCGATCGCCGACGAGACCGGCGCCGAGTACGTCGGCGAGCTGGCCGACGACACGCTGCCGGGAAGTCCCGGCGATCCGCAGCACAGCTACGTCGGCATGATGGCCGAGAACGTCAGCCGGGTGGTCGACGCCCTCGGCGGTGACCCCACGCCGCTACGCGCCCTGACCGGCCGCTAACCCGCCAACCTCCCCGCAAGCTCCGTCGATCCGGCCCCAGGGCCCGCCGATCGAGCGGTTCTCAGCCCGATCTGCCGGCGGGGCGGCGGGCGGGGCGCACCGCCAGCGGGTCGGGCGGGGGCAGCCAGGCGGTGCCGAAGCGGGCCGCGAGCCCGACCCAGCCGTCGGCCCGCCGCACCCGTACCGGGGGCTCGTCAGCCTCGTCGGCCTCGTCCGGTCCCAGGAACCCCATCCGCAGTAACGCCTGCACCAGCCGCTGCGGCACCTCCACCCGGCCGGCCCCGGCGGTCTCCACCACCACCGCCACGTGGTCGAGCAGCGCCTCCCGCAGCACCCGCACCCCGACTGGGCGCCCTTCCAGCCCGGTCTCGGTGACCTCCCGCAGCGTGCCCGCGGCCGCCGCGGCCACCTCCCGCAGCCGCGCGCCCGGCACCTTCTCCACCACCGCACCCGGATCCGGCGGCAGCGGCCAGCGCCACCACGCGTCCCGCCGCGGCGGGAGCGGCCCGTCGGCCGCCAGCAGGTCGGTGGCGCCCACCGTGACATCCTCGGCGACCTCGCCGTCCACCTCGCGGGTCACCAGGACCGCCCACGGCAGCCGCCCCCACAAGGCCACCCGACCGGCGCCGGCCGGGCGCAGCCGCACCACCGCTGCGGCGTCCAGGTGGGTCAGCCGCCCGAGGAACACCCGCGCGTCCGCCGGCGGGACGAACCCACCCATGGCGCGTCAGTCCCGGGTCAGGCGACGGTGGGTCACCCGGTGCGGGCGCGCCGCTTCCTCGCCCAGCCGGTCGACCTTGTTCTTCTCGTACGACTCGAAGTTGCCCTCGAACCAGAACCACTTCGCCGGATTCTCCTCGTCGCCCTCCCACGCCAGGATGTGGGTGGCCACCCGGTCCAGGAACATCCGGTCGTGGGCGATCACCACCGCACAGCCGGGGAACTCCAGCAGCGCGTTCTCCAGGCTGGACAGGGTCTCCACGTCCAGGTCGTTGGTGGGCTCGTCGAGCAGGATCACATTGCCGCCGATCTTGAGGGTGAGCGCCAGGTTGAGCCGGTTGCGCTCGCCCCCGGACAGCACGCCGGTCGGTTTCTGCTGGTCGGGACCCTTGAAGCCGAACGCGGCCACGTACGCGCGCGAGGGCATCTCCACCTTGCCGACCATCAGATGGTCCAGGCCCTCGGAGACGACCTCCCACACCGTCTTGTCCGGGTCCAGCCCGGCCCGCGTCTGGTCCACGTACGACAGTTGGACCGTGTCACCGACGCGCAGGCTGCCGGAGTCCGGCTGCTCCTCGCCGACGATCATGCGGAAGAGGGTGGTCTTGCCGACCCCGTTCGGGCCGATGATGCCGACGATGCCGTTGGGCGGCAGCGAGAAGCTCAGACTGTCGACGAGCATCCGGTCGCCGAAGCCCTTGGCGACGTTCTGGGCCTCGATGACGGTGCTGCCCAGCCGCGGGCCCGGCGGGATCTGGATCTCCTCGAAGTCCAGCTTGCGGGTCTTCTCGGCCTCGGAGGCCATCTGCTCGTAGCGCTCCAGCCGGGCCCGGCTCTTGGTCTGGCGGGCGCGGGCATTGGACTGCACCCACTCCAGCTCCTCGCCCAGCCGCTTGCGCAGCTTGGCGTCCTTGCGGCCCTGCACGGCCAGCCGATCGGCCTTCTTCTGCAGGTAGGTGGAGTAGTTGCCCTCGTACGGGTAGACCCGACCGCGGTCGAGCTCCAGGATCCAGCCGGCGACGTTGTCGAGGAAGTAACGGTCGTGGGTGATGGCCAGAATGGTGCCCTGGTATTTCGCCAGGTGCTGCTCCAGCCACTGCACGCTCTCGGCGTCGAGGTGGTTGGTGGGCTCGTCGAGCAACAGCAGGTCCGGCTGCTCCAGCAGCAGTTTGCACAACGCCACCCGGCGCCGCTCGCCGCCGGACAGGGTCGACACGTCGGCATCCCCGGGCGGGCAGCGCAGCGCGTCCATCGCCAGCTCCAGCTTGGAGTCCAGGTCCCAGGCGTCGGCGTGGTCGAGTTCCTCCTGCAGGGTGCCCATCTCGGCCATCAACTCGTCGGTGTAGTCGGTGGCGAGCTTCTCGGCGATCTCGTTGAACCGCGCCAGTCTGGCCTTGGTGTCGGCCACCGCCTCCTCGATGTTGCCGAGCACCGTCTTGTCCTCGGTCAGCGGCGGCTCCTGCTGCAGCAGGCCGACGGTGTAGCCGGGCATGAGCCGCGCCTCGCCGTTGGTGGGACGGTCCAACCCGGCCATGATCTTGAGCAGGCTGGACTTACCGGCGCCGTTCGGTCCGACTACGCCGATCTTGGCTCCCGGCAGGAAGCTCAGCGTCACGTCGTCGAGGATCACCTTGTCGCCGTGCGCCCTGCGGGCCTTGTCGAGCACGTAGATGAACTGGGCCACGGTTCGCCCTACCTCCTGGAGTGTGTCGGGTTCATGACGCGCCCGGACCGGGATCCGCGTCTGTTCCATCTTCCCAGGTAACCGCGCGCGCACCCACCGCGGCCCACCCGCCGCGCCGGTGAGATCCACACCACCGTTTCGTTCCCGCATGTTAGTACGCTGGGTACCACCACGTGTCACGAACACGCGACGGAGGTGGGTAACAACGTGACGGCCCGCAGCTCGTTCGTGGTAGTCGCCAACCGGATGCCGGTCGACCAGGTGATCACCGAGACCGGACGGGAGTGGCAACGCAGCCCCGGCGGGTTGGTGACGGCACTGCATCCCGTGCTGGCCGCCCGGGGCGGCACCTGGGTGGGCTGGGCCGGCGGGGTCGGCGACGCGCCGGAACCGTTCGAGATGGAGGGCGTGCACCTGCATCCGGTGCCGCTGACCGCCGACGACCTGGAGCGCTACTACGAAGGCCAGTCCAATGCCACCATCTGGCCGCTCTACCACGACGCCGTCGAGACACCGACCTACCGGCGCCGCTGGCGGGAGGCGTACCGCGAGGTCAACGCCCGCTTCGCCGCCGCCGCCGACGAGGTCTCCGCGCACGGCGCCACCGTCTGGGTGCAGGACTACCAGCTGCAGCTGGTGCCGGCGATGCTGCGCGAGCGCCGCCCGGACCTGAAGATCGGCTTCTTCCTGCACATCCCGTTCCCGCCGATCGAGCTGTTCATGCAGATGCCGCAGCGCGCCGAGATCCTGCACGGGCTGCTGGGCGCGGACCTGGTCGGCTTCCAGCAGCGCCTGGCGGCCCAGAACTTCGTACGGCTGGCCCGGCACCTGCTCGGCCTGCGCTACTCCGGCCACGTCATCAAGGTCGAGGACCGGCAGGTGAAGTCGCGCGCCTTCCCGATCTCGATCGACACCACCGAGATGGAGCAACTGGCGGCCAGCCCGACGGTGCAGGCCCGCGCCAAGCAGATCCGTGCCGAGCTCGGCGACCCGGCCACGGTGGTGCTCGGGGTGGACCGGCTCGACTACACCAAGGGCATCGAGCTGCGCCTCAAGGCGTTCCGGGAGCTGCTGGCCGAGGGCCGCATGGCGGTGCCGGACACGGTGATGGTGCAGGTGGCCACCCCCAGCCGGGAGCGCGTGGAGCATTACCAGACGCTGCGGTTGCGCGTCGAGCAGGAGGTGGGCCGGATCAACGGCGACTTCGGCCGGGTGGGGATGCCGGCCGTGCACTACCTGCACCAGTCGTACAACCGGACCGAGCTGGCGGCGCTCTACGTCGCGGCCGACGTCATGATGGTCACCCCGTTGCGAGACGGGATGAACCTGGTGGCCAAGGAGTACGTCGCGGCCCGCGGCGACAGCGGTGGCGCGCTGCTGCTCAGTGAGTTCGCCGGGGCGGCCTCCGAGATGCGGCAGGCCTTCCTGGTCAACCCGTACGACCCGGAGGCGGTCAAGGAGGTGCTGCTGAAGGCAGCGACGGTGGAGCCGGCCGAGGCGCGGCGGCGGATGCGAACCATGCAACGGCAGCTGCGCACCTATGACGTCAACCGGTGGGCCCACTCCTTCCTGAACGAGCTGGGCGAGTGAGACCGTGATCGACGACGCGCTCGACGCCGCGCTGGCGCGGCTCGCCCGCGTACCACGGCTGCTGGTGGCCAGCGACTACGACGGGGTGCTGGCTCCGATCGTGTCGGACCCGGCGCAGGCGCGGCCGATCCCGGCGGGCACCGCGGTGCTGGCCGCGCTGGCGGACCTGCCCGACACGGAGGTCACTGTGGTCTCCGGACGCGGCCGCGACGACCTGGCCGCGCTGTCCGGGTTGGCGGACCGGGTGACGCTGGTCGGCAGCCACGGTGCCGAGATCGACGGGGTGGCGGCGATCGACGACGACGCGCGTGCCCTGCACGAGCGGTTGCGCCAGCGGCTGACCGCGCTGGTGGGCGACCGGCCGGGGGTGGCGCTGGAGGTCAAGCCGGTCAGCGTGGTGCTGCACACCCGCAACGCCGACCGGCCGGTGGCCACCGAGGCGGCCGAGGAGGTGCGCGGCGGTCCCGCGACCTGGCCAGGGGTGCACGTCACCGAGGGCAAGGAGGTCATCGAGCTGGCGGTGTCGACAGCGGACAAGGGCACCGCGGTCCGGCTGCTGCGCGAGCGCACCCGCGCCGACGCGGTGCTGTTCCTGGGCGACGACGTGACCGACGAGAACGTGTTCGCGGTGCTGTGCGACGCCGACGTGGGGATCAAGGTCGGCGAGGGCGACACGCGGGCGCGCTTCCGGGTGGCCTCGCCGGACGAAGCGGTGAGGGCGCTGGAGACCCTGCACCACTACCGCATTTCGGCGATCTAGGCCTTAGTCGCATGTTCTAAGATCAAACTACGTGAACGAGCCCTGGATCGGAGAAATTGTCATATCTTCGATAGCGTGATCTCGCGCTTACTGTCCGCTATTGGGAACCTGTCCCCGCTGCTGCGCGCCGGCATCATCGCCGGCGTGGTCGTCTCCGCGGCGGTCTACCCGATCGCGGCGATCGGCGGCCTCGGCATCAAGTCCACCTCCGAGACGCTCGATGCCCTCCCCCGGGAACTGACCGAGGTGCCCCCGGCGCAGACCACCTATGTCTACGCCAACGACGGCGAGACCCTCCTGACCATGTTCTACGAGGAGTACCGCAGCTACACGGCGATCGACGAAATCTCCCCGTACATGCAGCAGGCGATCATCGCGAGCGAGGACGCCCGGTTCTACGAGCACGACGGCGTGGACACCAAGGGCATCGCCCGCGCCTTCGTGGCGAACACCCAGGCCGGCGGGGTGGAGCAGGGCGCCTCCACGCTGACCATGCAGTACGTGCGGATGGCCATGCGCGACGGCGCCGAGACGCCAGCGCAGGTGCAGAAGGCCACCGAGCAGACCAACGAACGCAAGGCCCGCGAGGCCAACCTGGCGATGTCGGTCGAGAACGACCTGACCAAGGCCGAGATCCTGGAGCGCTACCTCAACCGGGCGTACTTCGGCCACCGCGCCTTCGGCATCTTCGCCGCCGCCGAGATCTTCTTCTCCAAGCGCCCGGCGGACCTCGACCTGGGTGAGGCGGCGCTGCTCGCCGGACTGGTGCAGGCGCCCTCGGCGTACGATCCGGCAACCCGGGACCGGCAGGCGGCCACCGACCGGCGTAACTGGGTGATCGACCGGATGGCCGCGCTGGGATACATCTCCGAGGAGAACGCCGAACGGGAAAAGGACCGGCCCATCGAGCTCAACCTCACCACGCCCCGCAACGACTGCGCATCGGTGCCGGGTAGCAACCGGGACTGGGGTTTCTTCTGCGACATGTTCCGCAACTGGTGGGTGGCCCAGCCGGCGTTCGGCGACAACCCGCTCGAGCGTGAGGACCAGCTGCGGCGCGGCGGCTACCACGTGGTCACCTCCCTCGATCCGGAGATCCAGCAGATCTCGATGCGGCATGTGACCTCCAAGGAGGGCATCGGCAGCCCGTACGCCCACGGCGCGGTCACGATCGAACCCGGCACCGGACTGGTCAAGGCGATGGCGGTCAACCGGACCTACTCGCTGGACCAGGCGGGCAACGGCCCGCACTCCGACTCGCGCCTACGCGGCGTGGTGACCAGCAACTATCCGAACACCGTCAACCCGATGCTGGGCGGCGGCGGCATGGCCGGCTACCAGGCCGGGTCGACGTTCAAGTGGTTCGTGCTGCTGGCGGCGCTGGAGGAGGGTATGCCGCTGTCGACCCGGATCGACTCACCGCACCAACACCGCTCGATCTACCCCGACGCCGGGCCGGTCAGCTGCGGTGGCTACTGGTGCCCGGCCAATGCCAGTGGCGCCATGACCGGCAACCACACGATGTGGGCCGGCATGGGCAAGTCGGTCAACACGTTCTTCGTCCAGCTGCAGGAAGAGGTGGGTGCGGACAAGGCGGTACGTATGGCCGAACGGCTCGGGCTGCGATGGCGCACCGAGGTCGACCAGATGATGGCCGACCAGGCCGAGAACTGGGGGCCGTTCACGCTCGGGGTCTCCGACACCGATCCGCTGGAGATGGCCAACGCGTACGCGGTGGCCGCCGCCGACGGCGTCTACTGCGAGCCGCTGCCGGTGCACTCGATTCAGGACCCGAGCGGCGAGGAGGTGACCTGGGAGAACTCCGACGGCGACCGGGTCGAGGTCTCCGCGCCGCGCTGCCGCCAGGAGGTCAGCGAGGACGTGGCCCGGGCCGCCACCGACGCGGCGCGGTGTGTCACCGGCTACGGGGCCGCACGCGGCAGTTGCGGTTCGTGGTCGACCGCGGACAGCGTGTACGGCATGGTCGGTCGGCCGGTGGCCGGAAAGACCGGCACCACGGACGACAACCGCACCGCGTGGTTCATCGGTTACACGCCGGAACTCTCGGTGGCCAGCTTCACCGCCGACCCGGACAACCCGTTCAATGCGGTCGGTTTCGGAAGGGCGGAGCAGTCGGTCCAGTCGGTGTCACAGATCCTGCGCGACGCGCTGGCCGGAGAACCGCAGACCGACTTCGAACCGCCGCCGGGCTCGATCGTGCGGTGACCCGCCGCGACCCGGCGGCGGTCAGCGCAGGTCGGCGGTGACGAACGACCACACCTCGAGGTCGACCCGGCCGCTGGGCACGCAGCCGGCGTTGCGCAGCAGGCCCTCGTAGGTGAACCCGGCCTTCTCGGCCACCCGGCGGGAGGCCAGGTTGCCCGGCGCTACCCGCAGCTCCACGCGCTGGAACCCGTGCTCGAGCAGCAGCGCGATCGCCAACGCGTCCACCGCCTCCGGGGCCAGGCCGAACCCGCGCACCGGCGCAGACACCGCGTAGGCGACCTCGGTCACCTGGGCGACCCAGTCGGTGCGCGAGGTCCACAGGCAGCCGACCACCTGTTCGTCCTCCCGCCGGACCATGGCGTAGTGGTCACCGATGCCGCTGGCGCGCTGTTGGGCGGCCATCCGGGTGCACCACGCCATCGCGTCGACCACGCCGGAGTCCTGCGGCACCGGGAGCCACCGATGGGTCTGCTTGTCCGCGAAGATCTCCGCCACCGCTGGCGCGTCATCCGCGGTCACTGGTCGCACCTGCAGGCGCGGCGTGGCCAGTTCCAGCGTCGGGAACAACTGAGAGTTTCCTGACACCCGGGCGAGGCTACCCGACCGGCTCACGTTGGGTGGGGCGCGCTGTAACCTTCCGCATGTGTACCGGTTCCTCCTCACGCCGCGATGGTTCGGCTGGCTGGCCCTGGCGCTGGCCGCGGCCATGGTGATGACGCTGCTGGGCTTCTGGCAGCTCCATCGGTACGAGGAGCGGAGCGAGATCAACCAGCGGATCGACGCGGCGGACGTCGCCGATCCGGCGCCGCTGACGCGGCTGCTGTCCGCCCCCGGGCCGGACCAGCAGGTGGGGCCGGCGGCACCGGGCGAGACCGGGTGGGCCATGGTCGAGGCCACCGGCCGCTTCAACGAGGCGCACGAGGTGCTGGTGCGCGGGCGCACCGTCGAGGGGCGCGTCGGCTTCGAGGTGGTCACCCCGCTGGTGCTGCCGGACGGCACGG
The DNA here is from genome assembly GCA_007130245.1 of Micromonosporaceae bacterium. Taxonomy (GTDB): domain Bacteria; phylum Actinomycetota; class Actinomycetes; order Mycobacteriales; family Micromonosporaceae; genus Natronosporangium. The sequence continues at coordinate 8,643 of SLSW01000162.1, forward strand.
CCGTGCTGGTCAACCGGGGCTGGGTGCCACCGTCCGAGGACGGCGCCGCGGCGCGGCCCGAGGTGCCGCCGGCGCCGGCCGGCGACGTGACGGTGGTGGCGCGGGTGCGTTTCAGCGAGAGCGGCCCGCGCCCGGTGGAGGAGCACGCGGGCGCGCTGCAGACCCGGCGGATCAACCTCGACGCGCTAGCGCCGCACGTGCCCTACCCCCTCTACGGTGCGTACCTGCAGATGGAGGCCCCGACCCAGGATGGGCTGACCCCGATCCCGGTACGGCGCGAGAACGCCTGGCTCAACGGCGGATACGCCGTGCAGTGGTGGATCTTCGCCGGGATGGCGCTGGCAGGCTACGTCTGGTTCGTGCGCCGGGAAGCCCGCGGCGCATTGCGGCAACCGCCTGCGTCGGCACCACCGGCGGCGGACAATAGGGCCGAGAGCGTCGAACGGGGAGGTGGCACGTGACCGCGCCCACGACCACGACCTGGCAGGTCGAGCTGCGTTTCAGCGAGGATGTGGACAACACGCAGGCGGTGGCAATGCTGCGGGGCCCGCGCGGGCAGGAGTTCCGCGGGCACGGGCAGGCCCGCCGCAACCCGGCCGACCGGCCGGCACCGGTCATCGGCGAGGAGGTGGCCGGCGCCCGGGCACTGTCGAACCTGGCGCATGAGCTGCTGGAATACGCCGCCGCCGAGATCGAGGTCAACGTCCACCGCGACGACCCGCGGGTCTGAACGCGCGGCCTCACGCCACGCGGCGGTGGATGGCCCGCACCGTGTCAATCGTGTCGGCCTCGGCGGCGGACTTGTCCTCGCGGTAGCGGATGACCCGGGCGAACCGCAGGGTCACCCCGCCCGGGTAGCGGGGGCTGGCCTGCACCCCGTCGAACGCGATCTCCACCACCTGCTCCGGGCGCACCCGCACCAGCCAGTCGTTGCGCTCGGTGGGCGCCCGGGCGACCGTGACCACCTCCGGCATCCGCGCGGTGAGCTGCTCCAGGCTGCGGCTGAACACCGCCATGTCGTCACCGTCCCGGTGCACCTGGATCCGGATGCCGTCGAGCTTGGTGTCCACCAGCGTGGGCGCGCCGGTGATCGCCAGCGCTTCGGCCGGAGTGGCCGCGCTGGCGGCGAGCATCGGCGACAGCCGGCGCAGCGCGTCGGCCAGCAGCTCGATCTTCGCCCGGCGCCCCGACACGGCCGCCACCGCTGCCGAGGTGGCCGCCACGTCCGCGAACTTCACGGCGCCCATGCTGCCACCGGGATGTGACAACCGGCCGCCCTCAGCAGCGGCGCTCAGGAACGCTCGCCGCGGTGGTGCAGCAGCAACGCCTCGGCCAGGCAGACGCGGGCGAACTCGCCCAGGTGCAGGCTCTCGTTCGGGCCGTGGGCCTTCGCGTACGGGTCTTCCACCCCGGTGACCAGGATCGCGGCGTCCGGGAACATCTCGGCGAAGGTGGCGATGAACGGGATCGACCCGCCCACGCCGATGTCGACCGGCTCGACGCCGTCCCATGCCGCGCGGAACGCCGCGCGGGCCGCGTCGTAGGCCGGTCCGTCCGCGTCGATGGCGAACGGGGCGCCGTCCTGCACCAGCGTGGCGGTCACCTGCGCGCCCCAGGGTGCGTGGGTGCCCAGGTGGGCCTGGACCGCTTCGTACGCCTTCGTCGGGTTCTCGCCCGGCGCGATCCGCAGGCTCACCAACGCCTTGGCCGAGGGCACCAGCGCGTTGGGCGCCTCGCCGGTGGCGGGTGCATCGATGCCCAGCACCGACAGCGCCGGCCTGGTCCACAGCCGCTCGACCACCGGCCCGGTGCCGATGAGGTCGACGCCGTCGACCATGCCCGCCTCGGCGCGCAACCGCTCCGGCTCATAGTCCAGCGGGGCCGCCGGGCGCCGGGTCAGGCCCGCCACCGCCACGTCACCGGCGTCGTCGTGCAGCGTGGCCAGCAGGCGGCACAACGCCGTCAGCGCGTCCGGGACCGCGCCGCCGAACATGCCCGAGTGCACCGCCGAGGCGAGCGTGCGCACCTCGACAGTGAAGTTGACGATGCCGCGCAGCGACGTGGTGAGCGCCGGTACGCCCACGTCCCAGTTGCCCGAGTCGGCGATGACGATGACATCGGCGGAGATCTCCTCCCGCCGCTCGGCCAGCAGCCGCTCCAGCGACTCGGAACCGAACTCCTCCTCGCCCTCGACGAACACCACCACCCCGACCGGCAGCGCGTCGCCCATTGCGCGCAGCGCCGCCACGTGCGCCATCACCCCGGCCTTGTCGTCGGCGCTGCCGCGGCCGTACAGCCGCCCATCGCGCTCGGTGGGCGTGAAGGGGTCACTGTCCCAGCGGGCCTGGTCACCCACCGGCTGCACGTCGTGGTGGGCGTACAGCAGCACCGTGGGCGCACCGGGCGGAGCCGGCCGGGTGCCGATCACTGCCGGCTGGCCACCGGCGCGTACGATCTCCACCTCGAGCCCGCAGCCACGCAGCAGCTCCGCGGTGGCCTCGGCGGAACGCTGCACCTGCGAGTGGTCGAAGCCCGGGAAGGCGATGCCGGGGATGCGCACCAGGCGCTCCAGGTCGGCTCTGACTCCTGGCAGCTCGCGGTCGACCGCGGCACGGATCTCGCTGATGTCCATGCCCTCGATCGTATGACGCCCTCAGCCGCCACCGGAGCCTGGCTCCGGTCCCCCACCCCGCTGCTGGTCGCCCCGCTGGCCGCCGGCCGCATCGCGGGCCGAGCGGCCGGCGGCGCCCATCCAGTCGCGCACCTTGCCCGCGCCGGCGCCGACCCACTCGCCGATGCCGTCCGCGCCGAGCTTGCGCAGCAGTTTGAACAGCGGATCCTCGGAACGGGCGAACGACTCGCGGTAGGCGTCGGCGGCCTCCTTGACGGCTTCCGACATGGACGCATCGGCGTCGCCGTCGCGCCGCGGGTAGTGCCCGTCCAGGATCCGCTGGTAGTCGCCAGAGTCGATCCACCGCTGGATCTCGGCCGCCCGGGCCACCGGCATCGGGTGGCTGCGGAACATCATCAGCATCAGCTTGAGCACGCTGTCGCGGATGTCGCCGATGCGCTCGTACTCGCCCGCCTGCTCCAGGAACGCGGCGGTGTCGACCTCGGACAGATCCCCGCCGCCGGCGAGCTTCATCGACAGCCGCAGCGAGGCGGCCGGGTCCTGGCAGGCCAACAGACCGGCCCGGTCGGCCGACAGCTCAGCCTTTCGCCACCACTCCAGCAGCGCGGCGAGCACCCCGTACAGCACGATGGTGCCGATGGCGAACCACGCCAGCCGCAGCATCAGGTTGGTCAGGATGATGATCATCGTGCGGTAGACGGCGTGGCCGGACAGCACGTGACCGAGCTCGTGGCCGAGCAGGCAGCGCAACTCCTCGTCGTCGGCCAGCTCCAGCATCCCGGTGTTGACCACGATGAACGGCTTGGACATGCCCACGGCCATGGCGTTGAGGCTGCGGTCGTTCTGCACGTACAGCTCCGGCAGCTCGGCCACGTCCAGCGACCGGGCGGCCTCGGCGTACAGCCGGTGCACGCGCGGATACTGCCGGTGGTCCACCTTGATCGCCCCGCCGAGGAACTGCAGCCGCCAGGCACGCTCGTTCCACATCCCGGAGATCGCCTTGAGCACCTCGTCGAAGCCCTTGAGCTCGCGCAACGCGGTCAGCGCCCCGCGGTCGGCCGGATGTTCCCAGGCCCGGGAGCTGATCCCGGTCAGCACCACACGCGCGCGTGCCGGCGGCCGGGCGACCGGCTGCGGCGGTGGGGTCTGCTGCGGCGGAGCCGGCGGCCGTGAAGTCTGCTCCGGCGGAGCCGGCTCCGGCGGCGGTGCGGCCTGGCCCAGCACCGCCCGCGCGGCCTGCTCCGCGGCCCGGGCCGCCTCCCGCGCCGCCTGCTCCGCCCGCCGCACCGCCTCCGCCAGATCGACGGGATGGTCGGGTCCCCCGCCCGGCTGGTGGGCGGGTCCGTCGGTGTCGCCGACCCCGCCGTGGTTGTCCCTGTCCTGCTCGTCAGCCATCGCCCCGCGCCCCTCTCCGGCTCCGGCTAAGCGGGCGGGGTCTCGCCGCCACCCGCGCCGTCCCGTGACCTCTTTCGCCGATCGTGCCCCACATGCGCAACCCCGTCCACCGATGCCGCGATCCCAGCGGTCCAGGAAGCGCCCATCCCCTGGGCGTCTGTTCGCAGTATCAGAAGTAGCGTGATAGCTTACTTCTGATATTGCGAAAGGGAGGAGGTGCCATGTCCGGGGCACCATGGCGGGACATCGTGGCCGGCGGCTACGACCGAGTGGCGGACGACTACGCACGACTGGAGGACGGCACCCAGTGGCCGAGGATGCGCTGGCTGGCTGAGGTGCTCGACCGGCTGCCGCCCGGGTCCCGCGTGCTCGATCTGGGCTGCGGCAACGGCCTGCCCGCCACCGCGGCGATCGCCGCAGCGCACGACGCCACCGGCGTCGACGTCTCTGCGGAACAGATCGCGCGGGCACGGGCCAATGTGCCCACAGCCGAGCTCGCGGTCGCCGACCTCGCCGACCTGGACTACCCGGCCGGATCGTTCGACGCGGTGGTCGCCTTCTACACCATCGACCATCTGCCGCGTGAGCTGCACGCCACGCTCCTGGCCCGGATCCGCCGCTGGCTGTCCGACGGCGGCCTGCTGCTGTTCTGCACGGAGCCCGACGACAACCCGGGAGTGGTCGGCGACTGGCTGGGCACCCCGATGTACTTCAGCTCGCATCCCGCGGAGGTCACGCGCCGACTGGTCACCGACGCCGGCTTCGAGATCCACCGCGGCTCGGTCGAGCAGCAGCTGGAGGGCGGTCGCCCGGTCGACTGGCTGTGGATCCTGGCGCGCACCGCCGGCTGAGCCCTCCGGGACACCGCCCGGTGGGCGGGCGCCGGCGCGGCCAGCCCGCAATGTCCGGGGATGGGGGTGGTCGCGCCAGCGACCAC
>SLSW01000165.1 GCA_007130245.1 Micromonosporaceae bacterium
AGCGGCACCAGCGGCACCAGCGGCACCAGCGGCCCGGCCGACACGAGCGGCACCAACGGCCCGGCAGGCAACACCGACGGCGGCTAGGTTTCGCGCGGGCCTACGGCGCGCGGGGGTGGCTCATCGAGGCGGCGAGCTCGGCGAGCTCGGCCTCCGCGGCCGGCCCCACCACGATCATCGTGACCTCGTCGCCGTGCAGCACCAATGCCCGCTCTCCGGGCGGTCCCGGATACCACTGCCACTCGATGCCGCTCACGTCCATCGCCCCGGACGGGGCGGCGGCCTCGGTGAGCTCACCGGCGAGCAACTGCTCCGCCGGCAGCGTGCTCTGCACCAGCTGCACCGACTCACCCTCGGGTGTCACGTACCCCAGTCGCAGCGTCGCGCCCTCGTCGACGGTCCGGAAGACCGAGCTGACCGGCACCCACTCCGTGTCCAGCCCCTCCGGCAACCCGAAGTCGAAGCCGGCGTGCTGCGCCTCGGCCAACCGCGGCGTCGGATCGATCGCCACCGGCTGGTCCCGGCCGGCGAGCATCTGGTAGCCGCCCACCAGCACCACCATGGGTATGATCAACACCAGCAGCGAGATGGCAAGGTCGCGAGGGCGCCGGCTGGTCTTCGGTTCGGCGTCGTCAGGCTGCGCACGTTCTTCCACATGTGCCAGGATGCCACTAACTCGCCGCAGCGAACTCGTCACGGTCCATGCTTCCGCGCTTTTCGCACAGGAGGTGCCGAATGTCCAATCCGCTCCGTACACCGCAGGATCTCGATCGCAACATCGCGCTGGACCTGGTACGGGTCACCGAAGCCGCCGCGATGGCCGCCGGCCGGTGGGTCGGGCGCGGCGACAAGGAGGGCGGTGACCAGGCCGCCGTGGACGCCATGCGGCGACTGATCAACTCCATCCCGATGCGGGGCACCGTGGTGATCGGCGAGGGTGAGAAGGATCAGGCGCCGATGCTGTTCAACGGCGAGCAGGTCGGCGACGGCACCGGGCCGGAGGTTGACGTCGCGGTCGACCCGATCGACGGCACCACCCTGATGAGCAAGGGCATGCCGAACGCGCTGGCGGTGCTCGCGGTCGCCGAGCGCGGGGCGATGTTCGACCCCAGCGCGGTGTTCTACATGGAGAAGCTGGCGGTCGGTCCGGAGGCCGCCGACGTCATCGACATCACCGCACCGGTGGCGGAGAACCTGCGCCGCATCGCCAAGGTCAAGCGGTCGTCGATCTCCGAGATCACGGTGTGCATCCTGGACCGCCCCCGCCACAGCGACCTGGTCCAGCAGGTCCGCGACGCCGGCGCGCGGATCCGATTCATCACCGACGGCGACATCGCCGGGGCGATCAGCGCCGCCCGCGAGCAGTCCGACGTGGACGTGCTGATGGGTATCGGCGGCACCCCGGAGGGGATCGTGGCGGCCTGCGCGCTCAAGTGCATGGGCGGCGGCATGCAGGCCCGGCTGTGGCCGCGTGACGACCCTGAGCGCGAGCAGGTCGCAAGCGCGGGTCACGACCCGGACCACGTGCTGACCACCGACGAGCTGGTACGAGGTGAGAACAGCTTCTTCGTCGCCACCGGCATCACCTCCGGTGACCTGCTGCGCGGTGTGCGCTACCGGGCCGGCGGCGCCTACACGCAGTCCATCGTCATGCGCTCCAAGAGCGGCACCATCCGGGTCATCGACTCGTACCACCGGCTGGAGAAGCTGGGTCGCTACTCGATGGTCGACTTCGACGGACGGCCGCTGGCCGACGCGGAGTGACCGGGCCCGTCCTCCTCGTCGCCGCCCGCCGCCAGCGCGATGGCGGCCAGCAGCTGCTCCTCACCCCGGAAACTCGTGGCGGTGCCGGTGCGCACGTCCTCCACCACCCCGCGCAGCGTCACCGGACCGGCACCGGGGGCGGGCTCGAAGAGCCGTACGACGAACGTCCTCATCACGCGGCTACGGTGAGTCCGGAGGGTGCCAGCGGTTCGGTGCGCAGCGGCGGGAAGTGGCGTTCCCAACCGGGCGCGACCAGCTGGAACAACCGCTCGGCGGGGTGGAAGCCACGCAACAGGTGCGGACCCAGGTCCCACAGCACCAGGTCGCCGGGCAGCTCGCCGGCCGCGCGGGCGGTCGCCGCGGTGCACAGCACCTGGTCGCCGTGGGCGGCCGCCACCACCCGGGCCGCGAGGTGCACCTCCGCGGTGGCGTACTCCCCGCCGTGCGGCCAGGCACGCCCGCTGTGGATGCCGATCCGCACCCGCGGCCGCGCGTACGACTCCGGCCACTGCTCGGCTGCCAGCGCCTGCTGCGCCAGGCGGCACGCGTGCAGCGCGGCGTCCGCGTCCGCGAACGCCGCGAAGGTCGAGTCGCCGAGAGTATCCACCTCGACGCCACCACCGGCGCGCCACGCGCGCCGCAGCACCTTCCGGTGCCGGTGCAACACCGACCCGTACTCCGCCCCCAACACCTGCGCCAGGCGGGTCGAACCCTCGATATCGGTGAACACGAACGTCACCGACCCGCACGGTAGCCGTCTCATACCCGACATCGTCGGGATCCGGCTTAAGAGCGGCTTAAGGCCGACGGCGCCGCGGCGGCGCAGTCCCGGCTGGCCGCCGGTTCACCCGGGAAACGGCGCCGCCTCCACCTCCAGCTCGTCCATCCGCGCGCAGTAGTGCCGGTAGTGCCGGCGGGCGTCACCGTGCCGGCCGGTGGCCGCGAACGCCGACACCAGCTGCAGGTGGGCGCGCTCGTCGTACGGATCGTGTTCGAGGATCCGCAGCAGGTAGCGGGTCGCGGCGTCGACGTCGCCGGCGGCCTCGGCGTGCTGCGCCAGCCGTGCCGCCACCCCGATGTATGCCGCGCGGGCCTGCTCGCGCAGCGGTACCGCCCAGTCGGCGTACAGGTCCTCCTCCAGGAAGTCCCCGCCGTACCTGCCCTCCGCCCGCGCCAGGCGCGGCAGCGCCTCCCCGGCCCGGCCGGAACGCAGCAGCGCCAGCCCGATGTTGGCGTCATCGAGGAAGGACTCGACGTCCACCTCGAGATGCTCCAGCCGTACCCGCACCGCGTCCCCGTCGGTGGCGATGAACGTCTGGCTGTCGAACCGGCCGTCCGGATCGAGCACGGAGCGCAGCGTGGACAGCGCCACGTTCAGCCGGTTGGCCAGCGCCTCCGGGGACTCACCCGACCACAGGATCTCCATCAGGAACTCGCGGGTCACCGGCCGGCCGCGCCGGGCCAGCAGAATCTTCAGCACCTCACGTGCCTTGCGGGAACGCCACACCGAGGCGGGTGCCGGCACGCCGTCGCGCACCAGCCGGAACGCGCCCAGCGTCTCCACCCGTACCGGGCGGGGTGGTTGAGCGGGCCGTCCGGCGCTGACCGCGTCGGCGCGCTCGACCATCCACCGGCAGCCGATCTCCTCCATCCGCCGCCGGACCGCCTCCACCACCGCGCGGGCGGCGGCGTCGTCCAGACGCTCGGCGTAGGTGAGGTCCGCGCTGGCCTGTCCCACCGGGTTGCCCATCTCCGCCCACATCGCCGCCGCCCGCCCCGCCAGCTCCCGTGCCACGGCCCCGTCGGAGGCCGCGGCCGCCTCGATCTCCAGCGCCTCGGCCACCCCCGCCCGGTCCCGCCTGGCC
>SLSW01000148.1 GCA_007130245.1 Micromonosporaceae bacterium
CGACCCAGGACCTGTCGTCATGGGCTGCCAACGCGTCAAGAGCGGCACGTTCGTCGGCGTCGGCATCGGCATCCCACCGCCGGTATGCCTGCAGTGCGGCAGTCTCGAGATACTCCACCAGCGCGGCGTTGACGGTGGAGGAGAGTGTGGCCCCGGGCGTCTGCTGGACATGGGCGGCCAGCATCCGGTCGACGTCGGGGCGCATGGACAGTGTCCGCTTCACGGCTTGGTCATACCACCGAACTCTACCACCTGGGGGTGGTAGGCAGCGTCCGCGCCGCCGGACGGCCCAGCCGCCACCTACCCGAACAGCTCTCTGGGCGGAGCCGCCCGACTACCGAGACCGCTTCCGGCTTGGGCGGAGGGCGACAATTGGCCCCTGAGCTGCACAAATGCGGTTCGGATTCTGCCACGTCCGGTCCACCCGAGATGAGCGGACCTCGCGCGCCGTCGTCAGCACGATTCCTGAACGACGATCATGACCCGTCGCTGATCGTCACGGAAGTCGCCTAGTACGAAGTCGCTCATGGGCGGAGCGTCGCCCGCGAAGAACTCCTCCACTCGCGTTACCAGCGGTCCTGTATCGGACTTCGGGATGACGGTTGGGTCCAGGCCGTAGACGTGCAGCAAGCGGACATCGTCGCGCTTGAGCAGTCGCGTCAGCTCTCGTCGCCGGATCTCGGGTCCGCGCATTCGCCAGACGGTTCCCTGCTCGTCGACCCATTGTCGGTCGCGGATGGGCGTCGGCCATTGGCGAGCCTGTCCATCTGGTCCCACGTCCGAGTTGGTCCTCATGCCGGAAAGTATCTCAACGAGAAGAGTCTCGGGCGAACGGGAGGTCCGGGGCTCAAGCCCCAGGGTGTTCGGAACTGCCGCAGTCTGTAAAGATCATCGACGGTGGACCGTTCACCGACGAAGGCGGCGGCTGCGGAAGCGGACCCGGGCGATGCGATCCTCGGCCGTTGCAGGATGATCAATACCCAGCTCGACCCGTCGATGCAGTCTTGCCTCGACATACTCGGCCAACGGCTGGTCAGGGTCCTTGCGCCACCCCCGTGTCAACCACTTCGAACGCCTGCTCGCCACACGCTGCTCGGCTTCTTCGGCGACTGAGCTGATGACGGGTCCGCTCACGCTCGTAAGGACCTGGTGCTCCTGCCGCCGGTCAGCACGGTTGGGCAGGCGCTTGCTCTGGCAAATGCTTTTGCGTGAGCTCTTGTCATTCTCGCCATATGCGTTGCGCCGATCCTTGGCGTAGCTCAGCTCCTTCTTCTCCTGCGGGGTCTTTCGAAGCATCGGAGATCTTCATCGACGGCAATCTTGCAGCAACCCTAAGCGCAGAAGTAGTGCAAAGCAACGAGTTTGGTGGCGACGTATGGACGCCTGGTCCGCGGAGCGGCGGAGCGTTCCGCACAGCATCACAAATTACCGTTGACTAGCAACTATGCAAAGTGCTCACGATCGAACAACGTCTCGTCCTGCCCAAGGATCGCTAGTTCGGTGCAGCCATGTTGGTTCATCTCGGGAGCAGGATCTCGACGCTGAGCACATGATCACCTTGCGGCATGAGCTGGCGCTGACGTAGATCCCTCGGTGGCGTCACCTGGCACGCTTGGTCGGCGCCGGCTAGCGGGACAGTTCGGCGCGACGCGCGTGGGACCGAGCGGGACTCGGGGGGACCCGCAGCCGGATAGAGGTCGGTCACACCACCCCGACGGCTCACGGAGCCCTGTCTGCCCGGCGGCTATTGTGGAACGGGAGCCCAGGAGGAGGAGGAGGTCCTTGGTGGATAGCCCCCGGCGCCGTGTCCTCGGTGGCGTGCTGGCGATGGTGATGGTGGCCACGGTGGGGGCGGACGCGGCGGAATCTCGCGCAGACCCCCCACCCGCCGTGGTGTACGCCTACGACGAGCTGGGTCGCCTGGTCGCGGTGACGGTGGCCGCGGAGGGGTCCGCGGTTTACCACTACGACCAGGTCGGCAATCTGGTGGAGGTGAGCCGGCAGCCAGCGGGCGCGCTGTCGGTGTTTGCCGTGGTGCCGGCTCGTGCCGAGGCGGGCGACGTGGTGCGGGTGCATGGCACAGGTTTCTCCACGCGGCCGGGGCGTAACCGGGTGTCAGTAGGCGGCGCGTCGGCGGAGGTCATCGAGTCCACAAAGTACGTCCTGACCGTGGGTTTACCCGACGAGGCGTCTTCGGGTCCGGTCACGGTCTCCGTCGGGAGGACCGCCGCGGCTGGCGAGTTGCACATGCAGGTGGACCAGCCGCCGAAGGTGACAAGCTTCTCCCCGGAGGTCGTGATGCCAGGCGACCGGCTGAGCGTCACCGGGACGCGGTTCAGCGGTGACGCCATGGTGGACATGGTGGTGTTGGCCGATACGCTCTACGGCAGGGTCGAGTCAGCATCATCGACCGAGCTGGTCGCCACCGTACCTCCCGGTGTGACGACGGGCACGGTCTCCGTGGCGACGCCGGATGGTACGGCGTACGCTCCCGGTGAGCTGTTGGCCGTCCCGTGGACAGATTACCCTGCGTTAGCGCCCGCGGAGCCGCCGTCGGTGGCGGTGGGCGAGTCGGTGTCGATGGAGTTGGACGGGACCGGCACCGCCCTGGTGACGTCCTTCACCGGCACCGCCGGCGACGTCGTGTCGGCCGAGGTCGCGGGCGACCTGACCTGCCCGTCGCTTCACGTCGGTCTCGCGGGGCCGCGGGGCCCGGTACGCAACCCGGATGCGCGGGGCTTTGACCGGTGGTGCGGTGGTGCGGTCCGCCTGCCCGACGACGGCACCTACACGGTGCTGCTGGCGCCCCGCGACCGCCAGAGCGGATCGGTGACCTTGACATTGGTCGATGCCAGCCAACCCGGCCCGTCGGTCTCCCCACCGGCGTTTTCGCCGTCGCCGAGCGAGCCGCCTGCGCCCACGGCTACGCCGTGGCCTACCTCCGGCGGGCAAACCCCGCCGCCCGCGCTAGCAGTGATCCCCCAGCAGGTGTCCGCGGGACAGGAGCCACTACTGGCCGGTGCCGCGATCGCGCCGGTCGACCTGGCCAGCGGGCTGCTGGTGCACATGCACACGGACCTGCTGATCGACGACCTGGTGCCGCTGCCTGTGACCCGCAGCTACCAGCCGGTGTCGGGAAGGGTGGGCAGCGACGATGTGCGTGAATTCGGCATCGGCCCGGGCATGGAGTACGCGTTGACGCTGAGGTTCAGCTCGGCGCAGCAGTTCGCGGACCTGTCCATGCCCGACGGATCTACCATCCCGTTCGAACGGGTCACTGAGGGTACCGGAGTGGCGAACGCGGTCTTCGAGGCGCCGACCACCGGCGGGGTGTTCGACGGTGCCCGCATCACCCTGGATGGTTCGTTGTGGAGGCTTCAGCTCGACAACGGTACTGCACTGATGTTCGACTACTTTCGCCGGGCGGCGTTGGTGGCGGTCCGGGACGCGCGCGGCAACGCGCTGACCATCGGGCGGGAGCGTGACAGCCGTAACCGCCCCGGCAACGTGACCTCGGTGTACTCGCCGACCGGGCGCGGGATCACCTTCACCTACGACGACCAGGACCGGGTGGTCACCGCTCGCAACCACGTCGGTCACACGGTCCACTACCACTACCAC
>SLSW01000203.1 GCA_007130245.1 Micromonosporaceae bacterium
GCGGCCGGCGGGGTGGTGGCGCTGCTGCTGGCGCTGCTCGGGTTCACCTTCGTGGTGCAGGTGCGCAGCGTGGCCACGGACCCGACCATGGCCGCGGCCCGGCAGGAGGACCTGGTGCGGATCCTGGCCGACCTGGATGCCCACGAGGAACGGCTACGCCAGGAGATCGCGGAGCTGGAGGAGACCCGCGACCGGCTGATGACCGCCGGCCAGAGCCAGCAGGAGGCGCTGGCCGAAGCGGCCCGCCGCGCCGACGAGCTGGGGATCCTGTCGGGCACGCTGCCGGCCTCGGGGCCCGGGCTGCGGGTGGAGATCCGCGGCGGACTGGAACCGGTCTCCGCCGCCACGCTGCTGGACGCGGTGCAGGAGATGCGCGGGGCCGGCGCCGAGGCGATCCAGATCACCGACGAGGCCGGCGGCGAGGTGCGGGTGGTCGCCTCCACCTACTTCATCGACCACGAACGGGGCGTCATCATCGACGGCGAGCTGCTACGCAGCCCGTACACGCTGACGGTCATCGGCGAGCCGGAGACGATCCAACCGGCGCTGACGATCCCCGGCGGGGTGGTGGAGAAGGTGCACGCCGGCGGCGGTACCGTGACCATGCACGAGGAGCCGGCCGGGGTCGAGGTGACAGTGGTGCGTGAGCCGGCCGCGCTCCAACACGCGCGCCCGGTCTCGTGAGGTCAGGAGGACAACCACAGTGATTCCCGAACATCTGCGCTACACCGCCGAGCACGAGTGGGTGGCGGCGGCCGACGGCGACCGCGTGCGGGTCGGCATCACCCACTATGCGCAGGACGCACTCGGCGACATCGTGTTCGTGGACCTGCCGGAGACCGGCGCCGAGGTCAGTGCCGGTGACCCGGTCGGCGAGATCGAGTCGACCAAGAGCGTCTCGGAGCTGTACGCGCCGGTCAGCGGCACGGTGGTGGCGGTCAACGAGGCGTTGGCGCAGGCGCCGGAGACCATCAACAACGACCCGTACGGTCAGGGGTGGCTGATCGAGATCGCCGTCAGCCCGTCGGGCGAGTCCGATAATCTGCTCGATGCTGACGGTTACCGTAAGCTGACCGCCGGATGAGCCCGACCTGCCAGTGGAGCCTGTTGACCAGGTATCGACGCGTGGCTAGGCTCTGCGGGTTGGGCAGCAATTCGTTACTCTGCGACACAATGTTCCTGCCAGGCCGTGAGGTGGTCCGATGACCCGCCCAGACGACGAGTTCCCCCCGCTGGACGTCACGTCGACCATGAGCATGGGCTCGCTCGACGACGTTCTCGAGGGGCCGGACACTGATGTCGTGCCGAGCCGGATCTCCGGCTCGCTGCCGCCGGGAATGGCGTTGCTGGTGGTACGCCGGGGACCCAACGCCGGCGCCCGGTTCCTGCTCGACCACGATGTGACCACCAGTGGCCGGCACCCGGACAGCGACATCTTCCTCGACGATGTCACCGTGTCGCGCCGCCACGCGGAGTTCCATCGGGATGGCGGCACCTTCACGGTCCGCGACGTCGGCAGCCTGAACGGCACCTACGTCAACCGGGAACGGGTGGAGGCGGCCACCCTCAGCAACGGCGACGAGGTGCAGGTGGGCAAGTTCCGGCTGGTGTTCGTGGCCGGTCCGCGTCCGGAGGAGGATGACGCCGCGTCGTAACCGGCGCGCGACCCGGGCGGCACCAGCTGCCCGGCGTGTACCGTGCAAAGAGACGCCGCTGCGGCGGCATGAACGCGGTGCGGAGGTTGAGCGTGCGCGAGCTGAGCGTGGTCGGGGTACGGGTGGAGCTGCCCACCAACCAGCCGATCGTGCTGCTGCGAGAGGTGGACGGCGAGCGGTACCTGCCGATCTGGATCGGCGCGGTGGAGGCCACCGCCATCGCCTATGAGCAGCAGGGGGTCAAGCCGGCGCGGCCGCTGACCCACGACCTGCTGCGTGACATCCTGCAGGCGTTGAAAGCCCCCCTGCACGCGGTGGAGATCGTGGAGCTCAAGGAGAGCGTGTACTTCGCCGACCTGCTCATCGGTGACGGGCTGCGGGTCTCGGCACGACCCAGCGACTCGATCGCGCTGGCGCTGCGGGTGGGCGCGGCGATCCGGGTCGCCGACGAGGTCCTCGACGAGGCCGGCATCCTGATCCCGGACGAGCAGGAGGACGAGGTCGAGAAGTTCCGCGAGTTTCTGGACCAGGTCCGTCCGGAAGACTTCGCCGGCTGACACCCGCTGCCGGGCGTCGATGACGGGTCCGCCACGGCGGCGTTACCGGCGTTTCGTGCCCGGCGGGGCGGGCCCGCCAGCGGTAAGCTCAGCACGAGGCGAGCGCCACACCCGCCGCCGGGGAGGTCGAGGGCATGCCGCAGCCGCACGAGCCGCAGCCGCACGAGGCAGCTGACGCGCCCGCGCCAGCGCACGGACACCAGCAGGCGGACGGGCAGGCGCAGCCGGCGCCGGAGGAGGTCGGCTACCGCGGAGTGGCCGCCATGCGCGCCGCCGGCATCTCCTACCGGCAACTCGACTACTGGGCCCGCACCGGGTTGGTGACCCCCAGCATCCGCGACGCCTCCGGCTCCGGCACTCAGCGACTGTACTCGTTCCGCGACCTGGTCGTGCTCAAGGTCGTCAAGTCGCTGCTCGACGCCGGGGTGTCGCTGCAGAACATCCGCAAAGCGATCGAGACCCTGCGCGCCCACGGGGTGCAGGACCTGGCGCGGCTCACCCTGATCTCCGACGGCACCACGGTCTACGAGTGCCGCTCGGCCGAGGAGGTCGTGGACCTGCTGCAGGGCGGCCAGGGTGTGTTCGGCATCGCCATCGGTGGTGCCTGCCGGGAGATCGAGGGCACACTGAGCCACCTGCCGCCGGCCGACCAGGGCACTGCGGTGTCGTCGCAGGCCGAGGATGAGACGGCTGAGCAGGGCGCACTCGCCGACGAGCTGGCCGCCCGGCGCGCCCGCCGCCGCACCGGCTGAGGCACCCGCGACGCCGGTTGACAGCCGTACGTGTGGCGCTTGGTACGGTAGGGGAGCCGGTAGCACCCACGTGGGAGAGTCCGCCGACAGCCAGTCGGCCGGCGCCGAAGGGGCAAATCCTCCCCGGAACCTCTCAGGCACCAGGACCGCGGTGGGCAGGCACCTCTGGAGGGCACCGGGCCCGACAGAGGGGGAGGGCTGACCAGACCCACCCAGCCTGGGAGCGCGAATGACCGGACGTAACTTCGCCCAGCGCCACATCGGCCCCGACGGCGACCAGCAGCGTCGGATGCTGGAGACGATCGGGTACGGCTCGCTGGATGAGCTGATGGACGCCGCGATCCCGGAGACGATCCGCTGGCACGGAACCCTGGATCTGCCGGAGGCGGCCAGCGAGGCGGAGGCGGTGGCCGAGCTGCGGTCGCTGGCGGCCCGCAACACCGTGGCCGTGTCGATGATCGGCCTGGGTTACTACGGCACCCACACACCGGGGGTGATCCGCCGCAACGTGCTGGAGAACCCGGCCTGGTACACCGCCTACACGCCGTACCAGCCGGAGATCAGCCAGGGCCGGCTGGAGGCGCTGCTGAACTTCCAGACCATGGTGGCCGACCTGACCGGCGTGGCCACCGCCAACGC
>SLSW01000295.1 GCA_007130245.1 Micromonosporaceae bacterium
GCCGCAGCGCCTCGCGCACCGTATGCCGGCTGACCCCGTACTCGTCGGCCAGCTCATGCTCGCCGGGGAAGCCGTCGGTGGTGCAGAACCCGCCGCCCTCCAGCCGCCGGACCAGGTCGTGATAGAGCTGGGCCCACAGTGGCAGTGGGCTGGTGCGGTCGACCGGGCGTGCCGGGGCTTCCGTCATCTGTGCGCGACCTCCCGCCATTTCCTGCTGCTTGTATGCTTGCACGGACAAGCGTACCTGCCCCCCGTGGCGGTCATCAGGCGGCCAGTTGCCAAATGTACGGTCATCCGTGCATACTGGGGTCGAGGAGGAAACCATGGATCTCGTTTCATTCCGCACCCCGGGCCTCGGCGACCAGAGCTATCTGCTGGTGCACGACGGCAAGGGCGTGCTCGTCGACCCGCAACGCGACATCGACAGGTTCCTCAACGCCGCCGCCGAGCGCGACGTCGACCTGCGATTCGTGCTGGAAACCCACCTTCACAACGACTACCACTCAGGTGGCGAACAGGCCGCCCTGCGCACCGGCGCGGAGCTGGTGCTGCCGGCGGCCGCCGCGGCCGCCTACCCGCACACCCCGGCGTTCCACCAGGAGGACATCAAGGGCGGCGGGCTCACGATCCGCCCGATCCACACCCCGGGCCACACCCCCGAGCACACCAGCTACGTGGTGTTCCTGGAGGGTGAGCCGGTGGCGGTGTTCTCCGGCGGCAGCCTGCTGGTCGCCTCCGCCGGCCGGCCCGACCTGCTCGGTCCGGAGCGCGCCCGCACCCTGGCCAGGCTGCAGCACGGCTCGCTGCACCGGCTGGCCGGCCTGCCCCGCACCGTCGGGCTCTACCCGACCCACGGTGAGGGCTCCTTCTGCACCGCCAGCGGTGCCGGCACGTTCACCTCCACCATCGGCGACGAGCTGGACACCAACCCGATGCTGGCCATCGCCGGCGTGGAGGAGTTCGCCGACGCCCTGCTCGCCGCGCCCATGCCGATCCCGGCGTTCTACCAGTACATGGGCCCGGCGAACACGTTCGGCACCAGGCCCATGCCGCCGGTGCAGGTGCCGGAGCTGAAGGTGGCGGACCTCGACTCGCAGCCGGAGGGCACCCACGTGGTCGACATGCGTCCGCGCGCTTCGCTGGCCGCCGGCACCCTGCCAGGCGCGGTCGGCGTCGAGTTCAGTGACGACTTCGGCAGCTGGGTCGGCTGGCTGCTGCCCTACCAGTCGCCGATCGTGCTGGTCGCCGAGCCGGACCAGGACGTGACCGAGGCGGTCACCCAACTGGCCCAGATCGGCATCGACACCGTGCAGGGTGTGGTTCGCGACCTGGGTGACGCGGCCACCGACCGCTTCGACCTCATCGACGTGCCGGAGTTCGTACGCCGGATGTCCGACCCGGCCGCGCAGGTCCTCGACGTGCGGATGCCGAACGAGTGGGCTGACGTCCGGCTCGACGGCGCCGCCGAACGGTTCCTACCGGACCTGGTCAAGGACGGCGTGCCCGCCGGCATCGACCGCGACACGCCGGTGCTGGTGGCCTGCGGCAGCGGCCGGCGCGCCGCCATCGCCGCCACGCTGCTGGCCCGCGAGGGCTACCAGCCGGTGGTGCTCGACGGCGGCGGCATCGGCGACGTGGTCGAGGCCATCAATTCCTGACTCCCTTCCCCGTTCCCGGCGGGGCGGGGCGGTGCCGCCCGTCCCGTCCCGCCCCGCCGGGACATGCCTGAATGATCCTGCCGATTGGAGCTGTCGTGACTGACACCACCCTGCCCGCCATCGATGTGACCTCGGTGCGCTCGATGCTCGCGTCCAACCCCGACACCCTGGTCGTGGACGTGCGCACGCCCGCCGAGTTCGAGACCGCCCACATCGACGGCGCCATCAACCTGCCGCTCGACCAGGTCGACGCCCACCTGGCCCGCATTGTCAACGACGCCGGCGGGCAGATGGTGCTGATCTGCCAGTCCGGCAACCGCGCCAGCCAGGCGTGCGCCAAGCTGGCCGGCGCCGGACTGACCGGCGCCACCGTCATGACCGGCGGCATGAACGACTGGATCGCGGCCGGCGGTTCGGTCAAGCGCGGCAAGCAGCGCTGGAGCCTGGAGCGCCAGGTCCGCCTGGTGGCCGGCTCGATCGTGCTGTTGTCGGTGCTGGCCAGCATCGTGATCCCGGGCGCGCACCTCGTGGCCGGACTGGTCGGTGCCGGCCTGGTATTCGCCGCGCTCAGCAACACCTGCATGATGGGCAACCTGCTGGCCACGCTGCCGTACAACCGCGGCCCGGGCGCCAACGCCGAGGCCGCGGTCAACGAGATGGCACGTAAGGCCGGCACGTAATGACGGCAGGGGCCACCACCGGGTATCCGCAGCAGCAGCACACCGGCGCCGCGCGCCTGTTTCCGCTGCTGGGGTGGTTGCGCGGGTACAAACGCGACACCCTGCGGCACGACCTCATCGCCGGCCTGACGGTCGCGGTGATGCTGGTGCCGCAGAGCATGGCGTACGCCTCCCTGGCCGGCCTGCCGCCGGTGGTGGGGCTGTACGCCTCGGTGGTGCCCCTGATCGCGTACGCCCTGCTCGGCACCTCCGGGTCGCTGGCGGTCGGACCGGTGGCCATCACCGCACTGATGACCGGTGCGGCGTTGGGTCCGCTGGCCGCCGGCGACCCGGGGCGGTACGCGGCGCTGGCCGCTGTGCTGGCCCTGATGGTCGGCGCGATCCACCTGATCCTGGCCGTGGCCCGGCTGGGGTCGCTGGTCAGCTTCATCTCCCATCCGGTGCTGATCGGGTTCACCTCCGCCGCGGCGATCATCATCGCCGCCAGCCAGGTCAAGGACCTGTTCGGGCTGCGCGCCGACGGCGGGCAGACCCTGCCGGAGACCCTCGCCGGACTGTTCCGCGCCGACTCCGGCGTACACGGCATCACCATGGCGGTCGCCGCGGTGAGCCTGGCGGCGCTGCTGCTGCTGCGCCGCTACGCGCCGAAACTGCCCGGGGCGCTGCTGGTGGTCGCCGGGGTGACCGCGGTCAGCGCGGCGTTCGCGCTGGGTGACCGCGGGGTGCGCATCCTCACCGAGGTGCCCGCCGGGCTGCCGCTGCCGGCACTGCCGGCGCTCGACCCGTCGGACCTGCTGGCGCTGCTGCCGGCGGCGGTGGCGATCGCGCTGGTGGCCTACCTGGAGGGGATCGCGGTCGCGAAGGCGCTGGCCGGCCGCGCCCGCCAGCGGGTGCACGCCGGCCGGGAACTCGCGGCCGTCGGCGCCGCCAACGTCTCCGCCGGGCTGTTCCAGGCGTTCCCGGTCGCCGGCGGGTTCTCCCGCAGCGCGGTCAACTTCGCCGCCGGCGCCCGCACCCCGGTGTCCACCCTGATCACCGCCGCGGTGGTGGCGCTGACGGTCGTCCTGCTGACCCCGGCGTTCTACCACCTGCCGTACGCGGTGCTGGCCTCGATCGTGGTGATCGCGGTGCTCGGCCTGGTGGACGGAAAGGGCGCGCGGGCGGTCTGGCGCACCCGCCGCGCCGACGGCCTGGTGGTGGTGGTGACCTTCCTGGCCACGCTGCTGGTCGGCGTCGA
>SLSW01000334.1 GCA_007130245.1 Micromonosporaceae bacterium
GACGAGGACGAGGACGACAACTGGTCCTCCCGGCGCTAAGCCCCGCTTTCGCGTCGATCTAGGGATCCTTCACGTGTATTGACCTTCAACCGCATGAACAATCCCTAGATCGACGCGCGGGTTGCGGGGACGCGCGGGTTGCGGGGACGCGCGGATAATGGGGACTGTGCGGCGGCGCGGCGACCGGGTGTGCGTCCGGCCCGACCGCTCATCAAAGCCGTGGGCGGTTGCTGAACTCCGTGAACTGTGTGGTGAACACGTCTGTCCACCGCGGCGCGCCGTGAGCCTTGGCGCGGGCCTGTTGCGCCTCCTGCGCGGTGGCGACCAGCGGGCGCAGCCCGTCGGCCGCGGCCAGGACCCGCTGCGCCAGGTCCGCGCCCGCCTCGCGCGCGTCTGTCGAGTCGTGCGCGCGTGCCGACGGTGCCGGCGTGTGCCTAGTTGTTCCCGCTGCTTCGGGCTGGCGCCCCGCAGCGCTGCCTGCGTGCGGTGACCGTGAGGGTGCCGGCGTGTGCCTAGTTGTTCCCGCTGCTTCGGGCATGTTTCAGTACTCCTTCCAGTAGGCGGATCTTGGTGTTCCGGCAGTGTTCGGTCTCCGTGACATCGAACCGCCCCGTCTCGAAGTAACGGTTTGACGCGTGGGCGCCGCCGCAGAAGCCGAAGTACGGGCACGTGGCCCGGCAGGCCTCCACTCCGGCGAGATACTCGGCCAGCCAGCCTGTCGGCGTCTCTGCGCAGGCCACGATCTCGTCCAGCGGCGTGGTGAGCACGTTGCCCACCGCGAAGTCGCCGTACCCGGCCGCGTCGTCGAAGCCGGCCAGTTCCGGCGAGAACAGCACCACCCGCCCGTCGTGCGCGACCGTCGGCACCGGGTCGCGCTGGCGGGGCAACACGCTGTCCTCCTCCCCCCGCAGCGCCGCCGCCAGGTAGTGCAGCGACCACTCCACCTCCCGCAGCTCGATGCCGGGGTCGGCGTGCCACGCCGCCGTCAGTTCCGCCCAGAAGCCGCGTACGGCGTCGCCGTCGCGGGTGTTGTCCCGCGTGTTGACACCCTCCCGTTCCTCGATGTTGATCCCCAACCAGTAACAGCCCAGTTCCCGGAAGTACTCGTACAGTCGCGCGGCCAGTCCCGGCCGCGGGTCGGCGACCACGCAGATCACGGCGAACCGGATGCCGTGCCGGCGCAGTGCTTCCACCCCCCGCATGATCCGGTCGTACGCCGGCTTCCCGGCCCGGTCGGTGCGCAACGTGTTCAGATCGGCCGGCCCGTCCACGCTGAGCCCGATCTCCACCCCGTGCGTGAGGAAGAACTCGCACCATCCGTCGTCGATGAGGGTGGCGTTGGTCTGGATGTGGTGCTCGACCCCCTGGAACGGCGCCATCAGCTGCGCCAGATGCTCGCGACCGGCCGCCAGCGGCTCACCCCCGTGCCACACCACCGAGAAGCGTTCCACCTTGCCCGCCCAGGCGTTGACGGTGTCCGCCACCGCCTGCGCCACCGGCACCGGCATGCGCCTGTCACTCGAACGCTGCGGTAGGTAACAATAGGCACAGTCCAGATTGCACAATGTGGTCGGCTGGAGCAGCACGTACGACGGGATGTCGATCACACCCCGCATGCCGGTCCAGTGCGGCACAGCTGCGCCTCCCTCTCCCCCGACAGCGGTGCACGGGTGTGGCATCCAGGTCAACGCCAATTCCGGCAGCCCGCAAGTAAGGCAGTGCCGCCGGTGTGGACCGGACGACGGTCTGCGCGATGTCAGGCTATGTGACGCCGCTGTCCGGTTACAAGGGGTCTGTCACCCTCGCCCGGGCTCAACCACCGGCGTACGAGCCGAGCATGCGCACCTCGCCCGAGCCCTCGACGATCTCGCCCACCTGCCACGCGTCGATCTTCCGGCCGCGCAGAAACGCCAGCGTACGGTCGACGTCGTCGGCGGCCACGATCGCGAGCATGCCGATGCCCATGTTGAAGGTCGACTCCATCTCCGCGCTGTCGATGCGCCCGCGCCGCTGCACCACGTCGAAGATCGGCTGTGGGCACCAGGTGGCCCGGTTGACCACCGCGTCGACGTGGCCGGGCAGCACCCGCACCAGGTTGCCGGGGATCCCGCCGCCGGTGACGTGTGCCAACGCGCGCACGTCGGCCTCGCGCAGCAGGTCCAGGCAGTCCTTGGTGTAGATCCTGGTGGGGGTCAGCAGTTCCTCGCCGAGGGTGCGCTGCGCTCCGAGGTCCTCGATGACCGAGTCCAGCCGCAGCCGGCCGGCGCCCAGCAGCACGTGCCGCACCAGCGAGTAGCCGTTGGCGTGCAGGCCGGAGGAGCCCATGGCGATCACCGCGTCGCCGACCTCGACCCGGTCGCGGCCGAGGATGTCGTCCTCCTCGACCACACCGACGCCGGTGGCGGCCAGGTCGTACTCGTGGGCGGCCATGGCACCGGGATGCTCGGCGGTCTCGCCGCCGAGCAGCGCGCAGCCGGCGGTCTGGCACCCCAGCGCCACCCCGGCGCCGATCTCGGCGACCCGGTCCGGCTGCACCTCCCCGCACGCGACGTAGTCGAGCAGGAACAGTGGCTCCGCCCCACAGGCGACGATGTCGTCGACGACCATCGCCACCAGGTCGATCCCGACGGTGTCGTGGATGTCCATCGCCTGGGCGATGAGCAGTTTGGTGCCCACGCCGTCAGTCGAGGAGGCGAGCACCGGGCTGCGGTATTTGCTGGTGTCGAGGCGGAACAACCCGGCGAACCCGCCGAGGTCGCCCAGCACTTCCGGGCGCTTGGTGCGGTGCACCTGCGTCTTGAGTCGCTCCACCGCCTGTTCGCCGGCGTGGATGGACACTCCGGCGTCGGCGTACGTGACGGTGCGCTGCCGGCGGCCGCGGTTGGTGCGGCCGTTCCACTTCAGGTTGAACGGGCCCTTGTCGGTTTGGCCGCTACCGCCCTTGTCGGCTTGGCCGCCACCGGCGCTGTCGGATCGCTCGCCTACGTGCGTCACGGCTACCCTTTCTCGTTCCCGCCCCGCGAGTGCGCCTCGCTGAGGTCCTCCGGCTGCGCTGATGGCGCACCGGCGACGCGCCGGTCGACGCCCTCGAGGACGTGTTTGCCGATCAGGTGGTCGGCGGGTAGTTCGATCGGGTACTCCCCATCGAAACACGCCCGGCACAGTCGCGTCTTCGGCTGTTCGGTCGCGGCCACCAGCCCGTCCAGCGACACGTGGGCCAGCGAGTCCGCGCCGATGGCGCGGCGGATGCCCTCGATGTCGGTGCCGCTGGCGATGAGCTCGGCCCGGGTGGCGAAGTCGATGCCGTAGAAGCAGGGCCACTGCACCGGTGGTGCGGAGATGCGCACGTGGACCTCCACCGCGCCGGCCTCGCGCAGCATCCGCACGATGGCCCGCTGGGTGTTGCCGCGCACGATGGTGTCGTCAACGACCACCAGCCGCTTGCCGCGCACGTTCTCGCGCACCGGGTTCAGCTTGAGCCGGATGCCCAGCTGCCGGATGGTCTGTGAGGGCTGGATGAAGGTACGCCCGACGTAGGAGTTCTTGATCAGCCCGGTGCCGTACGGGATGCC
>SLSW01000274.1 GCA_007130245.1 Micromonosporaceae bacterium
GAGGTCGGCGAGCCGGCCGTGGTCGAGGGCGTCAAGGGCAGGTGGCGGGTGGATCCGTCCCAGCTGGAGGGTCTGGGTCGGCCGTTCGCGGGCCGGGCGGCGTTGCTGTCGCCGCTGGACCGGCTGGTGTATGACCGCAAGCGCACCGTGGAGCTGTTCGAGTTCGACTACCAGCTCGAGATGTACAAGCCGGCCGCCAAGCGCCGCTGGGGATACTTCGCGCTGCCGATTCTGTATGGCGACCGGTTGGTGGGCAAGCTCGACGCCACCGCCGACCGCACTGCCGGAGTGCTCCGGGTCGATGCCGTCCACCAGGACGTGCCGTTCGACCGGACCATGACCGGCGCGGTGGACGAGGAGATCGATGATCTCGCAGGCTGGCTGGGCTTCGACGTCGAGATGACCCGGTAACCGGTTGCCCTGCCAGCTGGCCGTTGCCATGATCGTCGATATGCAAACCTTCTCCGCCCCTGACGGAACGAAGCTCGCTTACCGCGTGCGTGGCGAGGGCGCACCGGTGGCGTGTCTGGCGGGCGGTCCGATGTCGGACTCGAGCTATCTCGGTGACCTCGGCGGCGTCGCTGCGCGAGCATCTCGGCCGGGAGCGGCTGGACCTGCTCGGGCACAGCGCCGGCGCGCGAACCTCGCGGCCCAGTACGCCGCCCGGCACCCGCAGCGCGTCGGCAGGCTCGTTCTGGTCACTCCCAGCACCATGGCGGTCGGCCTGGCCGCCACCGGGCAATCCCGGCTCGAGACCGCACAGCTGCGCAGCGACGAACCCTGGTTCGCGGCCGCCTTCGCGGCCCTCGAGGCTGTCGTCGCCGGCAATGCCACCGACGAGAGCCGCAAGGCCATCGCGCCCTTCTTCTACGGCCGGTGGGACGCCGCCGCGCAGGCCCACCATGCGGGTCAGGAGGCCCGCCGGAACGATCAGGCCGCGGCGGTCTTCCGGTCGGAAGGTGCATTCGACCCGCCGGCTACCCGGGCCGCGCTGGCCACGTTGACCGCGCCGGTGCTGCTGCTCGCCGGGCAGGTCGACCTCAACACTCCGGTCAGCGTCGCGGCACAGTTCGCCGAGCTGTTCCCGGACGCCAGTTTCGTCGTCCAGCCGGGAGCGGGCCACTTCCCGTGGCTGGATGATGCGGAGCGTTTCGTGGCGGCTGTCGCCACCTTCCTGGGCTGAGGGTCACCAGTCCACGGGCCCTTCCGAGCGAGGTAGGTGAGGCGACGTACGGTACGCCGCGCCTGAGCCATGGCTGTTGGCGGCCATCTGGGCACGGCGCCACAGCGTCAGCCCGTACGACGCGGGTTATCTCGTGCTGGCGGACCTCAACGACGTCGCACCCGTCGCGCTGGATGATGCGACGCCCGGTTCCGGCCGGGGACAGGTACGGGGGTCGTGACTCAAGCCGCCGTTGCTAGCTGTGGGACACCGTGCGTTGGTCTGGTGACGGCCAGATCGTGGGCGGTCTGGAGATTGACCCAGAAGTCAGGGGTCGTCCCGAAGGCGCCAGCCAGGAGCCAGGCTGTCTCCGGCGTAACGCCTCGCTTGCCACGCACAAGCTCGTTGACTCGCTGAACGGGGACGCCCAGGTGCTCGGCCAGCGCCACCTGGGTCAAGCCGAGCGGCTTGAGGAACTCCTCGCGCAGGACTTCGCCAGGGTGGGTCGGGATCCGGTCCTCTGGCAGCATCTATCCTCCTCAGTGGTAATCGACGATCGAGACCTCGTACGCATCTCCGCCCTCCCATCGGGAGACGATGCGCCACTGGTCGTTCACGCGGATGCTGTGCTCCCCCTCGCGGTCCCCCTTCAACGCCTCTAATCGGTTTCCCGGCGGTGCCCTCAGGTCGCGAAGCTCCCGGGCCGCGTTGACCATGTCCAGCTTTCGGAGCGCCGTGGCGCGTATGTTGGCTGGAATACGCCGGGCACGGCTCGTCCGTCCGTGGAACAAGGCTTCGGTCGCCCGGTCGCCGAACGACGCGATCAACTTGTTCTCCTCACCCAGCTACGGTACACGCTTTCACGGTGTCCGTGCAACACTCGGGCCGCCCGGGCGCGAGGGCGTCGACCCGTGGCTACGCAGACGGGACGAGCTGCATGGTGGTCAGGCAGGTCAGGTCATCCGGGCCGGTGGAGATGTCTTCGCTGGCCGACCGGCCGTCGTGCTCGATCCGGATCGTCGCCTCGACGCCACTGGGCAGCCAGAACCCGACGAACCCGTTGTCGAACGTCTCGGTGACCTCGTCCACCAGCAGTTCGCCGGTGTCCCGGTCGGTAATGGTCACGTGCACCTCTTCGCCCGCCAGCTCGCCGAGGCAGGTGGTCAGGCTGTGGAAGTAACAGTCGTGGGTCTGCTCGACGTACGGCGCCACGGACAGGTAGAACAGGTCGTCCGGCAGGTCGACCACGGTCTGCTCGTCGGAGCCGTTCTCCCACAGCAACAACTCTCCGTGCCGCACTGAGGCCATCAGGTCCGAGTGCCGGGCATCGACCGGGGCGCGCTCCAGCTCGTCGACGATCTGGCGACCGTCGAGCCCCGCCAGGTCGTACGCAGCGAGGATCGTCGGCTCGGCGCCGGGAGACTCCGCCGGTTGCGTGGCGGAGGGGTGGGAGGAACATCCGGCGAGCGCCAGTACGGCGGCAGCAGCCAGCGCCAGGGGTTTCGTCACCGTCATGCCGCCCAGTCTGGGTGCTGCCCGACCGACCGGACAGGGCCATCAGTCCCATCCGCGCGCGCCATTCGCCCTTGCGGGAGGCCATTGATAGGTTGGGCACAACCGAGAACAATCATCAGGGAGGCAGCGATGGCGGATGTGGCGCTGCGCCCGATCCGGGATGCCGACCTCGACGCGCTGTTCGAACAGAGGCGTGATCCGAAGTCCGTGCACATGGCCGCGTTCACCGCCGAGGATCCGGACGACCGCGACGCGTTCGATGCCCACATCTCGAGACTGTTGGCCGCTCCCGATGTGACGGTGCGCGCCATTACCCGCGACGGTCACCTCGTCGGTAGCGTCGCCAGCTTTGTCATGGAGGGCCGGACTGAGATCACCTATTGGGTCGACCGTTCGGCGTGGGGCCAGGGTGTGGCCAGCCAAGCCCTTGCCCTGTTCCTGCAGATGCTGAACGTGCGACCCGTCTACGCCCGCACTGCCAGCGACAACGCCGGATCCCTGAGGGTGCTGCAGAAGGCAGGCTTCACGATGATCGGCACCGAGGTGTCCTACGCAGCCGGGCGCGGCGCCGAGGTCGACGAGGCCATCTTTCGCCTCGGCTGACTGGTTCCGTGCACCAGTGCCGCACACTTCGGCGAGGTCGGGGTCTGCACGGCGGCCCGCTATGGAGTCGGCCACAGTTGATCGCTGGTCGGTCGGGTCGTGGCTGGTCTCCGTTAGGGGTCGGTGGACTCCCTGGTTAGCCGCCGGTCGTGGGCAGCAAGGAACTGACGCAGTGCGGCGGTGATCTCCTGCGGACGCTCGATCGGTGGGAGGTGGCCTGCGTCGGAGATGTCGATCCGCTGCGCACCCGGGATGCCGCGGGCGAGAATGTCAGCGACATCCTGGATCCAAGGCGCGTCACACAGCCCGTTGACCACCAGGACCGGCATCTGAACCTCAGCGAGCCGGCCCACCGCCGGCGGGTCGGCCACCAACTCCGTCGAGAGTGGACCGCTCCACTCGCGCTGGAACACACCCTCTATCATGGTGAGCGCCGTCTGCCAGACCTGTGGGTCCACCTCGGCCGGATCGCGCCCCGGGCCAGCGATGAGGAATCTACCGTACGCCTGCGCCATCGCCGTAACGTCCTGCTCGCGGACCGGCTCGCCGCGGTGTTGGCGATACACCTCGAGCCGATCCGCAGGAACGCTGCGGTGAATGAGCTCTCGCGCATAGTCCCACATTGCTGCTGGCCATTCATGCCCGGACAGCCCAGAGCAGACCAGCGCCAGTGCCGACACCCGCTGCGGCGCGAGCAGCGCCACGTCCAACGAATGGGTGCCACCCATGGAGCAGCCGACCAGCGCTGCCTGCTCAACGTCGAGTGCATCCAGTAGGCCGAGCAGGTCCTCGTGGTGAGCGAAGCTGCCGGCGGCGTCACCGGACTGGCCGTACCCACGCCAGTCGAACCGGATCACCCGATGGTCGGCGGCCAGCTGGTGGAACTGGCGCTCCCACATTCGCCGGTCGGCAATACCCGCATGGGAGAACACGATCGTCGGGCCGGCACCAGCCTGGTCATAGGCGAGGTCAACTCCGTTGACGCGGATGGTCGGCATGTGCCGAGCATAGAGCGCAGATTGGATGGCGGCAGCGCCGCGTTTCTGTACGGCCTGACGGCCGGCCCGGCTCGCCTGCGGTCAATCTCTATGGTGGGGCGAACGCGGCCGTCTCACCGGCGTGCGACAAGCGGCAACTGGCGGGTCAGCCTGTCCCGGCAGCGGACCCTACCGGCGCGTCCGCGCGGTAAAAGATATCGATGTCCGCTTCCTCCCCACCGACAGCAGCCGTATCCCACGCTCCACTCGCCACCAGGGTCCGCACCGTCTCAGGCTGGAGAGTCTGCAGATGATTCCTGAGGGTCGTGTCACCAGGCAGGCCGGCGAGGCGAGATGACAGACGATCACGTATACCCTGTAGTCGCTCCATCAGCGCGTCGATGTCAGCTTCATTGTCGAGATTTTCCGGTGCTGTCGCCTCCATACTCTCGGCGATCTTGTCCTTGATCGCCCGGCCGGCTCCGTTCTCGTCGGTGGTCACCATGGCCTTCCAGGCACGACTCTTGTGCCGGTATTGGAGCATCGACATCGCCGCCTCGTGCCGGACGAAGTCGGCGTCACGGAAAGCTTTCCCGCGCCAGGCATTGGTGAGCGACCGCGCCAGGGAGATTGCCGACGCCAGCCCGCTGTTGAGACCGCGGCCGGGCCAGAAGTGGATGGCGTTGGCGGCGTCACCGAGCAGGAACCCGTAGGTTCCCGGCGTCTTCGACGTCGAGGGATACAGCTCGGCGGTGAACCGCGGCCGCTGCACCATGCCCAGTCGAAACGCGGTGACGGCGGTCAGGTTCTCCTCCGCGACCCCGAACAGCGCCAACCCTTCCTTCACCTGCTTCCACAGTGCCGAGCCTTTGATCAGGGCGGGAAGGAACAGTGTGCTGTGGGTCGGGCACTGGTAGTTGCCCGCATCGTCGCGGCCCATCACGCATGGACTGGAGGCGATGCAGTCTTTGAACACGTGCTCGACGGGGTCGATTCCCACGACCTCCTTGGCTTCGGCGTCGGTGAGGCGCATGTTCAGGAAACCTTCGCCGCGCAGGGAGTTCAGCAGGAAGCGGTTCTGGGCCACGGTCAGCAGCAGCGTCATGGGGTCCGGCAGTTCGGACTTCACCCGCAAGCCGAGCACGACGTCCTGAAGATGATCACCGTTGAGCGAGTAGATTGACTCGTCCGCCTTGCCGAAGTTGCTGTTGAAGTACTCCCGCGTCCTGGAGCGGCTGCCTTCGCAGATAGCGAGCACGTGATTCTTCACCAACGCGTCGTGGTGCTCGGCCGCGTCGAACGCGGTGGGGACGAGCTGAATCCGGTCGGACTTCTCATTCGCGAGTTCCAGCAGCTTGTCCTCAACATAAGCGATCCGGAGGTTCCGCGGGCCACGTCCGTCGATCGAGTCAGGGCCCACCGGCCACATTTCCGAGTACGATCCCCCGTTGAACAGCCGCTGCTGGACCTTGTCCGGCAAGTTGAGAAACTGGCGACTCTGGACCGTCACGACCTGTTGCCGCCGGACATTGCCCTGTTGCTCGTTCTTCCACACCACCCGGGACCCGTCCTGGATCCAACGACCGTCGTACATCGTGATTGCCACTCGGGGGCCCATGAGCTCTTCGAGCAACAGGGCAAAGCTCAGCCCGACCGGACCGCCCCCGGAGACGGTGACGTTCAGGACCGGCCCCGATTCGCGCCCCTCCCCCGTGTCACTAACGTCACTGGTCGTGACAGACGAGCGGGAGTCGACCAGCTCGAGAACCGTCAGGTCCTGCTCTTCAACCGCCTCGAAACTGAACGTCTCGTCAGCGATGGTGATCCGATCACCGGGCTGCAGGACATGCGAGGTCACACGCTCGCCATTGACCAGCGTCCCGTTCCGGCTCTCGCGGTCGCGCAACACATAGTTGTCGTCCTGTCGATACACCTCTGCGTGAAAGCGAGAAGCTTTCTTGCTCACGGTCACCACGCTGTTATCGCCATCGCGCCCAAAGGTGACGCGGACGTCACCGATCGGGAAGCGTTGCCCGGTGAGAGGGCCTTCACGCCCGACAATCTCAGCTAGCATGGGTCTCAGGCCTTTCCATCTCGTTCAGCCGCGTCGATCTTCATTGAACCGGTCCGGCGGCGGCTCGTCTGCGTAAATTTGCGCACATGCGGCAACAACACCACCCGCCGCTAGCCAGGCAGGATCGGGCAGGATTACGCCAAGCCGCGCCCGGTCATGGCAGGAACCCACGCGACCAGAGCGCTGTCAGGATGATCACGCTATCCGGCCGAGCTCTGAACACACAACCGGCGAAAGGGACCGGCCGGACCATCGACCGGCCCCAGATCTTGCACAATGGTGCCGTTTGTGAGCAGACGTGGCGGCCTCCGAACCACGTCTACGCGGCTCAGGGGACGCTCAGGGCCTGGCTTCCAACACCACGTTGAACGGCGTCTCCGCAGCGCGGCGGACCCGACCGAAGCCGGCCTCGGTGAGCACGTCCCGCAGCCGCGCCTCCCCGGCTTGGGCGCCCAAGCCTAGACCTACCGGCTCGGACAGCGAGTGCGGCACGCAGAGAGCTGTCGACGCGCCGTACTGCATCGCCGCCATCGGGTTGTGCGCGAGGTTCGTGCTCAGGTCGTCGTACGCGAGCGGCTCTACGATCATCAGCGTGCCCTCGGGGGCGAGCGCGTGCCGGGCGTGCGCGGCGGCCGAGACCGGATCACCCAGATCGTGCAGCGCGTCGAAGAAACAGATGAGGTCATAACCGATGCCGCGGTAGCCGACCGCGTCGGCGACCTCGAACCGCACCCGGTCGGTGACGCCCTCCTCGCTGGCCCGCTGGTTGGCGATCTCGACTGATCGCGGGTGCGCGTCGTAGCCGACAAACTGCGACATCGGGTAGGCGTCGGCCAGGATGAGCAGCGGGGCCCCGTGTCCGGTGCCGATGTCGGCGACTCGGGCGCCCGCCGCGAGCTTACTCGCCGCCCCGTCCAACGCCGGTATCCACTCATTCACCAGGCTGTTGCGGTAGCTGACTCTGAAGAACCGTTCGGTGCCAGCGAAGATGACCTTATCCTGGTCGCCCCAGGCCACCCCCTTGCCGGTGCGGAAAGCATGCGCAAGCTTGTCCAGCCCGCGGAACACTCCCGCCGGCATCAGCGCGGCGCCTACCAAGGCGGCAGGTGAGTCGTCGGAGGCGAGCACCGCGGCACGCTCGGCTGGTAGCGTGAACGTGCCGCTCGTGGCGTCGTGGTCCACGAAGCCGGCGGCTGCCTGCTGCGCCAGCCATTCCCGTACCAGCCGTTCGTGGGTGCCGGTCGCCTCGGCCAGCGCCGCCGACGTGATGGGCCCGGCCGAAGCCATGCCCCGGTAGAGCCCGAGCTCGTCACCGAGGACAAGCATCGCAGTGGTGACCGCGCCGGTGAGGTGACCGGCCACATGGCCCGTGAAGGCCTCCACCGCCTCCCAGTTCAACTCTTTGATCATGGCATCCTCCTCGCCGTTTCGTCATTGGACACCGCCACCGTCCCCGGCCGCGATTTCCCGCGGCCTTCGCCGGACTTTCACCGCTCGCCTACCCTGATGTGGTGGTTCACTCCCGGCTCACCTACGGGGTGCTCGGCCCCTTGGAGATCCGCCGCGACCACAATGCGGTACCAGTGCCAAGCCCTCGGCAGCGGGCGGTGCTGGCCGCGCTGCTCGTACACGCCGGGCGGCCAGTGCCGGGGGATGTCCTGATCGAGGCCGCCTGGGGAGACAACCTGCCCGCCCACCCTCGACCGGCGCTGCACACCCTGCTGTCCCGGCTGCGCGGACTGCTCGGGGTCGATGCCATCCACGGCGAACCGGGCGGGTACCGGCTCGCGGTCGGGCCGGATGCGGTGGACGCGGCGCGCTTCGAGGCATGGCATCGCCAGGCCCGTGATGCCCCGGCCCAGCAGGCGCGGGAGTTGCTGGAGCGCGCACTGGCGTTGTGGCGCGGCCCCGCGTACACGGAGTTCGCTGACCGGAGTTTCGCCCGCGCCGAGGCGATCCGCCTCGACGAGCTGCAGCTTGCCTGCGTCGAGGATCTGGCCGAGGTCCGGATCGAGGTCGGCGAGGCCACCGCTGCCCTACCCGCCCTCGGGGCGCTGGTGGAGGAGCACCCGCTCCGGGAGCGGGCACGCGGGTTACTTATGACCGCCCGCTACCGGGCCGGCCGGGTCAGCGAGGCGCTCGAGAGCTTCCACGAGTACCGCACCGTGCTCGCAGACGAACTCGGTCTCGACCCGTCCCCCGCGTTACGCAGTCTCCATCAGCGCATCCTCAGCCACGATGTGCCTGCCGACGCACTGGTGCGGCCGGGCGCCGAGATGCCGGGCGACGCGCGGTGGCCGGTTTTCCACACGACCATGGTCGGCCGGCAGGACGAAGCGGCGGCACTCCTTACCCTCGCTGCCGAGCATCGGTTGGTGACGGTCACCGGCGCCGGTGGGGTGGGCAAGACCCGGCTGGTCGCCGAAGCCGCCCCGACGCTGGGCGGGCATCTCGCGCTGCCGGTAACCCTGGTGGAGCTCGCCACCGTCGACGGCGACCGGGTGGACCTCACGATCGCCACCGCGCTGGCGGTCGGTCCGGCCGCAGGTGACGCCCGCCAGGCGGTGCTCGACTACCTGAGCGTCGTACCGGCGCTACTCGTCCTTGACAACTGCGAACACGTGCTCAGGCAGGTCCGCTCCTTCGCCCAGGCTGCCCTGCGTCGCTGCCCGGGGTTGCGGATCGTGGCCACCAGCCGGCACCGGATCGGGCTCCCCGCCGAACAGCTACTCCCGCTCGAACCGCTGGCCACCCCGGACGCCTACTCCCCAGACGCCACGTTGACCGCTGCGGTCCGCCTCTTCGCCGACCGGGCACGTCGGGTGCGGCCAGGCTTCGTGCTAACGGATGCGGTGGTGCCGGCGGTCGGCGAGCTCTGCCGGCGGTTGGACGGGCTGCCGTTGGCCATCGAGCTGGCTGCGACCCGGGCGGCGACGCTAGGCGTCGAGCCGCTGCGGGAGCGGCTGGACAGCAGCCTCGACCTACTCGATGACGGCGGCCAGGCCCGGGAACGTTCGCTCCGTGCGGTGCTCGACTGGTCGTACCGCCTGCTCGACGAACCCGACCGGATGTTGCTGGCTGCGCTCGCCGTGTTCGAGGGCGAGTTCGACCTCGACGCTGCCGAGCAGGCGGCCGCGGACGTAGTCGACCGGCCGGTGGCGGTCGGGTTGGCCCACCTGGTGGACGCCTCGCTGGTCGTGGCACCGGGAGCGGGCGACACCTTTGGCTACCGGTTGTTGCACATCGTGCGGACTTTTGCCCGGGAACGGCTGGCCGAATCAGGCGCCGAATCTCAGGTGCGGGCAGCGCACGCGCGATGGGTACGCACGGTGGTGCGGGCGGCCGCCGAAGCCGCGCGAGGCCAGGGGGCCCCGGTGGGCAGCACACCGACCGCCGAGGTGAACGCGAGCGCCGCGAGTGTGCAGGCGGCGGTCGGCTGGGCGCTCCAAGCCGGCGAGTCGGAGCTGGCAGCTGACATCGCGCACGCGTTAATGCTGCTGGCATCTGCGCGCTGGCAGCTGCGCATGGATCTGATCGACGTGGTGCGGCAGATTGCACGGCACCCCTCGGTCCAGGAGTCGCCGGCAGCCGCTCCACGTGCGGCCGCGGCCGGCGCGTTCGCCGCGACCCAGGTAGGAGACTTGGAGACCGGTGAGCAGGCGGCCCGCGCCGCACTCGACTCGGCTACCGGAGCGGACGAACGTTTCCTCGCCCTGCTGGCAGTCGGGATCGTGACGCTCTACCGTGGCGACCACAACACCAGCCGGCGGGCGTGGCAGGACCTACTCGCCATCCCGGAACTACCACTGGTCGGCCACGTCAACGGCCACGCCTCCCTGGCACTGATCGCCTGCTACGACGGGGAACTAGGCGAAGCCCGTACGCACGCTGCCAGGGCCATCGCTACGGCGGAGGCGACCGGCGGGAAGACAGCTCTCGCCTTCGCCCGGTACGCCGCTGCCGAGGTCGCCGCTGCCGAGGACCTCGCGACGGCGGTCCCGCTGCTGACGTCCGCGGCAGGCGAGGCCGATCAAGCCGGGTTCGACTTCACTGCTGGCCTCGTCAGCACCGCACTGCTGGCGGCTCTGACCCGGCTGGACCGGACGGCCGAGGCACTCGACGTGCTCGGGCCGCTGCTGGAACGCTGGCTGCGGCTCGCTGCCTGGCCGCAGCTGTGGACGACGCTGCGCATCCTCGCTGAGCTACTGGCCCGCAACGGTCTCCCCGAGGAGGCGGCGTTGCTGCTCGTCGCGGCCGACCGGGCACCGTCCGCTCCGGCGGTGGCCGGCACCCACGCCGTCCGCTACACCCGGCTCGCCGAGGCCCTGCGGGAACAGGTCAGCTCGCACGCACACGAGAAGATCGCGATCCTGGCCGACCTGCTGCCCAGGACCGCCGTCGTCGACCGGGCCCGGGCCGTGGTCGCCGACCTGCGCGCCCAGTGACCCGAGCCCGCCACCGCCGCCCATGTCCAGGGCATCCGGCCCGCCGGTCCGGACGCAACCCGCACCCGCGGAAAGCTACTCAGAGAAGGTTCGGAATCTTCTGCTCCTCCGCAAGGTTGGCGCGACGGAAGTACAAGGTGACGAAGGTCGCCACGATCACGATGAACAGCGAATACAGCGCAGGCACGAGCAGCAGCAACCCCAACTGCGGGCTGCCCGGGAAGCTGAGCAGGACAATGGCGATGGCGAGCGGGCCGTTCTGGATGCCGGTCTCGAGCCCCACGGTTCGTGCGTTCATCGGGTGCAGCTTGATCGCGCGCGCGATCCAGTAGGCCACCGTGATGCCGAAGAGCCCGAGACAGATGGCCACGAGGTAGACCTGCCAGGCGGTCCCCACCAGCAACTGCCAGTTGCGCGGCACCCAGGTCACCATCAGGAAGACGATGAAGAACAGTCCGACGAAGCCGCCCAGCAGCTCCATCACCGCGCCGACGTTGGGGTTGTAGCGGCGGATCACCATGGCGAGTGCCACGGGCACCAGCATGATCGCCAGCGTGACGATGATGTTGGCGATCGGGATCTGCAGCTCCATGCCCGCCGGCATGAAACGGGTGCCGTACAGGTGCAGCACCAGCGGGGTCATCACGAGCGCCCACAACGTCGAGTTGGTCGTCATCATGACGCTCAGGCCAAGGTTGCCCTTGGAGAAAAAGGTGAAGATGTTCGACGTGGTGCCGGCAGGCACCGCCCCCATCAGCAGCGCGCCCAGCGCCAGCGGAGCGACGAACTCCGACGGCAGCTGGAGGATCAGCCCGAGCACCAACAGGAAGGCGAGAAACGGCATGATCCCGAACTGGGTGAGCCAGGCGATGATCAGTCCCCAGGGGCGACGCAGCGCGGAGATGAAGTCGCGCGGGGTCAGGCCGGCGCCGAGCCCGAACATGATCACGAAGACCAGCGCCACCAGCATGACCTGCTCGAACTGCGTGACCACCTGGTGGTCTGCGGGAGGCGCCTGCATAGCGAGCGGGAGCAGTGAGGTGTTCGACATGGCTACGCCTTCTGTGACTCAGTGGTCGCCCCGGGTGTGGAGCCCGTTGTCTCGGACGCCGGCGTAGCGCCACCGTCCGTGCGCAGCTCCTTGCGCAGGATCTTGCCGATCGGGCTCTTGGGCAGCTCGTCGCGGTACTCGACGCTTCGCGGCACCTTGTATGCCGCCAGGTGCTCGCGGCAGTGCGCGATGACCTCGTCTTGCGACGGTGCAGGGTCTTCGGCGACGACGAAGGCGCGCACCGCCTCGCCCGTCTTCGGGTCGGGCACACCGATGACACCCGCCTCGCGCACGTTCGGCAGGGCAGCGATGCACTCCTCGACCTCGTTGGGATACACGTTGAAGCCACTGACCAGGACCATGTCCTTCTTCCGGTCGACGATCCGGAAGTAGCCGTCCTCGTCCATCTCGGCGATGTCTCCGGTGTGCAGCCAACCGTCGGTGAGCGTGTCCTGGGTGTCTTCCGGGCGCTGCCAGTAGCCCTGCATGATCTGTGGGCCGCGCGCGACCAGCTCGCCCGGCTGTCCAGGCGGAAGCGGGTCGCCAGCGTCGTCGAGGCAGCGGACCTCGGTCGAGGGCACCGGAATGCCGATGGTGCCGTCCTTGACGGTGCCACCGAGCGGGTTGAAGGTCAGCACCGGGGAGGATTCGGTCAGGCCGTAACCCTCCACGATCGGCGTGCCGGTGACGTCTCGCCAGCGCTCCGCGACGGAATGGTGCAGCGCCATGCCGCCGGCGGCCGAGGCTCGCAGCCGGCGCGGCGGGTACTCGAGGAACCAGCGCTCGTTGAGCAGCGCGTTGAAGAGCGTGTTGACCCCGGTGAGCCACGTGATCGGGTAGTTCTCGAAGGCGCGCCGCAGATTGCTGGGCGGCCGGGGCGACGGGATCAGGATGTTCCGTCCGCTCATGTGGTAGAAGCCAATCAGGTTCACCGCGAAGGCGAACACGTGGTACAGCGGCAGCGCGGTGAGCACCGTCTCCTCGCCCCGCCGGAGGTGGGAGCCGCACATCTCGAGCATCTGGAGGGTGTTGGCAACGAGATTGCCGTGCGACAGCATCGCTCCCTTGGAGACGCCGGTGGTGCCGCCGGTGTACTGCAGTGCCGCAAGCGAGTCGAGCCCGATGCCCTCGAGATACGCCGCGACGTCCGAGCCGGCTTTGAGCCGGTCGCGTCCCGCCGCCAGCGCCGCTTGCAGGGGGGTGTGCTCGACGGTGATGGGTGGGAGCGTCCGGCTCCAGTAGCGCTGCGTGACCCGGATGATGCTGGCGACGATCGAGGGGAAGAACTCCGAGATCCGCACCGTGACCACCGTCTCGATGCGCGTGGAGGGCAGCACCTGAGGCAGCCGGTCGGCGAACATGTCGATGGTGACCAGCGCCCGCGCTCCGGAGTCGCTGAACTGGTGCGTCATCTCCGAGGCCGTGTAGAGCGGGTTGGTGTTGACCAGCACACAGCCGGCCTTGAGGATGCCGAAGGCCACCACCGGGTAGCTGAGGCAGTTGGGCATCTGCACCGCGACGCGGTCGCCCGCCTCGAGCCCGA
>SLSW01000006.1 GCA_007130245.1 Micromonosporaceae bacterium
CCTCGTCCCCGTGGCTGTGGCTGCCCTCGTCCCCGTGGCTGTGGCTGCCCTCGTCCCCGTGGTCGTGCCAGTGCTCGTGGGACAGGTCGTCATCGGTCAGCGCCTCCTCCCCGAGCAGCACCAATGGGACGCCGTCCGGCAGGTTCGCCTCCGCGAGGTCCACCGCCGCCTGGTTGAGGCCCAGGCCGTTGCCGATGAACAGGTCCGCCTCCAGCAACGGCGCCACGTCACCCGGTCGCGGCTCGTAGGTGTGCGAGTCCATCCCTTCCGGGATGAGGCTTTCCACCCGCCCGCGGTCGCCGAGCACCTGGGCCACGATGTCGGCCACCGGCGCGACAGTCGAGACCACGAGCAGGTCAGGAGATTCCTCGACCGCACTGTCCACAGGGCTGCCTGTCGGGTCGGCGGTGGCGTTGTCGGGCGCGGCGCCGCAGCCGGCGAGCAGGAGTGACGCCACCGCCGGTGCGATGAGTTTCTGCATGGTCACGGACTCTCCCTCGTGCGAGTCATGGCCGGTGGCTGATGAGGCGATGGAGCAGGCGAGCCGGAGGTCGCCACCGGGGCGGGCGGTTCTCGGTGGGTCGACCGCGCCCGGTGCACCCGGAACCATGCGGCCAGTGACGAGACCACGAGCACGACAGCGAACAGGATCGCGCCCACCAGGACGATCGCGGCCCCGCTCGGGACGTTGAGGTGGAAGGAACCGTAGAGCCCGAGCACGCTGGAGGCGAGGCCCACCAGCGTGGCGATGAGCAACATCATCGGCAGCGATCGGCTGACCAGGCGCGCCAGCGCGCCGGGGATCACCACCGCCGCGGCCACCAGCAGGACGCCGATGACCCGTACCGATACGATCACCACCGCGGCGGTGAGCAGGTTGATCAGAAGCTCGATCCCGCCGGCGCGGATCCCGTGCACCCGTGCCACCTCGCGGTCGAACACGACGAACACCAGCGGCTTGAACCAGGTGAACAGCACGGCGCCGAAGCCCACCGCGCATGCGGTGGCGATCCACAGGTCGGTGGAGGTCACGCCGAGCACGTTGCCGAACAGGATCGCCTCGGTGTTGACCCGGTGCGACCGCATGGTGCTGACCACGA
This sequence comes from Micromonosporaceae bacterium, assembly GCA_007130245.1. Classification (GTDB taxonomy): domain Bacteria; phylum Actinomycetota; class Actinomycetes; order Mycobacteriales; family Micromonosporaceae; genus Natronosporangium. The sequence goes on from SLSW01000006.1 coordinate 1,101, forward strand.
CGATGCCGACGGCGAACAGCGCGGTTGTCACGATCCCGATGGCGGCGTCGACATGCAACCCTCGACGGCGCGCGATTCGGTCGATCAGCACCGCGCTGACCAGCGTGGCCACCACGGCGCCCGGATAGGTGCCGTAGCCGAGCGCCACCCCGACCGCGACCCCGCCGAGCACGCTGTGCGCGAGCCCGTGCCCGATGTAGCTCATCCGCCGCAGAACCACGAACACGCTCAACGCTCCGCACATCGCGCCGATCACGAGGCAGGCAAGCAGCGCGCGGGTAAAGAACCCGTAGGCGAACGGCTCGGTGAACCAGCTCACGCGACGGCGCCCCGGTGCGCCAGGCGGCGCGGCCCCAGGACCGCGTGATCGTCGGTGACCAGGACCTGGTTACCGTCGTGGATCACCCGCATCCGCGCCCCGTACGTGCGTTCGACCAGGTCCGGGGTGAGCACCTCGCGTGGCGTGCCGTCGGCGACGATCGTGCCGTTGAGCAGGGCGATCCGCGGAAGCTGGGCGGCGACCCAGTTCAGGTCGTGCGTCGTCACGATGATCGTCAAGCCGTCGTGCCACAGATCTGCCAGCAGGTGCAGGATGTCGTGGCGGGTGGCGAGGTCGACGCCGCTGGTCGGCTCGTCGAGCAGCAGCACGTCGCAGTCGCGGATCATGGCCCGCGCCAGGAACATCCGCTGCTGCTGCCCACCAGACAGATCCCGGATGTGGCGCCGCTCGAAGCCGGCAAGGCCGAGCCGCTCCAGCAGCGCGCCGGCCCGGGCCCGTTCTCGCCTGGAGAACCACGGCACGCGGCGGGAGTCGGGGGTTCTGCCGAGCAGCACCGCCTGGCCCACCGTGAGGGGAAAGTCCCAGTCGACCGCACCGAGTTGGGGAACGTAGCCGATCCGCCGGGCGCCGCCCGCGCCCACCTCGTCGCCGAACACGGTCACCCGGCCGTGGTGCCGGTCCGCCTGGCCGGTCAGCAGCCGGACCAGGGTGGTCTTGCCCGCTCCCGACGGCCCGACGACCCCCACCAGAGCGCCCCGCTCGACCGTCCAGGACAGGTCCCGCAGCACGGTGACGCCGCCGTACCCGGCCGACACGCGGTGGAACGCCACGCCGGACGGGCGCTGGTCTGGCATGTGGTGCGCTCCCCATGTTGATGGCCGATCGAGCCGGACGATCGGGACGACCACCACGCCGGCGGTGGTGGCGCACCCGCGTGCCCGTACCTTATCGCTATAAGGTTGCAACAGACAACTGTGGGCAAGATGTGTGGCCCGGCCACAGTTACCTCGCGCTGGCGGGCCGTTTCGCGTGCGCACTGCTTCCGCTGCAGGGGGTGGAGACGGTGGCCATGGCCGGCTCGGCCTCATCCGCGCGGGACGTGTCCCCCGGCCGGGCGGCTGCTCGTCGCCGGCGCGGAGCCGGGTGGCTAGTCCTCGGTGTTGACCATGAAGTGGGCCGCGTGCTCGAGGTACTGCCACAGCCGGGCGTCCTGCTCCGGCGGCAGGTTGAGCGTGTCCTGCGCCCGGCGCATGTGGCGCAGCCACGCGTCCCGCTCGGCCGGGCCGATCGGGAACGGGGCGTGGCGCATCCGCAGCCGCGGGTGGCCGCGCTGCTGGGAGTAGGTGTTCGGCCCGCCCCAGTACTGGATCAGGAACAGCCGCAGCCGGTCGGCGGCCGGCCCCAGGTCCTCCTCCGGGTACAGCGGCCGCAGCAGCGGGTCGGTGGCCACCCCTGCGTAGAACTCGTCGATGAGCTTGCGGAACGTCGGCTCACCGCCGACCAGCTCGTAGAAGGAGCCGGCATGGGGCATGGGCACGGAGGTCACCGTTCCATGGTGCCAGGGCGGTCCGGCGGGGTCAGTGCGGGTCGGAGGCGGTGCGGGCCTGCCCGCCCTGCACCGGCACCTCGCTGGCGCCGTCGCTGGCCGGAGCATCGTCGGCGGCGCCCACCTGGGTCGCCGCCTCCTTCTCCTTCTCGTCATCCTGAAGTTGCTGGTTGATGACCTGGCTCTTCGCGATCGCGTCGTTGAAGTACTGCAGTTTCGGCCAGCGCGCCGCCAGCACCCCCATGAGCACCACCCCGGCCAGGCTCCACAGCCCGACCACCTGGTGCAGCGGGAGCAGCTCCGTGAGCAGCCCGGCCAGCAGCACCGCCAGGCCCTGGATGACCTGCATGCCGGACATCATCACCCCGAACGCCCGGGCACGGAAACCGTGCCGCAGGATCTGCACGAACATCCCGTTCAGGGTGGGCGTCATGCCGGCCATCACGAAGCCGCACACGGTAGCCATCGCCACCACGCCGACGATGCCGGGCTGCGCCAGCGCGGGCACCAGCGACAGCGGCGCCAGCACCGCGAACACCGGCACCAGCCGGCGGCGGGTGCTGGGTGCCAGCAGCCGGCTGATCAGCAGGCCGCCCAGCACCACGCCGAGCGGGTTCGCCA
>SLSW01000208.1 GCA_007130245.1 Micromonosporaceae bacterium
TGCCGCCTCCAGCAGCTCGAACAGCGCGCCGGTGTGGTCGCGGTCCGGGTGGGTCAACCAGATCCACCGCACGTCGGCCGGATCCACGACCGAGCCGAGCGCGTCCATGAAACCGCGGCCGAGCAGGCTGAGGCCGGTGTCGACCACGACCGGTTCCGCGGCGTGCAGGACGAACGAGTTGACCGGCAGGAAGCCGATGCCGGGCACGGGCACTATGTCGTTCAGGACGGTGATGTCGGGTGAGATTCGTTGGGTCTGCATAGTGGAATTCCTTGGCGCTAGAAGGGTACGAGGTTGGTGAGCAGTCCGGTGCCGGAGCCGCGGCCGGACATGATGCGGCAGAACTCCACCGCGTCGATGGTGATCTCCTCACCGCCGTGGCCCTGTTTGAAGCTGCCACCGGCCGGTCCGAGCAGGGTGAGCCGGTACGGCTGGCCGTGCCGGCGGGTCCACTCCGCCACCACATCGGCGACCAGCCGCCCGTCGTGTGCGGCGGTCAGCACCGGGTCGCGGCCCGTGGCCCGGCAGATGTCGACCCGGTGCATCCAGGTGTCGCGGGTGAGGATCGTGTCGTACAGGTAGCCGAGCCGCCACGTCTCTTTCACGCCCTGGTGCACGTGCGTGAGCGGCAGCAGCCGCAGCGGTGCCCGCAGGCGGGTCCGGCGTGCGCGGGCGGCCCGCGGGGCCATCGTGGCCATGCGGTAGAGCAACTGCGGCACGGTGAGGTGTGCCCGCTCGGCGACCTGCACCTCGGTGATACCGTCGATGAGCGGGCGGCCGCGCGCCGCCCTGGTCCCCTGCCGGGCCGTGTGCACGAAGTCCCGGATCGAGGCCGCGAACTCCATCATGCCGAGCACGTGCCCGCTCATGGCGCGTACGTCCCAACCCGGGCACTCGGTCGGGGCGGACCACTCATCCGGCGTCAGCGACCGGACCAGGTCGAGGAACCGGCCGTACTCGGTCTCGGCCAGCGCCGCCGCCTCCCGGCGGTCGAGCGGGCGGAGTTGCGGAGCATGGTTGTTCATGGTGTCAGTCACTGCCCTTCTCCCTTCGCACGCCGTGTCGCTTGCCGTGGCAGCACGTAGGCGTAGAACATCTCGGTCGCGGGGTCGACCAACCTGGTCCAGCGGTCACCGCCGGGCTCGTTGGCGAACTGCTGGCTGGTCAGGCCGGCGCCGATCGCGGTGAACAGGTCCAGCGCCCCAGGGTCGGAGATGCCGAGCCGGGACAGCTCGGCTCGCGCGATCTCCAGCGCCTTGACGGCGAGCGCGTACGACTCGGGCGAGGGTTCGAAGCCGGGGATGGTGCGCTGGAACAACAGCTGGTAGCGCACCGGGTCGGCGGTGGCGAAGTCGACGTAGAACCGCATGCCGTTCCTGAGATCGGTCAACGGGTCACCGGTCGGTGTGAGCGCCTCCACCCCTGCCAGGAAGTCGCGGGCGCCCTCGGCGAACATCGCGTCGTAGATCGCGTTCTTGGAGTCGAAGTACGAGTACAGCGACGGCGCCCGCATTCCGACCCGGGCCGCCACGTCGCGCAGCGTGATCCCGGCCAAGCCACTTTCGCGGGCGATCTCCCACGCCGCCTCGATGATCTCAGCTCGCGTGCGCGCACGCTGTTCGGCCCGTCGATCTCTGGTCGGTTGGTCTAACATAGTTAGAAGAATTGCATGCCGTTAGGCAGGTTGTCAAGGGCTACGGCGTAACACCTGGCCAGCGGCGCTCCCTGGCCCCCGGCACCTAGCCGGCGACCCGGACCAGGTGGGCGGTGACGGCGTCAAGATCGGCCGTGGCGTCGATGATCAGATCCGCGTGGCCCGCCAGGTGGTGCTGCCACTGGTCGAAGGTGGCGCGCAGGTACTGCCGGCTCTGCCCGGCCCGGCCGAAGTCGTTGCCGCGGGCGGGGTCGTTCAACCGGCGCAGCATCGTGTCGAGGTCAAGGTGCAGCAGCACCGTCAGGTCGAACCGGTCGGCGAGGTCGGGGGCGTTGTCCGCGCTGCCGCACAGGAACAGCACCCGGGCACCGGCGTGGCGACGGTCGTCGATCAGCGTGTCCAGCGTGGCGGGGTCCCACACCCAGCGGTGCACCGCCAGCCAGTCCCGGTCGGGGTGGTCGGGCCGCGGGACCGGGCGGTCCCTCGCGTCCACCCACCGGCACAGCCCGGTAGCGCCGTCGGTGCTCACGGCGTGGTGGCCGCGGGCGGCCAGCCGGCGGCTCACGGCCGACTTGCCGGCACCGCTGACCCCGGTGACCCAGATCGTCCGCATCGGAGAGCGCCGTCGACGGGTGACCGCTACGGGCGGGAGGCCACGTCGAGGTAGCTCGGCAGCGCCGCCTGGCGGGAGGTGACCAGGGGCCGGAGCTCCCGGTCGAGCAGGCGCGCGTCGGCGGGCGGCAGGCGCCGCAGGGTCCGCCGCAGATAGATCGACCACGCCTCCGGCTTCGGGAACGCCTCCAGCTTCTCCACCAGCGGCTGCAGCGGGACTCCCCCGGGATGCGGCACGAGGTCCTCGACCTGCAGCGAACAGCCGGAGTGGAACGTGCGGCCGGCGATGCGCAACGGCTCGTCGAACGCCCGGACGCTCGAGGCCACCCGCGCCGTACCGATCACCCGGCCGCGGTCGCGGGTCGGGTTACGCCACGCGCCGCGGGTGGCGTAGAGATACAGCCGGTCCCCTTCGGCCAGTGCGGCGACCTCGGCCCGGGGCGTGCGGGGGAAGGCCATCCGTTGCTCGCGCAGCACCCACGCGATCGCGTCGCGGTCGCCGAGGATCAGCAGGTACGCCGTGCCCACGCCGTCAACATACCTGTGAGATTCTGTCGGCGTGACCGGCGACGCGGCCCGGGCGCGGCACACCGTGCTGTCGCGCCTCGCCGGCCTGCGGCAGAACCAGTATCGGGGCAGGCGCGCACCCCACAAGCCGCTGCTGGTGTTGCTCGCGCTGGGGCGCCTGGCCAACCACGGATCGAGTACGCTGCCGTGGTCAGAGGCGGAACACCAGCTGAGCCAGCTCATCATGGAGTTCGGCCCGCCGTCGCAGACCGGCCGTGCCCAGAGTGCGGCGTACCCGTTCACCCGCCTGCGCCGCGACGGTGTCTGGATGCTGGACCACGACGTACCCATGGACCGGGTGGGCCCCCTGTCGGGGCACCACGTGGTGGGTCGGCTGGAGTCGTCGCTGGAGACGGATCTGCGCCGGGATCCGCGTCTGCTGCGGTCGGTGGCCAGGGCGCTGGGCGAGAGCCACTTCCCTCCCACCGTGCTGCCCGAGGTGCTCACCTCGGTCGGACTTGATCCCGACATCGTCCTGCACGACCCGGCGGCGGCGCCGGCGGCCGAGGCGGAGGTCCGACGGCGCGAGCCCGGGTGGCGTCACCGCGTGCTGCAGGCGTGGGACCGCCAGTGCGCCTTCTGCGGTTACGACGGCCAGATCGCGGGCGCGACGGTCGGGGTGGAGGCGGCGCACGTACGATGGTTCGCCTTCGACGGGCCGGACACTCTGGACAACGGGTTGGCTCTGTGCCGGTTATGCCGAGGTCGGCATAA
>SLSW01000332.1 GCA_007130245.1 Micromonosporaceae bacterium
ACACGATCTGGAACTTCCCGCTGACCGCCGACAGCCGGCGGTTTCCGACCGAGGAACGGTGCCGGGTGTTCCGGTCCACTGACGCCGGCACCAGCTGGCAGGCGCTGACCGAAGGGCTGCCGGATGGGCCGTTCTACCCCTCGGTGCTGCGGGACGCGATGTGCAGCGACGACGCCGACACGGTCGGGGTCTACTTCGGCACCCGCTCAGGTGAGGTGTACGCCAGCCGTAACGAGGGCTCCTCGTGGACGCAGGTCGCCGCCCACCTGCCGGACGTGCTGTGCGTGCGGGCGGCGGAGGTGTGATGGTCACCGTGCTGGTGCCGGCGGCACTGCGCGCCGAGACCGGCGGCGCCGCCCGGGTGGAGGTGGACGCCGACGGCACCCTGCGGGCGGTGCTGGACGAGGTCGCCGCGCGGTGGCCGCGGCTGGAGCGCCGGGTGCGCGATGAGGCCGGTCAGGTACGCCGTTACATCAACATCTTCGTCGACGGAGCGGACGTGCGGCATCTGGCCGGTCAGGACACGCCGGTGCCGGCGCACGCCGAGGTGCAGATCCTGCCCAGCGTAGCCGGCGGCTGAGCGCCCGCCGGCACCGTCCAGTAGCTCCTTCCGCGCGCGGCCGGTGTCGACGGGCCAACTGTACGGTGGGGTGCCGGCTGTACGGTGGGGTGCCGGAGGAGGCACCGTGATTGACATCGACGCCGCCCGGGCGGACACACCGGCCTGTCAGGACCAGGTGTTTCTCGACAGTGCCGGTTCGTCGCTGCCGCCGGAACCGGTGCTGCGGGAGGTCATCGATCACCTGCACCGGGAGGCGGAGATCGGCGGCTACCGCGCCGCCGCCGAACGTGGCGATGACCTGACCGACGGCTATGCGGTGTTCGCGCGGCTGCTCGGATGCCGGCCCGAGGAGGTGGCGTTCACCGACAGCGCCACCCGGTCGTGGCTGGCCCTGCTCGACTCGGTGCCGCTGGGCGCCGGTGACCGCATCCTCATCAGCGAGGTGGAGTACGCCGGCAACGCGGTGGCCCTGATGCGGCTGGCCGAGCTGACCGGCGCGGAGGTCACGCTGGTGCGCTCCGACGACGCCGGGGCGCTGTCCGTCGATGCGTTGCGCGCCGTGCTCGACGAGCGGGTGAAGCTGGTGTCGCTGGTGCACGTGCCGACCAACACCGGTCTGGTCAACCCGGTGCGCGAGGTGGCCGACGCCGCCCACGAGGTGGGGGCGCTGGTGCTGCTCGACGCCTGCCAGTCCGTCGGGCAGCTGCCGGTGCGCATGGACGAGCTCGGGGTCGACATGCTCTCGGGCACCGGGCGCAAGTGGATGCGCGGCCCGCGGGGCACCGGCTTCCTGGCGGTGCGGCAGGAGGTCCGCGAGCGGCTGTGGCCACGGTTGATCGATCACTCCGGCGCCCCGTGGCTCACCCCCACGACGTACCGCCTGCACGATGACGCGCGCGCCTTCGAACTCTGGGAGTACGGGGTGGCCGAACGGCTCGGCCTGATCGCCGCCACCCGGTACGCGCTCGACCTCGGCGTGGACGAGGTGGAGGCCGCGGTGGCCGACCGGGCCGGGCGGCTGCGTTCCGGCCTGGCGGCGGTGGCCGGCGTGCAGGTGCGCGACATCGGGCACCGGCACGGCGGCATCGTCACCTTCACCGTCGACGGGGTCGCCGCCGACGACGTCCGGCGCGCGCTCGGCCGCGCCGGCGTCACCGTCACGGTGAGCAGCAGGGCGTCGTCGCGCATCGACATGACACGTCGTGGCCTGGATGCCGTGGTGCGGGCCTCGCCGCACTACTTCGTCTCCCCCCAGCAGGTGGACGAGGCGGTCGCCGCGGTGCGGGCGGTCGTGGAAACCGGTGGCGCCACCGGGGCGTGACGCGATGCAATGCCGGTGATCCGTCCGACGACGCGAAGGAGGCGGTGTGCACGGATACCGGCATGCGCTGACCACGCCCTGAGGCAGGGGAGGACGCCGACGCCGGTGCGACTGGACTGGCTTCACATGTGAACAGTGCGGCACCGACGTGGTGCCGCTGACCATCGGCGGCTACCGCAACCACTGCCCGGCCTACCTGTGGTCCAGGCACGTCGACGGCGCCCGGCCGGGTGACCGGGCGTCCGCGTGCGGCGGGCCGATGCGCCCGGTAGGGCTGGACCACCGCGCCGGCAAGGGCTGGATGGTGGTGCTCCGGTGCGAGCGGTGCGGCGCAATCCGGCGCAACCGGGTGGCCCGCGACACCGTGCAGCCGGACGACCCGGACGCGGTGCTCGGCCTGTCCGGGTTCCACCACGGGTGATCGCCGCCGGTGGACGCTCTACTCGACGAATTCGCGTTGACCGTGGGGTAGCACGTCCACCCGCGGCGATCACAACTCGCTATTGCGTCAGGGTCATCCGGGGACCGGGTAGGCCGCGAGCCGGTCCCGCACCTCGGCCGCGATGCGGTCCAGGGCCGCTTCGTCACCCGTAGCGGCAGCGCTCACGGCCCGGTCGATCCAGACCGCGACCTGCGGCATGTGCTCCTCCGTCAACCCCCGGGTGGTCACCGCCGGCGTGCCCAGCCGGATCCCGGACGGGTCGAACGGCGTACGCGGGTCGTACGGCACGGTGTTGTAGTTGCACTCCAGCCCGGCGGTGTCCATGGCCCGCGCGGCCGGCTTGCCGCCGATGCCCCGGTTGGTCAGGTCGACCAGGATGAGGTGGTTGTCCGTACCGCCGGTCACCAGGTCGAAGCCGCGCTCGCGCAGCGCCGCCGCCAGCGCCTGCGCGTTGGCCACCACCTGGTGCGCGTAGGCGCGGAACGCCGGCTGCGCCGCCTCGTGCAGCGCCACCGCGATGCCGGCGGTGGTGTGGTTGTGCGGCCCGCCCTGCAGACCGGGGAACACCGCCCGGTCGATCGCCTTCGCGTGCGCGGCGCTGCACATCAGCATCGCCCCGCGGGGTCCGCGCAGCGTCTTGTGGGTGGTCGTCGAGATCACGTCGGCGTGCCCGACCGGCGACGGGTGCGCGCCGCCGGCGATCAGGCCGGCGATGTGGGCGATGTCGGCCACCAGCACCGCGCCGACCTCGCGGGCGATCTCGCCGAAGGCGGCGAAGTCGACGGTACGGGGGATGGCGGTGCCGCCGCAGAAGATCAGCTTCGGGCGCTCGCGCCGAGCCAGGTCGCGCACCTCGTCCAGGTCCACCCGCCCGCTGTCGCGGCGTACGCCGTAACGCACCGGGCGGAACCAGGTGCCGGTGGCCGACACCGACCATCCGTGGGTGAGGTGGCCGCCCATCGGCAGCGCCATGCCCAGCACCGCATCGCCCGGCTGGGCGAACGCCAGGTACGCCGCGAGGTTGGCCGGCGAGCCGGAGTACGGCTGGACGTTGGCGTGCTCGACGGTGAACAGTGCCCGGGCGCGGTCGACCGCCAGCGTCTCGACCGGGTCGACGAACCGCTGACCCTCGTAGTAGCGCCGTCCGGCGTACCCCTCCGAGTATTTGTTCGTCAGCACCGACCCGGTGGCCTCCAGCACGGCGACCGAGACGTAGTTCTCCGACGGAATCAGGCGCAGCGTGTCGCGCTGGCGAAGCGCCTCACCCTCGATCAGGGCGGCCAGCGCCGGATCGGTGGAGGTCAGGTGGGGGATGGGTGGGGCGTGCACAGGCGGGCTCCGATCGGCCACCGGACCCAGGCGCGCGGCAGCGGTGGCGGATCGCTCCCCGGTGGTCGGTTCCACCTTCCGGTTGCGCCAGTCACGTCCTGCCCGCATCGTAACCCGGGCCGCATCGTAACCAGGGCCCGCGCAAGGCAGAATGGCGTTATGGCTGTCAATTCATTCATGGTCGACATCGGCACACCCGCGCCCGACTTCCGGCTGCCGCGCGCCGACGGCACCGGTGAGGTGGCGCTGAAGGACGTGGCGGACGCGCCGGCGTTGCTGGTGGCGTTCCTGAGCAACCACTGCCCGTACGTGAAGCATGTGGAGTCGGCGTTCGGCCGGTTCGCCACCGAGTACGCCGCCAACGGGCTGGCGACCGTGGCGATCTGCGCCAACGACGTGGTCAACTACCCCGACGACGCCGCGCCGCAGCTGGCGGCGCAGGCCGAGCGGGCCGGTTTCACCTTCCCGTACCTGGTGGACGAGGACCAGCAGGTGGCGCTGGCCTACCGGGCGGCCTGCACGCCGGACTTCTTCCTCTACGACGCGCAGCGGCGGCTGGCCTACCGCGGCCAGTTCGACGACTCCCGGCCGAGGTCGGGCACCGAGCCCACGGGCGAGTCGCTGCGCGCCGCGGCCGACCTGGTGCTGGCCGGCAAGCCGGTGCCGGAGCCGCACTACCCCAGCGTCGGCTGCAGCATCAAGTGGAAGCCCGGCAACGACCCGACCGCGTGACCGCGGACCGCGGGGTGCCTCACGACGACCGCCGGTGGTCCGTGAGGTTCCCCGCGCTGTTCACCGGACGCTACATCGACTATGCCGCCTGCCACGTCCGGATGACCACCGGACCGGTGCCGGTGGACCTGATCGCGCGGCTGCACGTGGTCGCGGTGACCGGGCCGGAGCACGTCATCGTCTGCCGCAGCATCCAGGGTTGGCGGTTCCTGCCCGGCGGTACGCGGGAGCCGGGCGAGACGCTGGCCCAGCTCGCCGCCCGGGAACTACGGGAAGAGGCGGGCGCACGGCTCACCGGTGAGGTCGCGGTGTTCGCCGCGCACGTGGCCGACAGCGAGCGGGAGGCGCCGTACCGGCCCCACCTGCCGCACCCGCGCGCATACTGGGCCTTCGCCGTCGCCCGGGCCGATGTGGTGGGACCACCGAGCAACCCGGACGACGGCGAGCACGTGGTGGAGGTGTTGACGCTACCGCCGGCCGACGCGGCCGACTACATCGAGGAGCATGACCCGGTGCACGCGGACGTGGTACGGCTGGCACAGGAGATGCGCCTCATCTAGCGGCGGCTCACGCGACGGCTTGCGCCAGGAACGCCAGCCCGATCGCGGCCAGCAGGCCCCCGAGGCCGATCACCAGGGTGGTGATCTGCCAGGCCTGGTACGCACTGAGCAGCGACGCGCGCAGCGACTGGCCCATGAAGGCGGTCTCGCGCAGTTTGGTGAGGCGCTCGTCAGCGCCACCGCAGGTGCGCAGCTCCTCGGTGATCTCCGCGTACGTCCTGCCGGCGGTCGCCTTGGCGACGTGGGTGCCGATCAGGTCCGCGAACGCGCGTGCCTGTCCACCAGTACGTACCTGCACGCCGGCGTACCGGGCGAACGCGGCCGGCAGGTGGTCGGCGTCCGGGAAACAGATCTTCTGGTCGGCCAGTTCCTGCCGGATCCGCTGGCGGCCGGTGAGCGCGCGGGCGCTCATCGTCGCCCCGGCTACCAGCAGTGCGGCGCCGACCACCAACAACAGTGCGGAGGTCACGGGCTTCAGCCTGCCGGTGGCGGCTACCCGCGGGCACGGGCCGTACGTCCCGGCTCCGGCGGACCAGAGGTCCTGAGCCGTACGTAACGCCGGCGGGACTTTCGTCCCGACCTGGGCCGGTCCAGTGGCCCTGCCGGTGGGTGTGGCCGGTGCGCCAGCCTCTGAGGCGTGTCCCACCGCACCGCAGCGCCGCCTCGCCGGGAAGCTACGGACGTCCGCGTGCCACGGCACCCGGTCGCCGAGCGTCCCTTCATCGTGATCTGGGAAGCCACGCAGGCGTGCCCGCTGGCGTGCCGGCACTGCCGGGCCGAGGCCCGGCCCGACCGCGACGCCGCAGAGCTGACCACCGACGAGGCGGTGGACCTCATGGCACAGGTGGCCGGGTTCGGGCGGCCGCCACCGCTGTTCGTGATCACCGGTGGTGACCCGTTCCAGCGGCCCGATCTGTCCACACTGGTGCGATGCGGCGCGGAGCTGGGACTGCCGGTGTCGGTGTCGCCGTCGGGGACTCCGACGTTGACCCGGCAGGCGCTGGCGGAGCTGCGCGAAGCCGGCGCCCGGGCGGTGTCGCTGAGCGTGGACGCCGCGACCGCGGCCTCGCACGACGGTTTCCGCGGCGTGCCGGGCGTGTACGACCTGACCATGCGCGCGTGGCGGGACGCGGCCGACCTGGGCCTGAAGGTGCAGATCAACACGACCGTGACCCGCGACACCGTGGACGACCTGCCGGAGATCGCGGCGCGGGTGCGTGACCGGCAGGCGCTGCTGTGGAGCGTGTTCTTCCTGGTGCCCACCGGCCGCGGACGCGACCTGCGCAGCCTCGACGCGGCCGACACCGAGGACGTGCTGCACACGCTGTACGACCTGGGGGAGAACGTGCCGGTCAAGACCACCGAGGCGCACCACTTCCGGCGGGTGTGCCTGCAGCGGGCGATCCTCGCCCGCCGGCGGGAGGACCCGACCGAGGTGCTCGGGCTGGGTCCGCTCTACCGGCGCATGCGCCGGCGGCTGGACGAGCTCGGCCTGACCGACCGCCGTCGGGCGCGGCGGGCGCCGACGCAGGTGGCCGGCGGCAGTGGATTCGTGTTCATCTCCCACCGCGGCGAGGTGCAGCCGAGCGGGTTCCTGCCGGTGTCGGCGGGCAACGTGCGGCAGCGGTCGCTGGTGGACATCTACCGTACGGCGCCGCTGTTCACCGGGCTGCGGGATCCGGACCGGTTGCGCGGCCGGTGCGGCGGGTGCGAGTTCCGGCGGGTGTGCGGGGGGTCGCGCGCCCGGGCGTACGCGGTGACGGGTGACCTGTACGCCGAGGAGCCGGCGTGCGGCTACCAGCCCGGCTCGTTCCCGTACCCGGCCGACCTACCCCGTTGATCTAGGGATTGTTCACGTGGTTTGATCTCCGATCACGTGAATTATCCCTAGATCAACGGGAGTAGGCCCTAGATCAACGGGGGAGAGGGGGAGGAGGTCAGCGGCGGAGGTGCTCGGCCAGGGCGCTCAGGTCGGACTGGCCGAACCCGGCCGTGCGGGCTTCGTTGACCAGGGTCCGGCCGGCCTCGGTCAGGTCCATGCGCGCCCCTACCTCGCCGGCCAGCGAGGTGATCAGCTCCAGGTCCTTGGCGACCAGATCGAGCGCGAACGCCACCGGCGCCGACTCCGGATGCAGGAACGACTCCTGCTTGTAGTGCACGAACGGGGCGCCGGCGGCACTGTTGGCGAACACCTGGTAGGCCGCGGCCCGGTCTACCCCGGCCTTCTCGGCCAGCACCAGCGCCTCGGCCAGCGCCTGGTTCAGCGCGTGCACCACCGAGTTGACCGCGAGCTTGACCGTCGCGCCGGCGCCCAGCGCCCCCAGGTGGAACACCTGCCTGGAGAACGTGTCGAACGCCGGTCGCGCCTGCTCCAGGGCGGCCTCGTCGCCTCCGACCAGCACCGTCAGCTCGCCGCGTTGCACCACCGGCACACTGCCGGACACCGGCGCGTCGAGCAACGCCGCCCCGGCTCCGGTGACGAGCGGCTCGATCTCCCGCACGGTCTGCGGCGCGACCGTGCTCATCTCGGCCACCACCGCGCCCGGCCGCAGCCCGGCGGCCAGGCCGTCGTCGCCGGTGTAAGCCTCGCGCACCGCCGCGTCGTCGGCCAGCGAGCACAGCACCACGTCGGCCGCCGCCGCCGCCTCGCGGGCGGTGTCGACCACCCGGGCGCCGATGTCGCGCGCCGCCTCCTCGGCCCGCGCGCGGGTGCGGTTGTAGAGCACGACCTGGTAGTCGGCGCCGGCCAGCCGGGCGGCCATCGCTGCCCCCATCCGGCCGGCACCGACGACTGCGACCGCCGCCACTACCGCCACCCGCCGTCCACGACCAGGTCCACGCCGTTCACCGACGGGTTCTCCAGCAGGAAGGTCGTGGCGTTGACCACGTCGGCCATCGTGGCCAGCTGACCGGTCAGGGTGCCGGCGCGGAAGTTCTCCAGGACCTGCGCCGGCTTGTCGGCCCAGAACGGGCTGTCGCCCACGATGCCGGGGTGGATCGAGTTGACCCGGATCGGGGCCAGCTCCACCGACAGGGTGCGCACCATGCCGATCACCCCGCCGTTGACGGTAGAGACCATCGTGGAGCCCGGGTACGGGCGCACCCGCGCCTGCCCACCGAAGACCAGCACCGAGCTCTCGTCGGACATCCGCGGCCGCAACGCGTGCACCACCTCGACGTAGCTGACCATCTTCTGCGTGGCGAGACTGATTGCCTGGGCCACGTCGAAGTTGTCCACCGAGTTGGTGCCGCGGTCGATCGCCGACAGCACCAGGTGCGCTACCGGCCCGATGTCGGCGAGCGCGGTCGCGATAGCGTGCGGCTGGTTGAGTTCCAGCGCCAGCCCGCGGGCCTTGCCACCGAGTTCGGTAGCGACCGACTCGGCGCGGCCACGGTCGCGCCCGGTAAGCACGACCTCCCGGCCGGTGTCGGCGTAGTGCGCCGCCACCTCCCGGCCCAACCCGCCAGTGCCGCCGATCACCACTACCGCACCGTTCACGTCGTCTCCTTCCCCTCCGCCAGCCTGGCGGACAGATACTCCCAGTCCCGGCGGAACCGGTACGAGTTGCGCTTCGGAGGCTGCGGCGCCTGGGTCTCCAGCCACTGCAGCCGCCCCTCGCCGAGGTTACGGAAACTGTGGACGCACCCGACCCCGGCGAAGGCGACGTCGCCGGGCCCGAGCTCGTACGACTGCCCGTCGAAGGTGCCCTCGGCGCGTCCCTCCAGGAACAGGTAGGTCTCCTCGAACGGGTGGTCGTGCGGCCCGGCTACCCCCTGCGGGTCGTACTTGACCATGAACATGGTGGTCAGGTCCGCCCCGAGGTCGGAGTCGACCATCATCTTGACCGTGATCCCGCTGTAGACCAGCAGCGCGGTGCGCATGCTCGCCGACACCGCCAGCCGGTCCTGGGTCTGCTTGTCGACGTCCATGTTCTCGTCGCCGATGTGGCCGTAGCGCCGCGTGCGCGGGTCGCGCGGGTCGACCGGCACCGGCGCGGTGGCCGGCAGCGGTGGCACCACATTCACGTCGCCGCCGTGCTGAGGCCGCGGCTGCGGCCCGATCATCAGCGCCCACCGGGCCGGCGCCGACGACTCGTTGCGCCAGGAGTGCGCTACGCCCACCGGCACCAGCCCGTAGTCGCCGGGCCGCAGCAGGGCGGCACCTTCGGTGGTCTGCAGCACCACCTCACCGTCGAGCAGGTACACGCTCTGCTCGTACGAGGCGACACAGGCCTCGACGGTGCCGCCGGCGGCCAGCTGGCAGACCTGAAATCCGGTGTGCACCGCCCCGGGCGTGGTCTCGTCCACGCAGTTCCACACCCCGTACCCGTTGCTGTGTGCGGCCAGGTGCGGCGGAGGCTCGTAGCGGGCCTCCGCCGCGTGGCGCACGATGTGGCGGGAACCCATTACGCCGCCGCGGCGTCCTGCGCCGCCTTGTGGGCCTTGGCCGCGTCGTCGAGGTACTCGCAGGAGTTCTCGACCAGGTCGCGGGCGCGGGCGACGTCGGCGAGCAGCTTGCCGTCGCGCTTGCGGACCACGCCGTTGATGATCACGGTGTCGACGTTGGACACATCGGCGGACAGCGTGACCGCGGCGACCGGGTCCTTGACCGGCACCATGTTGATGTCGCGGGCGTCCAGCAGCACCAGGTCGGCCTTCTTACCGGGCGTGAGCGAGCCGGTGCGGTCCTCCACCCCGGCCACGTGGGCGCCGTTGACGGTGGCCATCTCCAGCATCTGCCGCGCGGTGAGCATTGTGTCCGGGACCTCGACGTTGTCCTCCCAGCACTTCGCGTTGACCCGCGCCCGCTCCGAGGCGAAGGCGGCGCGCATCTCGGTGAACAGATCGCCGGGAACGGTGGTCACGACGTCGACCGACAGGCTGGGACGCAGCCCGAACTGGTAGCTCTTGTTGACCGGCGCCCACCCGTGGCCCATCTGCAGCTCGACCTGCGCGGCGATGGAGATCGTGCCACCGGTCTCCTTGACCCGCTGCCACTCGTGCTCGCTGAAGTAGCAGCAGTGGATGTAGGTGGTGTCCGGGCCGAGCAGGCCGAGCCGGTCGAGCTGCTCGACCATGGCGAACCGGCCGGCCATGCGGCCCATGCCGGCGTGCAGCGTGATCGGGATGCCGAGCTCACGTGCCATGTTCCACTCGGCGGTCACCACCTGGTCCTGGGTGAACCCGGGTCCGCGGGTGGCCAGCGCCATTGTCAGCAGGCCGTTGTCGGACGAGAAGTACGTGTCCCGGATCCGCTTGACGTCGGAGGCGGGGATCACCTCACCGCTGTAGAACCAGTATTTGGCCAGCGAGGTGTTGGCGCTGCCGTACGCGTACTGGGCCCGGATGCCGGCCTCCTGCAGCCCCCGGATGCCAGCGTCCGGGTGCTCGGGGGTGTTGTTGATGTGCGACCAGTCCACCAGCGTGGTGATGCCGGCGTTGATGCACTCCAGCGCGCCCGCCAGGTTGGAGTGGTACACGTCCTCGGGCCGGTAGACCGGCGCGTAGTAGTCCAGCACGCCGACGAAGTAGTCGTCGAGCGTGGAGTTGGGTGCGCATCCGCGGATCGCGGTCTCCCAGGTGTGGCGGTGGGTGTCGACGAAGCCCGGGATCACGATGAAGCCGGTCGCGTCGATCACCTCGGCGTCCGCGTCGATCTGCGGCTGCACGTCGACGATCCGGTCGTCCTCGATGAGGACGTCTCCCCTGGGGAGGTCGCCGATGTTCGGGTCCATGGAGAGGACGGTGCCTCCCCGGATGAGGGTCTTGCCCATGGCGGTTCTCCTTATACGGTGCGGTGGGTCAGTAACTGGCGAGCCGCCGGACCGCGTCGGTGACCCGGTCGACGGTAGGGATCACCTCGTCCTCGAGCCGGTCGGCGAACGGCAGCGGCACGCATTCGGAGGCCACGCGGCGGATCGGGGCGTCGAGCAGTTCGAAGCCCTCGTCGGCCACGATGGAGGCCACGGTGCCGCCCCAGCCTCCCTGGTACGGGTTCTCTTCGACGATCATCAAGCGCGAGGTGCGTTCGAGCGAGGCCAGCACGGTACGCATGTCCAGGGGGATCAGGCTGCGCAGGTCCACCACCTCGGCCGAGATGCCCTCGCCGGCGAGGCGTTCGGCCGCGGCCAGGGCGGTGGGCACGGTGGAGGCCAGCGCCACCAGGGTCAGGTCGTCGCCCCCGCGCGCGATGCGGGCCTGTCCCAGTGGCACCACGTGGTCCGGCGGGGCCGGCGCGCCCTTGCTGGCGAACAGGCCCTTGTGTTCGAAGAACACCACCGGATCGTCGCTGCGGATGGCCGAGGCCATCATGCCGACCACGTCGGCCGGCGTGGACGGGGCGGCGATCTTGAGCCCGGGCACGGTGAACGCCCAGTTCTCCACGGCCTGGGAGTGCTGGGCGCCGAAGCCGAGTCCGCCGCCGTTGGCCGTGCGCACCACCAGCGGGACGGTGACCTGGCCGCCGGTCATGTAGCGCACCTTGGGGATCTCCACCGCCAGGTGCTCCCAGCAGCAGGCGAGAAAGTCCGAGAACATGATCTCGGCGACCGGCCGCAGGCCGGTCATGGCCGCGCCCATCGCCGCGCCGACGATCGCCTGTTCGGAGATCGGGGTGTCCCACACCCGGCGACCACCGAACTCCTTGAACAGCCCGACGGTGGTCTTGAAGACGCCCTCGGCCGCGCCGATGTCCTCGCCCAGGCAGACCACGGTGGGGTCGCGGCGCATCTCGCGGGCGATCCCCTCGGCCACCGACTCCCGGTAGGTCACGGCGCCGTTTCCAGTTGTCACGTCCGCCATGTCGCGCTCCCGTCTGCCCACACGTCGGTCAGCGCCTCGGCGGGATCAGCCTCCGGGGCCGCCTTCGCCGCGTCCACCGCTTCGGAGACCAGTTGCCGGGCGCGGCTGTCGACCCGGTCGATCTCCTCGCCGGCCACGCCGAGCGCGGTGAGGCGGTCGCGGGCCAGCGTGAGCGGGTCCCGCGCCATCCACTCGGCGACCTCCTCCTCGGGGCGGTACTTCGCCGGGTCGGTGCGGCTGTGCCCGTAGTGCCGGTAGGTCCGGGCCTCGATCACGCTCGGTCCCTCACCGGCGCGGGCGCGCCGGGCCGCCTGCAGCACGGCGTCGTAGACCACCTGCACGTCGTTGCCGTCGATGATCTCGCCGGTCAACCCGTACGCGGACGCCCGGTCCGCGGCCGGGTTGGGCACCGCGGTCACCGAGGCGATCGGGGTGTACTCCATGTAGAGGTTGTTCTCGCAGACGAAGATGACCGGCAGCTTCCACACCGCGGCCAGGTTGAGCGCCTCGTGGAAGGGGCCGATGTTGGTGGCGCCGTCGCCGAAGAAGGCCACCGCCACCTGCTCGGTGCCGCGCAGCATGGCCGACCAGGCGGCCCCGGCGGCCATCGGCAGGTGGGCGCCGATGATGGCGTACGAGCCGAGCATGTGCGACTCGGCCTTGGTCAGGTGCATCGAGCCGCCCTTGGCCTTGCACACGCCGGTGGCCCTGCTCATCAGCTCGGCCAGGCACTCCTCCGGCGTGGCGCCGCGGGCGATGGCGTGGTGGTGCCCCCGGTAGGTGGCGAACACGTAGTCGTCGTCGCGCAGCGCGGCGCTGGCGCCCACCGCCACCGCCTCGTGGCCGGCGGCCAGGTGGGTGGTGCCTTTGACGAACCCGGCCAGGAACAGGTCCTGGATGGCCTTCTCGGTGCGCCGGATCACCGCCATCTCCTCGTACAGGTCGAGCAGCTGGGCAGCGCTGAGCGTGCCCGGTTCGGTCGCGGTCGTCATTGCGCCCTTCCCGCTTCGGTGTTCAGGTGCGACTGGGCCTCGCGCTCCAGCGGCAGCGGCCCGTCGACGGTGTAGTAGCGCTTGCCGGCCACCAGCAGGTCCTCGGCCGGGAACTTCGTGATCACCTCGCAGCCGTCGGCGGTGACGACGACCTCCTCCTCGATGCGGGCGGCCGACCAGCCGTCGGAACCCGGCCAGTAGGTCTCCAGCGCGAAGACCATGCCCTCCTGGAGGGTCTCGGGGTGGTCCAGCGACACCAGCCGGCTGAAGATCGGCTTCTCCCAGATCGACAGGCCGACCCCGTGGCCGTACTGCAGTGCGAAGGCCGCCTCCTCGTCGGCGAAGCCGAACTCCTCGGCGCGCGGCCACACCGACACAATGTCGGCGGTGGTGGCTCCGGGCTTGACCAGCGCGATGGCCCGGTCCATGTATTCGCGGCAGCGGGTGTACGCGTCGCGCATGGCACGTGAGGCGCTGCCGACCGCGAAGCAGCGGTAGTAGCAGGTCCGGTAGCCCATGTGGCTGTGCAGGATGTCGAAGAACGCCGGGTCGCCGGGGCGGATCAGCCGGTCGGAGTAGACGTGCGGGT
>SLSW01000278.1 GCA_007130245.1 Micromonosporaceae bacterium
ACTATCTTGCTCGGGAGGTGTGCTGCCTGGCGAACACGCCCGGTGGCGGTGCGCTGATCCTCGGCGTCGCCGACGAGACCTGGCAGGTGCTGGGCACCGGCCTGGATGCCGACTGGTTGCGCCACCGCGTCTACCAGCTCGCGGACATCGCGCCTGCCATCGAAGAGCGCCGGGTGGCCGGCCAGCGGGTGCTCGTGCTCTTTGTCGCCGAGTCACCGGAGCCGGTTGAGGACCCGAACGGCAAGATCCGTTGGCGTGTCGACATCGCCTGCGTCCCGGTCGACCGGGCCGAGTGGTGGCTGCACCGCCAGCAGCGGGCGGGTCTGGACGTGATGGCCGCCGCCACTGTGCGCACCAAAGCGGACGCCACCAAGGGGGCGGCTGCGGTCGCTCGGCGCTATCTACGGGATGGTGGCGACAAGGACCTGGCGGACGCGCCGTCGACCGCCGAGTTACTGCGCCGGCTCGGGGTTCTGCTGCCGGACGGGCACCTCACCCAAGCCGGGGTGCTCATGTTCTGTGCGGCAGATAGGCCACTGGTGACACTGGCCAGGTTCGACGTTCCGGGCGGCGAGGTGATCGGCCGGTACGATCCGCCGGGCGGTTTGGCGTTGATCGAGCAGGTGGCTGAGGTTGAAGCGCGCCTCGACGCCTACAACCCGGTTAACCCGGTGAGCAGGGGGCTGGCCGAGGCGCCGGTGCGGTCGCTGCCGGTGCGGGCGGTGCGGGAGGCGGTGCTGAACGGGATGACCCACCGCGACTGGATGAGCGGGGAGCCGACGTCGATCACCTGGGTCGACTCGGACAGCCGGATGGAGGTGGTCAGCCCGGGCGGTTTCAGCGGCGGGGTGACCGCCGGGAATGTGCTCACGCAGCGGTACGCCCGCTATCCCGCCCTGTCGGACCTGTTCCGGGCGCTGCGGCTGGTCGACCGACAGGGCGTCGGGGTCGACCGGATGTACCGCGAGATGATTGTGCTCGGTCACCGCCCACCGCAGATCACCGAGCAGCCGGGGCCGAGGGTCCGGACAGTCCTCGAAGGCGGGCCACCGGTGGTGCCGGTGGTCACGCTGGTGGAGTCCATCCGGCCGGAGGTGCGGCAGCGGGACGTACGCATCGCAGTGTTGATCTACGAGCTGCTGCACCGGCCGTTCCTGACCCTCGCCCAGGCGGCTGCAGCACTGCAGTGCAACGAGCCGGTCGCGATATCCGCACTTGAGGCCGCCGAGCAGACCACGGTGGACGGCGACCCGCTCATCCGCACTTACAAGGACGTCTACCAGCTCGGAGAGACCGCGATCGCACAGGTGGAGCGGGCAGGCAGCTCACCGGAGCAGCTGGCGCGGCGTGGCATCCTCACCTACCGGCGGGCGGGTGTGAAGCGAGCACCGGACCTGGTGCGGCAGTGGCTCGCGACTCACGACCGGATCACCAGCGGTGACTACGCGGCAATGACCGGCATCGCCCGGCCGAACGCCAACCGGGTGCTGACCGGCCTGGTCGGCGATTTTCTGGAGCGGGGCGCCGAGGCGCGCGGCCGCAACGCCCACTTCACCCTGCGAGGCGGACGGTAGATTGACCACGTGACCGCCGCGTACCTGTTGATTCTCGGTGACCGGGAGGCGATCGCCTGGGTGCTGCGTGAGCAGCGGATGGCGTTTCCCCGCACTCCGCGGCAGGAAGTAGCGGCGCTTTCTATCGGCGACCGGCTGTATATGTACGCGACCCGGGGCGCGTGGCGTAACCCCACCCGCGACCGTGGGCGGGTGATCGGTACGGCGCGGGTGACCTCGCCGGTGCGCGCGTTCGACGATCCGGTGGAGATAGCCGGGCGGTCGTTCCACTCGGGATGCACGCTGGCGGTGGAGGGTCTTGTCCCCTTTCCGCAGGGCGTGGAGCTGCAGCCGCTGGTGCGCGAGCTCGCGGCCTTCCCGAAGCCGGAGTCGTGGTCCATCTATCTCCGACGGGCGCTGTTGCGGCTGCCACCTGCCGACGCGGAGCTGCTTGACCGTGCGCTTGCACCGCTGCTGACGTCGCGGGAAGCGGCCCTCGAGTCGTACTCGCCGACGCGACACGGCGCGTAGCGCCGTGATGCGGGCGTTCCCCGTGGCCGGTGCGGCGAGCAGCGTTGTGCTACACGACCATTAGCATGAACGTTGCGCTCCCGTTAGCAGGGAGTGCGTGCCACCACATGCACAGCTTCTCTCCGGCCCGACGGTCGTCTGAATCCATCCGGCTTGAAGGCTGCAGTCGGCGCCGGGCGGTCCGAGCGCGCTGGCGGACCACCATTTGGCAGCCATCTATTCGAGACCCGGTAGAGGGATCGTTCGTACGGTGCTGCCACTTGGCGCGGTTGGAGCCGGGTGCGCGGTGTCGATCCGTGTCAATCGCAGGAAGCCGCGAGCGTCGCACAAGCGGTCTACAATCGCGATCACCTACGAGGAGGCGGAGCGTGTCGATCACGGTTCAGCAGCGCAAGGGACTGCACGGCGAGGCGTACGTCTTCGCGCTCGCTGGTGCCGCCGGTCTGCTGGCCTCGCGGCCAAGTCTCGACGTGGACGGGGTTGACTGGTTGATCGCACATCCTGGCCCGTTGGGCACATTGCGTTCTCCCAAGATCGAAGTACAGGTGAAGACCTGGTCGAAGCCCGCTGGTGACCACGATTCATGGGCGTATCGACTCAAAAGGGCGCATTTCGACGCGCTCGCCGGATCGGGCTTCGTGGTGCCGCGTTATCTCCTTCTGGTAATCGTGCCGGA
Source organism: Micromonosporaceae bacterium (assembly GCA_007130245.1). Classification (GTDB taxonomy): domain Bacteria; phylum Actinomycetota; class Actinomycetes; order Mycobacteriales; family Micromonosporaceae; genus Natronosporangium. The sequence goes on from SLSW01000278.1 coordinate 2,761, forward strand.
TGCAGTCTCGGGCTTTGCGATGTGTGACGCTGACTGTATGAAGCTCCACCACGCGGCCTACTGGGTGTCCCTGGCGACCCGGGATCCGGTCCCGGATGAGTCCGGAGCGCCAGCATCGGTGGCCGTGCAGGTGCCGCGCAAGAACCTTCTGACTCCCGAGGCGCTCATCGCACTGGTGGCGGGCGACGACCGACTAGGCGGTGGATCATGATCAAGGCCCTGGTCGCCGACGAGCAGGCGCTGGCCGCGCGAACGCCGGCTGAGATCTCGATGTACCTGCGCGCCACGGGTTGGCGGCTGGAGGAACGCAACGGGATTACCGCACGGTGGATACGGTCGGCGGGAGATGCGGGCTATTTCGAGATCATCCAACCCCTCGATCCTTCCAGCCGCGACTACGCGCAACGGGTCGGCGATGCGGTGGCCACCCTGGCGATCGCCGAGAGGCGCTCTCAGCTCGACGTCCTGCAGGGAATTACGCAGGTCTCCGCTGATGTCCACTCGGTGAGGATCTTTCCGGCCGATGAGCCGGCGGGCCTGGTTGCTCTGGAGGACGCGGTCAGCGCCTATGAGAGTGTGCGAAACCTCGTGGTCGCCAGCGCGTATCCGGTCTTCGCTCACCAGCACCGGGTGGTGCAACCGCCGCGTAAGCCACAGGGCCTCAACGACTTCCTGCGAGCTGTGCGGATCGGCCCGGCCAGCGAGGGCAGCTACACGTTGACGGTTCACACACCCATCCCGCCGCGTTTGTCCCAGCAGCCGGCGCTGTTCGCGA
>SLSW01000046.1 GCA_007130245.1 Micromonosporaceae bacterium
CCGCCGGCCGAGGAGCCGCCGGCCGAGGAGCCGCCGGCGACGACACCGGACATCGCCGAGGCGGAGGCCAACCTGCGCGAGGCGATGGAGGAGTTGCGGGCCGCGGAGCAGGACGGCGACTTCGTCCGCTACGCACAGGCGGCGCAGGCCGTCCTCGATGCCTGGGACGCGTACGAGGCAGCGATCTCCAACGAGGAGCCGTAGACGCACCGGTGACCCGCGCCACCGCCGGGACGGTTGGCGGTGGCGCGGGTCAGCCTGCTAAGCTGATAGTGCCGACGCGGGGTGGAGCAGCTCGGTAGCTCGCTGGGCTCATAACCCAGAGGTCACAGGTTCAAATCCTGTCCCCGCTACCAAGAGTCCGAGGGCCGGCTCCCGGGAAACCGGGAGCCGGCCCTCGGACTGTGTGCCGATGTGTGCCCGCTCGGGCAGTGCCGGGGGACAGTGGTGGGGGACAATGGTCGGGTGAGCGACTGGTCGCTGACCTTCGAGGGGTTCGTCCCGACCGACGAGGGACGGCGGGAAGCGCTCTGCACCCTGGGCAACGGCTACCTGGCCACCCGCGGGGCGGCGCCGGAGTCGGACGCGGACGGCGTCCACTATCCCGGCACCTACGCCGCCGGAATCTACAACCGCCTGTCCGACACCGTCGCCGGCGAACGCATCGACAACGAGAGCCTGGTGAACCTGCCCAACTGGCTGCCGCTGCGCTTGCGCGTGGCCGACGGGCCGTGGTTCCGCCCGGACAAGGTGGACATCCTCGAGCACCGGCAGGAACTGGACCTGCACCGGGGCGTGCTGACCCGGGTGGTCCGGTTCCGCGACGCCGCCGGCCGCACCACCCGCCTGCGGCAGCAGCGGTTCGTGGACATGGCCGACGAGCACCTCTGCGGCCTGCGCAGCGAGATCACCGCCGAGGACTGGTCCGGCCCGTTGCGGGTGAGATCGCTGCTCGACGGCTCGGTCACCAACAGCGGTGTGGCGCGCTACCAGGAGCTGTCCGGGCGCCACCTGCGGCCGGTGCTGGCCGAACCGGTGGGCGACGACGTCGCCCTGCTGGTGGTCGAGACCGTCCAGTCCCGCATCCGGATCGCCGAGGCCGCCCGCACCCTGGTGTTCCACGAGGGCCGGCCGGTGGTCGGCGGGCATCTGCCGGTGGTGGAAGCGGATCGGGTCGGGCACGAGATCGTCATCGAACTCGGTCGTGGCGAGACGGTCACGGTCGACAAGCTGGTGGCCGTGTTCACCTCCCGCGACCGCGCTATCTCCGAGCCCGGGGAGGCCGCGGCCCGCCGGTTGGACTGGGCGGTCGACTTCGACGCGCTGCTCGCCCAGCACATCCGGGCGTGGGCGCACCTGTGGGCACGGTGCGACATCGACGTCATGGACAACGACAGCACCCGCCACATCGTCCGGCTGCACCTGTTCCACCTGCTGCAGACCGTGTCAGAGAACAGCGCCGATCTGGACGTGGGCGTGCCCGCGCGGGGCCTGCACGGCGAGGCGTACCGGGGCCACATCCTGTGGGACGAGCTGTTCGTGTTCCCGATCCTGAACCTGCGGCTGCCGCTGCTGACCCGGTCGCTGCTGCGCTACCGCTACCGCCGCCTGCCGGAGGCGCGGGCGGCTGCCCGCGCGGCGGGGTACGCCGGCGCCATGTACCCGTGGCAGTCCGGCAGCACGGGTCGCGAGGAGAGCCAGCGGATCCACCTCAACCCGGTGTCGGCTCGCTGGGTGCCGGACACCACCTTCCGGCAGCGTCATGTCGGCCTCGCGGTCGCGTACAACGTCTGGCAGTACTACCAGGCCACCGGCGACCGCGAGTTCCTCATCTACTACGGCGCGGAGATGCTGCTGGACGTCGCGCGGTTCTGGAGCAGCATCGCCACGTACGAGCCGGAGCACGACCGGTACGCCATCCGTGGGGTGATGGGCCCGGATGAGTTCCACACCGGATATCCGGACGGTTCGGAGGAGGGTGTGGACAACAACGCCTACACCAACGTCATGGCCGCGTGGGTGCTGTTGCGGGCGCGGGAGGTGCTCGACGTGCTGCCGCGGGCACGGCGCACCGTCCTGCAGCGGATGCTGGACATCGACGACGCGGAGGTCGCCCGCTGGGACGACATCTCCCGCCGGCTGATCGTCCCGTTCCACGGCGACGGGATCATCAGCCAATTCGAGGGGTACGAGGCGTTGGCGGAACTCGAATGGGCGGCGTATCGCGAGCGGTATGGCGACATCCGGCGACTGGACCGCATCCTGGAGGCGGAGGGGGACACGCCGAATCGTTACCAGGTCTCCAAACAGGCCGATGTGCTGATGCTGTTCTTCCTGCTGTCAGCCGACGAACTCACCGCGCTGCTTGCCCACCTGGGTTACCGGTGGGATTCCGCTAATATCCCCCGCACCGTCGACTACTACCTGGAGCGCACCGCGCACGGCTCCACACTGAGCGCGGTGGTGCACGCCTGGGTGCTGGCGCGGGCTCATCGTGACCAAGCGGTGGAGTACTTCGTGGAGGCGCTCAACAGCGACGTCGCCGACGTGCAGGGCGGCACCACCCCGGAAGGCATCCACCTGGCGGCGATGGCGGGATCGGTGGACCTGCTGCAACGGTGCTTCGCCGGGCTGGAGGTCCGGGAGGACACGCTGTGGCTTGATCCATACTGGCCGGAGTCGCTCGGTGCGCTGGAGTTCGAGGTGCGCTACCGTGAACAGCCGTTGCGGCTGCGGGTCACCGGTGACCAGGTGCGCGTGACCGCGGGCACCGACACCACGGTGCCGGTGCGGTTGTGCTGCCGGGGTGAGCCGATCCTGGTCGGTCCCGGTCAGACGGTGTTCTTCCCGCACGCCTGACCGGCCGGCCGGTAGCCGCCGATTCCGTCATAGTCGGGTGTATGAACGGACACGGATCGCTGACCGGGTTCCCCGCGCCTGGGATGGCGCTGCTAGGCTACCGGAAGCCGCCCCGGTCCCTGGTGGTCAGTCCCGCCTCTGCGCGGGTGCGCGGACGTGAAGCGCAGGGACCGTCCCGATGGCGGATCCTTACGCACAGTGGGGCGCCCTACGCGGGCGCTCCGTGTCGTGCGCATCCATCGTTGCGGCCCCGCGCCGGACGGCACCCGCCCGATGCACACGGACATTTTTCGGAGGGGGCGTGGGCCCCGGGCGGCGGAGCTCGGGGCCCACTTACGTGTCGGTCCGCGGGAACGCTCCGGGAGAAGGTCAGGCCGCCGCGCGTGGCCGGCGGCCCGCGACCACGACCGGGCTGCGGGCGTGGTGCAGCAGCGTCTGGCTGACCGAGCCCAGCAGCAGACCGGCGAAGCCACCGCGACCACGGGCACCGACGACCATCAGTTGCGCGGTGTCCGACGCCCGCAGCAGGGCGTGGGCTGCGCGGTCGTGGCGTACCTCCTGCCGCACCACCACGTCAGGGGCGTTGGGACGGTGTTCATCGACCATGGTGGCGAGCATGGCGGCCTGTGCGGCCTGCACGTCGTCGGCGTCGTATATCAGCGGCAGGCCGTCCTCGGTGCGGCCGGGCAGGCGGCCCCACCAGGTGTGCAGCGCCACCAGTTCGACGCCCCGGGCGGCGGCCTCGGTCAGGGCGAAGGCCAGCGCCTCGCCGGAGGCCGGCGAACCGTCCACTCCGACCACCACCGGGCCGGTCCGCCTGTCCTCGCCGCGGGCGACCAGCACCGGCCCCGGGGCGTAGGTGGCGAGTTGGACGGCGACCGAGCCGACCAGCAGCCCGGCGAAGCCGCCCAGTCCGCGGCTGCCGACCACCACCAGCGGGGCGTGCCGGGCCTCAGCCAGCAGCACCGGCACCGGCGCTCCGGTGACGACCTCCCCGCTGATCTCGAGGTCGGGACCGACCGCCACCGCGTGGGCCACCGCGTCGGCCAGCAGCCGGTCGGCCTCGGCGGCCAGGCCGCCGTCCGGCGGTCCCTCCGGCGACGGGCCGACGTAGACACCGAGCGTGGGCCACACGAAGGCGTGCACCAGCCGCAGCGGTCGTTGGTGCAGGCGGGCCTCGTGCACGGCGATTCCGATCGCCATCCGCCCGGACTCGGAGCCGTCCACACCCACCACGATCGGTCGCATCCGTCCAGTGTCCGGCATGTTGCTCACGCGTCGTCGATCAGTTGGTCCATGACGTCGTCGATCGGGCGGCGCGGGGTGGGCCCACCGGACACGCCGTAGCCGATGCGCAGCACCATCTGCGGCGGCCCGAACCGTCCCAGCGCCAGCCGCAGCTGTTCGCGGGCGCTCGGTAGCTCGATCGGCTGCGACACCATCGAGACCGAGAGGTCGGAGTCGGTGGCGGTCAGCAGCACGCGCTGCAGCGCCTGGCCGGCCACCAGCTGATCACCGACGGTGTCGCCGACCGTGCCCAGCACGGCCACCAGCGGGTGCCCCTTGAAGTCCTGCCAGGTGGAGCGGGGCTCGGAGGAGTACGGCCGCGCCGGCAGCAGGTCCTGCGGCTCCGGGCGGGGGCCGCCGGCCTCGATGGGCACCCCGTCGGACGCGGCGCCGTTGCGGGTCCAGGCGCTGATCTCGGCGCGGTACGCCTCGTCGCGCATCAGCACCTCGTTGGCGGTGCGGGCGATCTCGGACAGCGCTGCCAGCGGACCGTCGCCGATGAGCAGCTCCAGCCAGGCGCCCTCTTCCCGGGCGGCGGAGACCAGCTGGGCACGTGCCTCGGCGGGCACCGGGTCGGGGAAGAAGGGGTCACGGTTACTGTGCCGCCGCCCGACGGCCTCCCACAGCCGTCGCTCCACCGGCGTGGCCGCGTGCGGCGGCCCCGGCTGCACCACCGCCAGCAGGTTCTGGTCCGCGCCGGCGGGCGTGAGCAGCATCTGCGGCGTCACGCCCTGCACCGCGAAGGCCAGGCGGAGGTTGAACACCGCCGCGCCGATCGCCAGGTGGGCGCCCCACCCGGTCGGATCGGAGGCCGGCAGCCGGCGCGCGGGATCGAACCGCACCTCGATCGCGCCGTCGTCGCGCGCCCGGAACCGCCACGGCTGGCTGTTGTGAAGCGACGGCGCGCGCACGGCGGCCGCGACCGCGGCGGTGTGGTCCAGTGTGGTCACCATCGACACCTCCCGTGGACACCCTGCGACGCCGAGGACCGATCCGGCAGGGCCATCCGGCCCGAATGTGTGGGTCATTGCGGTGGCGCACCGGTCGGGCGTAGCTGGCGCAGAGTGGGGTCCGGCTCGTCACCGGCCGGCGCCAGTCGCAGCTTCGCATCGACCGCCACCACCCGGTCCGGACCCGCGAGCACCGGGTTGAGGTCCAGCTCGGCCACCTCCGGCAGCTCCTCGGCCAGCCGGCCGAGGCGCAGCAGCAGGTCCTCCACCGCGTCAGTGTCCACCGGCGGGGTGTTCCGGTAGCCGGTCAGCAGCGGAGCGCTGCGCAGCGACCGCCACATCCGTCCGGCGTCGAGATCGGTCATCGGCACCAGGCGGAACGCCCGGTCGCCGAGCAGATCGGTGTATACGCCGCCGAGGCCGGTCATCACCAGCGAACCGAACAGCGGGTCGTGCACGATGCCGGCCACCAGCTCCACCGACCCGCTGGCCATCGGCTGCACCAGCACCGGCGGGTCCGGCCGGGCCACCACCCGGGCGATAGTCGCGTAGGCGGCCCGCACCGCGTCAGCATCGGCCAGGCCCAGCTGGACGGCGCCGATGTCGCTCTTGTGCACCAGGTCGGGGTCGGCTGCCTTGAGCACCACCGGGTAGCCGAACGCGCCGGCCGCGGCCACCGCCTCGTCGGCGCTGCCGACGGTGCGCGAGCCCAGCAGCGGGATGCGGTAGGCGGACAGGATCGACTCCAGGCGCTCGTACGGCTGCCAGCCCTCACCGGCGGCGAGCGCCTCGTCGACCGCGCGGCGGGCGGCGGCGCTGTCCACCCCCGGCAGCTCCGGACGGGAGCCGAGCGGCTCGCGCCGCCAGGTGGCGTACCAGGCGGCGTGCGACAGCGCCCGGATCGCCCGCTCCGGCAGTTCGAACACGGGCGCACCGCGCTTGCCCAGCGGCGGCGGTGGTGCGGCGCCGAGCATCACCCCGGCCACCGGCAGGTCCGGGTGCGCGTCGACGACCTCGGCCACCGCCTGCCACATCGCCGGCGGGTCGTTGGTGCGGGTCGCCGCCACCACGACCATCACCGCGTCGACATCGCCGGAGGCGGCCATCGACGACAGCGACTCGGCCATCGACGACGCGTGGGCACCGGCACCGAGGTCCAGCGGGTTGTCCAGGCCGGCCACCTGCGGCGGCAGCTGCAGGCCGCCCGCCTCGGCGGCGTCGGCGGCCAGCACGTTGGCGCCGCCGGCGTTGCTCAGCACCGCCAGCCGGTTGCCCGCGGGCAGTGGCTGGTCGGCGAGCATGGCGGCGGCGTCGATCAGCTCGCCGAGGTTGTCGGCGCGCACCACCCCGGCCTGGCCGAACAGGGTGTCGACCGCGACACCGGGGGCGGCGGCGGCGGCGGTGTGCGAGGCCCCGGCGCGCGCGCCGGCCGCGGTGCGTCCGCTGAACACGGCCAGCACCGGCTTGCGCCGCGCCAGCGCCCGCGCCACCCGGCTGAACTTGCGCGGGTTGCCGAACGATTCCAGGTAGAGCGCGACCGCGCTGGTGGCCGGGTCGTCGTACCAGTATCCGAGCAGGTCGTTCCCGCTGACGTCGGCCTTGTTGCCCAGTGACACGAACTCCGAGATGCCGCACCCGGCCCGGGAGGCGTGGTCGAGCACCGCGATGCCCACCGCGCCGGACTGCGACGCCACCGCGAGCCCGCCGCGCGGCGGCGGGTCCGGCGCGAAGCTGGCGTCGAGCCGCACCGCCGGGTCGGTGTTGATGATGCCCAGGCAGTTCGGCCCGACCAGCCGGACGCCGGCCGCCCGGGCGCGCCGGACCAGCTCGTCCTGCCTGGCGCGGCCGTCCTCACCGGCCTCGGAGAACCCGGCGGTGATCACCACGGCGGCCCGGGCCCCGGCGGTGGCCGCCTCGGCGAGCACGTCGGACACGGCGGACGCCGGGGTGGCGATCACGACCAGCTCGGCCGGGCCCGGCACCGCGGCCAGCGAGGGGTAGGCCGGCACCCCGGCGATCGCCGTGGCGTGCGGGTTGATCGGGTAGACCGGCCCGGTGAACCCGTACCTGACCAACCCCTGCAGCACCTCGTGGCCGACCCCACCGGGCCGGCGCCCGGCGCCGACCACGGCCACCGCGCGCGGAGCCAGCAGCGGGCGCAGCGAGGCTCGGCCAGCGGCGCGGTCACGCGCCTCCACGGCGGCCATCGCCTCCTCGTCGTGGGTGGTGGGCACGACCACCTCCACCACGCCGTCGCGCATGTGGCCGCTGGTGGCGGTGAGGTCGCCGGCCACCCGCAGCATCCTGGCGTTGCCGGCCAGCACCTCCCCGTACAGCTCGGTGATCCCGTGCTGGCGGGCCAGCCGCGACAGGTGCTCCAGCAGCAGGGTGCCGACGCCGCGGCCCTGATGCTCGTCGTCGACGAAGACCGCGAACTCCGCGCTGGGCGCGGTGGCCCCGCGCCGTTCGTACGAGGCGACGCCGATCACCTCGCCGGCGATCTCGGCGGTGATGGTGCCGTGTTCCGGCGACGACGGGCGGGTCAGCCGCGTCACCTCCGCCTCGAGCATGCGCCGGGCCGGGTTGGTGAAGAACCGTAGCCGCAGGCTGGCCCCGGAGGCGCGGTGGAACAGCGCGGTGATCGCGTTTGCGTCCGCGGCGGTGACCGGGCGGATCGTGACGATGGCCCCGTCCGCGGTCAACGCGTCGACCGCTGCCGGACTGGTGATGGTGTCAGCACGCACTAACCAAGAGTGCCGGTTCCGGCACCGTCCGCGGTACGGCCGGAGGTCCCGTCCCGGTCAGACCTCTGGTCCAGCGTCCCGGGTACGGCATCCGCCCTCGCGCGCCGCCACGAGCACGTACCGTCAATCAGGGGGCACCGGTCGCGCGGTGCCGGTGGCCAATGAACGAACCAGAGGGGGGCCTATGTTCATTCAGGTGATTCAAGGTCATGTCGCGGACCGGGACGACATCAGGGACGCGATCGAGACGTGGCGGCGCGACATCGCCCCCGGCGCCATCGGGTGGCTGGGGATGACCGCCGGGGTGACCGCCGACAACGAGTTCATCGCGCTGGCGCGGTTCGAGTCGTCCGACGCCGCGCAGCGTAACAGCCACCGCGCCGAGCAGCACCAGTGGTGGATGGACACCGCCAAGCTGTTCCGCGGCGATGTCACGTTCCGCGACTGCGAACAGACCGAGTTCTGGCTCGGCGGCGGCTCCGACGACGCCGGCTTCGTGCAGGTACTGCAGGGCCAGACCGAGCAGGTCGACCAGCTGTGGGAGATCAACCGTCGCCTCGAGAACCAGATGAGCGACTTCCGGCCCGACATCATCGGTGGTGTGGTGGGGGCCAACGGTTCCGGTGTGGTCACCGAGGCGATCTACTTCACCTCCGAGGCGGAGGCCCGCGAAGGGGAGCAGCGCACCCCACCTCCGGAGTTGGCGGGAATGATGGAGGAACTGCGGACGCAGCTGGGCGGCCTGCGGTACTACGACCTCAGCGAGCCCTGGCTGCTGTCACCGTCCCAGTAGAGGTCGGCGGCGGCCGCGAAGTGCCGGTACGCGGCGTGCAGTTGGGTCGCGAGAGCGGACCCGCCGAGGGCGGCCCCCGGTGCCGCCAGCTGCCGCAGCAGCAGATCCGGCGCGGCCACCATGGTGGATGGTCGCGGTGGCAGCGGCACCGGGGGCAGCCAGAACCGGTCGAGCTCGTCAACGATCCGGTGACTGGCCACCTCCCACAGCGCGTTCGCCGCACCGGCCACCGGCTCCGCACCGGCCACCGGCGGCGCACCGGCCACCGGCGGCGCGTCGTCGCCGGCGGGTGCTCCGGCGCGCAGCTCGCGCAGTCGCGCCAGCAGCGGTCCGCGCTCGCGACCGCGCCAGCGCAGGATCCGGAACGGGTCCTCGTCGAACGCCTCCGCCAGCAGGTAGCAGGTGGCCGCCAGGTGCTTGCAGGGCACCACCGGGTCCGGGCAGGAGCAGGACATCCGCAGCTCGCCGCGGTGCCGCGGGAACAACGGCGCTCCGGCCTCGGCGAAGACCTCCTCGAGCGCGGGCGGCATCTCGCCGGCGAGCAGCCGCGCGCTGTAGAGCGCCTGTGCGGCCAACGCCGCCTCGACCCGGGCCCAGACCCGCGCGGGCAGCGCGGGCAGCGCGAGGCACACCCGGTACGGCTCGGGGTCGGAGCCCTGCACCGTGGCGTGCACCTCACCGGCGTCGATCTGCAGCGCCAGCACCTGGCCGCGGCGCGCGTACCGGCGGCCGCTGGCCAGGCGGCCGGTGAACCCGAACGACTCCAGCACCGCCAGGAACCGGTGCGACCACCAGCTCTCGCCGATGCGTCCGCGGCGGCTGCGTGCCCGCAGCCCGCCGTCGACCCGGATCGGCGGGTCGTTCGGCGGAAACGGCGGCCGGACGGTACTCATTCGACCACCGCCGTCTCGTCCAGGGTGAAAAGCTGGCGCAGCCGCGCGGTGGACAGATCGGCCAGCCACTGCTCCCCGGCACCGACGACGGTGTCGGCCAGCCCCCGCTTGTCGTTGATCAGGGTGGCGATCTTCTCCTCCACGGTGCCGGCGCACACCAGCGTGCGTACCTGGACGTCGCGGCGCTGCCCGATCCGGAACGCGCGGTCGGTGGCCTGGTCCTCCACCGCCGGGTTCCACCACCGGTCCACATGCACCACATGGTTGGCCGCGGTGAGGTTGAGCCCGGTGCCACCGGCCTTCAGCGACAGGACGAACAGCGCCGGGGCGCCGGGCTCGCCGGAGGAGAACCGCGCCACCATCCGGTCACGCTGACGCGCCGGCACCCCGCCGTGCAGCCACGCCACCTCCCGACCGAAGCGTGCCGACAGGTGCCCGTGCAGCATCGCCCCGAACTCGGCGTACTGGGTGAACAGCAACGCCTTCTCGCCGGCGGCCAGCACTTCGTCGAGGATCGCCTCCAGCCGGGCGAGCTTGCCGGAGCGGTTGGCGATCCGTCCGCCGTCACGCAGCAGGTGTGCCGGATGGTTGCAGACCTGCTTCAGTCTGGTCATGGTCGCCAGCACGAGTCCGCGGCGTTCGGCGCCCTCGCTGTGATCGACACGGGCGAGCATGTCGTCGACCACCGCCTGGTAGAGCGAGGCCTGCTCGGCGGTGAGGCTGCAGACCACCGTCATCTCCCACTTCTCCGGCAGGTCGGAGATGACGTCGCGGTCGGTCTTGACCCGGCGCAGGATCAGTGGCCCGGTGATCGCGCGCAGCCGCGCGGCCGCCTGCTCGTCACCGCGGCGCTCCACCGGCTCGGCGTACCGCTTCCGGAACTCTGACGCGGTGCCCAGCAACCCCGGGTTGGTGAACTCCATGATGGACCACAGGTCGGCCAGGCGGTTCTCCACCGGGGTGCCGGTGAGCGCGATGCGGTGCCGTGCCGGCAGCGCCCGCACCGCCTCGGCCTGCCGGGTGGCGGCGTTCTTGATCGCCTGCGCCTCGTCGACGATGACCCGGCGCCACCGGATCGCGCCCAGCTCGGTGGCGTCGCGCGCCACCAGGGCGTACGTCGTGATCACCAGGTCGGCGCCGCCGGCGGCGGCGGTCAACGCCTCGCCGCGGGCGCGTTCGCCGCCGTGGTGCACGTGCACCCGCAGGTCGGGCACGAACCGTGCCGCCTCCCGGCGCCAGTTGCCCACCAGCGACATCGGACACACCAGCAGGGTGGGACCTTGATCTCTGTCGCCGGCGACCAGCGCCAGCGCCTGCGCGGTCTTGCCCAGCCCCATGTCGTCGGCCAGGATGCCGCCCAGGCCGGCCTGTTGCAGGAAGCGCAGCCAGGCCAGGCCGCGGCGCTGGTACGGGCGCAGGGTGGCCGCGAAGCCGTCGGGTTCGCGGGCCGGCGTCAACCGCTGGTCGACCGTGCCGGACAGCAGCTCCTCGAGCCACCCGGTGGCGGTGACACCGGTGACCGGAAGCCCGCCGGGACCCTCGCCGTGGCCCGCGGCCTGCCGCAGCACCGTGGCCAGGTCGGCGCTGCCGGAACCGTCCGACTCCAGCCGCGCCAGTGCGGCGGCCAGCCGCCGCGGGTCGACCTGCACCCATTGGCCGCGCAGCCGCACCAGCGGCGCCTTGACCCGGGTCAGCTCCGCGAGCTCCTGATGGGACAGCTCCTGGTCACCGAGAGCCAGTCGCCACTCGAAATCCACCAGGTTGCCGAACCCGAGGCCCGACCCGCCGGCGACCTGGCCCGGCTGGGGAGCCGGGCGGGCGTGCACGCGGGCGCCGAGGCGGGCGGGCGGTCGGGTCCACCAGGACGGCAGCAGCACCCCGAACCCGGCGGCCGCCAGCACCGGCGCGCCGTGGGTGAGAAAGTGGTGCGCCCCGGCGGTGTCGAGGCGCCAGCCGGTGGGGCGGGCGGTGTGCAGTGCCGGTTCCAGCTCGCGGTACAGCCGGCTGGCCCGCCCGAGTTCGGTTAGCAGCGTCTCCTGCGGCGATGACACCCGCCGCGCGAGTGCCTGCCCGCCGCCGGAGCGCCACAGGCCGTCCGCGTCGACCACCAGGCTCGGTTCGTCAACGGCCTGCAGCGCGAACCGGAGCGTCCAGGGCGGTTCCGCCTGGTCGCCGGCCACCGGCCCGGTGGGCTCCACCAGCTGGAAGCACGCGCGCACCTCCCCGCCGACCGCCTCGCGCTGCCACGCGGCCAGTTCGGCGGCGAGCGCCCGCACCTGCGCCGGGTCACCATGGAACCGGCGCTGCGTGCCGGTCAGCGCGCGGCGCCACGCGGCCGGAACCCCGGTGACGGTCCCGGTCGGTGGTTCCGGCGCTGCCTGCACCGGCAACGCCGCCCGGGCGGCGGCATCGGTGAGGGCGTCCAGCGCCGCGGCGACGACCTCACCAGCGGGTTCGTCAGCGGCGCTGCGCACCGCCGGTGGCATGGCCAGCGCCAGCGACTGCGCCCACGCCGCGTCGGCGCCGGTGAGCACCGGTCGCCACACCGCGTCCGGACCGTCGATCTCGAGCGTCGGCAGCAGCCGGCCGCGGGCGACCAGGTCGGTGGCGAACTCGCCGAGCGCGACCAGCAGCCGGGCCGCCGCGCCCCGGGTGGCCCGGGTGGCGTTGGTGCTGGCCAGCACCCGCAGCACCGGTAACGCCTGGTCGGGCTCGTACGCCAGCACCGGCACCCGCCACCGCCGCAGCGTGATCCGGCCGGCCGGCTCCGGCTCGGCGCGGATCAGCTCGGGGGAGGCGACCGGCACACCGCCGCGGGCGGGAAGGTGCAGGACGACCTGACCGGCGGTCTGGGCGGCGACTGCCGGATCAAGGCCGACAGCCGCGGCCAGGGCGGGCGGCGCGACCGCGTGCGGGTGGCGGGAGACGCCGCCGGAGCGCCGCGGCGACGGTGCCGGGGCGGCAGCACTCTCGCCCCACAGCAGCAGCCGTCCGCGGTGCCACGCCCCGTGCACGACCAGCACCTGCACCTCACCTCCCGACGGCCGCGGTGCCCCAGCCTAGGCCAGCGCGGGAGGTTCCCATGGGCATGGCCACCCCTTAAGGTGAGACCGTGCGTTTCCAAATCAGCTCGGTGATGGACGCGATCGAACAGCGATTGACCACCGATCTCACTGGCGCGCAGGCGGTCGTGGACATTGGGCAGGTTGTCCGGTTTGTGGACCTGGACGGGGGTCGACCGGTCAATCTGGTCCGGGTGGGCATGGTGCTCGATGCGCTAAGCCGCTACCTGGTCGACGAGGGCGCGCTGCTGTACGGAGTGTGCGCGCGGGAACTGCTCTCCGAGGCCGCACTGACCTCCAAGGAACGCATGGTGCTGGGCCGATGGACCGACGAGGGCATGATCGAGGTCACCCCGGACGACGGTGAACGGGCACTGGAACTGGCCGACCTGACCGGCCTGCCACTGATCACACTGGCCGACCCGCCGCAGGAGGCGGCCGCCCGGTTCGGGTGGCTGGCCGACGGTGCCGGTGTCCGGGTGCTGCGGCTGGTCGCACGCGGCGGAGTGGCGGCACTGGTGCCGGCCGACAGCGTGGAGACCTCTGAGGATGCGGCCCAGCGGGTGATCGCGGCGGCGAAGGTGCCCTCGGCTGAGTTGACGGACGGGACCGCGGAACTGCCGCTGCCGGCGGAGGTGCTCACCGGCCGGGCGGCGGCGCGCATGTCGCACACCCGGGTGGGTCGGGGCCGTTTC
>SLSW01000118.1 GCA_007130245.1 Micromonosporaceae bacterium
GTCGGTGGCGCCACGTTCTTCGTGGCACGTCGCCGTCGGATCACCTTCACCACCTGATCCGGGTTCACATCACACACGCGCGGATGAGGGGCCGCTGACTGAGTCGGCGGCCCCTCATCCGCGCGCGATGAAGTGTCATCGGACGGCATTACCCACAAGGGAGCAATTGATGTGTATAGTGCCACGGTGGTTCAGCACGCAGCATGCACCCCAGAAAAGGAGTAACGTGAAACGAAAGGCACTCTCGCGTCGGCTGCTGGCCGGCGCCGCCGGGTTGGCGGTCGGACTCGCCGGAGCCATCGCCCTCACCACCCCCGCCCAGGCCACGAATGACCGGGACCAGCCTGTCGACATCGACATCGCGGTGAACTCGACTTGCGACGAGCTCGGTTTCGTCATCGAGTACTCCGAGAAAGCCGACGGCGAGATCGAGGTGAGGATCGAAGCTGGCCCGGCAATTCAAAAGAATACGTTGGCTCCTGGAGAGACACTCGAAACCTCTTTCTTCCCGCGAGTCTCATACAAGATCTTTGTCGATGACGCGCTCATGAAGGCCGGGCAGTGGGAGGACACCGATGACTGTGGTGAGCCCACCGTCCTCGTCAACTGGGAGCTCCAGTGCGACGCGATCGCACTCGAGGTGACCACTCCGCGGACCTTTGAGGTCGCCTTCGTTACCCGGGAGGACGATGACGACTTCGCTCTCGACCTCGAGCCTGGCGTGACAGCCACTCCGACGCTCGGCAACGTTACGGAGGACACCGTCGTCGTGATCACGTACGACGGCGAAACGGTCGAGACGATCGAGTGGGAGGAGCCGGAAGGCTGCGATGAGCCGGCCACCGATGACGGTACCGCAGGGGACAACGGTGCCAAGGACGAGCTCGCGGCCACTGGTTCACCGACGCTCTGGATCGCGGGCGCCGCGGTGGCGCTGCTCGCCGTCGGTGGCGGGCTGTTCTTCCTGACCCGCCGTCGCAACGTCGACTTCACCGCCTGAGTTCGCGACTCACTGAGCACAACCAACGAACGGGCCGCCGACCACACCGGTCGGCGGCCCTTCGCCTCGTCCACGGAGATCGGAGCCGTTGGACGCCGTACCCGACGAAACAGCCGCAGGCGTCGAGTAGAGGGTCCACCGGTGCCGATCATGAGAGGGGCGGGGCGGCGAATCCCGCGCGGGTCAGCTCTTCTCGAGATATTCGGCGCGTTCGGCGTCGACCAGCGCCGCCACGGTCGCCGCCAGGCCCGGATGCGACGACAGCTCCGGGTCCTCGGCCAGCAGCGCCACCGCCTCCTCGCGCGCCTGCGTGATCAGGTCTGCGTCGCGCAGCAGCGACAGCAGCTGCAGATGCTTACGTCGACCCGACTGGGCCGCCCCCAGCACGTCACCCTCGCGGCGCTGCTCCAGGTCCAGCTCGGCCAGCCGGAAACCGTCCAGCGTGGAGGCGACCGCGTCCAGCCGCACCCGGGCGTCCGAGTCGGCCACCGCCTCGGTCACCAGCAGGCACAACCCGGGCGCCGAGCCGCGCCCGACCCGCCCTCGCAGCTGGTGCAGCTGCGAGACGCCGAACCGGTCGGCATCGGCCACCACCATCATGGTGGCGTTGGGCACGTCCACGCCCACCTCGACCACGGTCGTGGCCACCAGCACGTCCAGCCCACCGCCGGCGAACGACCGCATCACCGCGTCCTTCTCGTCAGCCGGCAGCCGGCCGTGCAGCACCCCCAGCCGCAGCCCGGACAGCGGCCCCGACGACAGCGCCTCGGCCACGTCCAGCACCGCCAGCGGCGGCCGCCGCCCCTCGTCACCCGCGGGAGCCGCGTCGTCATCGCCGATGCGGGGGCAGACCACGTACACCTGGTGACCGGCAGCCACCTCCTCGCGTACCCGCTGCCACGCCCGGTCGAACAGCGCCGGCTTCTCCGTCGCCGGCACCACGTGCGTGGCGATCGGCGAGCGTCCCGCCGGCAGCTCCCGCAGCGTCGAGACCTCCAGGTCGCCGTAGACGGTCATCGCGACCGTGCGCGGGATCGGGGTGGCGGTCATCACCAGCACGTGTGGCGGCCGGTCGGCCTTGGCCCGCAGCGCGTCCCGCTGCTCCACCCCGAATCGGTGCTGCTCGTCGATCACCACCAGCCCCAGGTCGCGGAACTCCACCTGCTCGTACAGCAGCGCGTGCGTGCCCACCACAATGCCGGCCGAACCGTCGGCCACCGCCGCCAGCGCCCGCCGCCGCGCCGCCGCGCCCAGTGAGCCGGTCACCAGCTCCACCCTGGTGCCATCCGGGTCGCCGCCCAGCTCGCCCGCCCGGCCCAGCGGACCGAGCAGCTCGCTCACACTGCGGTGGTGCTGCGCGGCCAGCACCTCGGTCGGCGCCAGCAGCGCCGCCTGCCCGCCCGCGTCGACCACCTGCAGCGCCGCCCGCACCGCACATACGGTCTTGCCGGAGCCCACCTCACCCTGCAGCAGCCGGTGCATCGGGTGCGGCGAGGCCAGCTCGGCCGCCAGTCGCTCCCCCACGCGCCGCTGGCCGGCGGTCAACTCGTACGGCAACCCGGTGTCGAAACTCGCCAGCAGCCCACCGTCCCGCGCCGGGCGCGGGGTCGCCGGCGAGGCCGCGGCCGCGCGCTTGCGCTGCACCAGGCGCAGCTGTACGGCGAAGGCCTCGTCCCACGTGAGCCGGTGCCGCGCCGCCCGCAGCGACTCCCAGGAGCCCGGCGCGTGGATCTCCCGCAACGCCGACGCCTGCTCCACCAACCCCTGCGCGGTGCGGACCTTCTCGGGCACCGGATCCGGCGGCATGGTGACCACGTCCAGCACCGCCCGCACCGCTTTTCCGATCTCCCAGCTCTTCACCTTCTGGGTGGCCGGATAGATCGTTATCAGCGAGCCAGCGTACCGCTCGGCCTCGGTGGCGCCCGGCTCGTCGAGCATCTCGAAGTCCGGGTGGGCCAGCTGGCGCACCACCCGGCCGGCGGAGCGGAACTCGGTGACCGTGCCGGCGAACAGCCCCCACCGGCCGGGCCGCAACTCCCGCTGCCGCGATTCCTGCACACCCTTGCGCTTGGCGAAGAACACCAGCGTCAACGTGCCGCCTGCCTCGTCGGTGATCACCGCCTCCAGCACGAACCCGGGACGGTTGCGCATCGGCCGGATCGCGGCGTGGCGTACCTGCGCCTGGATGGTCACCTGCTCGTCGACCTTCAGCGCCCCGATCTCGGTGAGCCGGCCCCGCTCCTCGTACCGTCGTGGCAGGTGGAACAGCAGGTCACCTACGGTGTGCAGCTCCAGCTCGCGGGCCAGCTTGGCGGCGCCGCGACCCAGCAACCGCGGCAGCGCGGTGTCGAACCCGACCTCGGTCCCCTCACGCTCGGTCACGGCACCCCCGGCCACTCGACCCCCGGCCACTCGACCCCCGGCCACTCGACCCCCGGCCACTCGACCCCCGGCCACTCGACCCCCGGCCACTCCACGCCCGGTCACTCCA
>SLSW01000134.1 GCA_007130245.1 Micromonosporaceae bacterium
GTGCCACGACCAGCTCGGGTGCCACGACCAGCTCGGGTGCCACGGCCGCGATCCGTGCCACGGCCAGCTCGGATGCCACGGCAGCATCCGGCGCCTGGCCGACTCGGGTGATGTCCATGGCCGCCGAGCCTGCCCGACCGCTGACCCGCCGTCCTCCCGGTAGCTGCAGACTGTGGACAGGCGACCGGGCTGTGGACGGTCCCCACCGGACCGTCCCGGTGTGCTAGGGCCGCACCCACCCGACCCGTGGACCGGCACCACCGCTACCCACGACTGTGTTGATCATGGAGTACTTGCACGACACGCCGGCCGACACGCCGACAATACTCCATGATCAACCGCACAAAGGCGGCTTATTCTACGCGGAGGACGCGGCCGAGGCCGAGGCTGCGGTTGATCACGGACTCGGTCACTGCGCCGATGACGACCAGGCCGAGCACGACGGCGGCCAGCACCGCCACCGCGACGGGATCGATCTGGAGCACCACCGGCACGCCGCCGGTGAACGCCTCCAGTCCGAGCGCCGCACCGAGCAGCAGCGGCATCGCCGCGCCGGTCACCGCTCCGACGAGCACCGCCAGCGTGACCGGCGGCAGCACCTCGACCAGCAGCATGCCCCGGGCCTGCCGGCTGGACAGCCCCATGGTACGCAGCAACGACAGCACCCGGCCGCGCGCCCGCGCCTGCACCGCCAGCGCCAGTCCCACCGACAGCACCGCGCCGACCGCCGCTGCCAGCGTGCCGACCACCAGCACCAGGGTCAGCCCGGCGTTGAAGCCGGACTCCTCCAGGTCGCTGCGCACCTGCGACAGGCTGGTCACATTCACCTCGCCGACCTCCGGCAGCCCGGCTACCGCGGCCCGCACCGCCTCCGGATCGGCGTCCTCGCCGGCCACCAGCAGCTCGTAGCCGGTCACCCCGGTGACCGAACGGGCCTCGGCGTTGCCGGACGTGCCCGGCTCGGGCCACGCCTGCTGCGGCACCAGCACCCAGGACCGGCCACGGTCGGGGCCGGGAAGGTCGGCCACGTCCCCGACCGCAACCACGCGACGCTCCACATCGTCGATCCATACCGACGGGGCGTTACGGTCGCCGATGGCCGGCGCAGCCAGCACCGGCACCGGATCGCTGTCCACCGTGGCCCGCAGCAGCTCGTCCGGCAGCCGCACGTCGACACCGAGACGGTCGAGCAGCTCCTGGTACGCCGTGACGTCAACCACGACCACGTGGGCGCCCTGCAGATCGCGTCGCGGCAGCGCACGGCCATGACGCACCGGCTCCTCGCGCACGACACCACCGCGGGCGGTGGCCACCACCGTCTCCACTCCGGGCACCGACGCGACCGCCTCGGTGGTCCCGTCGGGGGCGCTGTCCATCGACACCCGCAGGTCCGAGCCCAGCGACTGCACCGCACCGGCCTGCCTGGCGTCGTCGACGCCGATGGTGACCGCACCGGCGAACCCGCCGACGGTCACCGCCACAGCCAGCACCAGCAACGCCAGCGCCGCCCCGGGCGCCCCGCGGCCGGCCCGTGCCAGGCCGACGAAACTCACCAGGCCACGCAACCGCCGGGCGAGCGCCGCCAGCGCCCGCACCGGCCACGGGTACAGCCGCAGCGCCACCAGACCCGCGGCCACCGCGATCAGCACCGGCACCGCGGACAGGTACGGGTCGACCCCTCGCATGGCCAGGCCGCGCTGCTGCACCAGCAGGTATCCCAGACCGGCCAGCGCCACCACCGCGACCTCGACAGTCAGGCGCGCCGGATGGGCCCGGCGACGGCCCAGGTCCTCCCGCGCCGCCACCACACCGACCCGGCGGCCGGCGAGCGTGCCGGCCACCGGCACCACCAGCAGCACCAGCACAGTCGCCGCCGCGCCGAGGCTGACCGGCAGGCTGCTCAGGCCGGGCCAGCCCCCTACCGGCTGCCCCATCGCCAGCCGGTGCAGCAGCCACCCCGCCGCTGCCGCCAGCACCGCCACCGGCAGCGCCTCGGCCGCCAGCCGCGCCGTCACCGACGCCAGTGAGCCGCCGCGGGCGCGTAGCAGGCTCACCTCGGCCCGGCGCCGCGCCATGATCAGCCGGGCGGCCAGCACCAGCAGCCCCACCAGGGTGGCAAGCACACCGGCGGTGACCACCGCAATCACTGCCCGGGTCGCCGCTGCGCCGCGGTGATACTCGCTCAGCAGACCGGACAGCCCGGTGGTGACCGGCACCTGGCTCAGCGCCGGATCGGTCGCCGCCCGGGCCAACGCGTCGGGTGCCACCTGCGCCCAGGCCGAGTCCAGCAGCGCGGTGTCCAGCCGCAGCCGCACCCCCGCCGTGGGTGCCACCCCGCTGGCGCCGTCGTGCGCGAGCAGCATCGCGAAGCCGGCCTCGTCGGTGATCAGCGCCCCACGCGGCGCCAGCGGGTGCGGCGGGTCGCTGATCGGCAGGGCGACGAAGCCCGGGTCGAGCAGCTGCGCGTGGTCCCACACCGGGTCCGACCGGTCGGCCGCCTCGAACACACCGCTCACCCGCACCGTCAGGTCCGGCAGGTCGTCGAGCGGGGCCAGCGCGCCAGCGGTCACCCAGTCACCGGACGACGGATGGTGGATCATCGCCAGCCGACCTGGGTACAGCACGTACTCGCCACCCACCTGCAGGCCGAGCGCGTCGGCCACCGCCTGCGCCACCACCACCTCCAGCACACCGGTGTCCGGGTCGTTGTCCGGCGCCGCACCGTCGACCACCGACACCTCGCCGTCCAGGCCGACCTGGTGGTGCACCGACACCACCGGCGCCAGCCCGAAGTCACTGGTGGTCACACCGTCGCCGACCAGCCCGGCGCCGGTGCCGTCGCCGGGCACCACCGGGGTGAAGTGATACTGCCAACCCACCTCCACCACGTCGACCAGGGTGGGCGAAAGCCCGGCGTCCAGTGAGGAGCGCATCTGGGCAGCCTCGGTGGCGCTGCCCGCCGGCCGGGTGCTGATCAGATCCCGCTGGGTGTACGGGGCGGCATCGACCATCTGGCGCAGGCCATGATCCTCCACGCGGGTGGTCACCGGGCCGACCGACGTCGACACCAGCACCATCCCGACCCCCAGCAGGGCCACCAGCGTCCACAGTCCCGCATGGGCACGCAACCTGCGCCGCATCAGTCCTCCCCGATCCGTAGCGCCCCGGCCACGATGTCGCGGCGGGCGCGGCGGGCCACCAGCGCCCCCAGCGCCACCGCCACCATGAACAGCCCGGCCGTGGGTAGCAGGAACAGCGACGGCGTCAGCGTCAGCAGCGGCTCGGGCACCGGCACCGCGCCGGTCGGGGTGAGCACCAGCGAGGTGCCCATGGTCGCCGACACGGCGATACCGACGGCGACTCCGGCGATCACGCCGAGCCCGGCCAGCACCGCCTGCTCGACCACCAGCGCCCGTGCCAGCGCCGGCGGGGAGGCACCCAGGGTGTGCAGCACCGCCAGTTCCCGCCCGCGGCGCACCGCGTTCGCCCGCGCGTCGACCACCAGCCCGAAGGCGGCCAGCAGAGCGGCGGCGGCCGCGGCGGTCCACAGCGCCAGCAGCACCCCGCTGCCCAGCGGATCGTCGAGCAGCCGACGGGCCTCGGCCTCCTGGTCGACGACCCGTACGCCGGCCGCGGTCGCCTCCTCGATGAGTTTGGTGGTGGCCCCGGTGGCCAGCCACCACTCGTCCACCTCGGGCAAAGTGGGGCTCATGGCACCGAACCGCTGCATGGACAGCCACGGCAGGTCCACCGCCAGCCCGGAACCGTCCTCGGTGCCCGGTAGCACCGCCATCGTGCCCACCAGGTGCAGGTCCGCGTCACCGAGGGAGATGACCTGACCGACCTCGGCGCCGGCGGCGGCAAGCACGTCGGGGGTGGCCAGCGCCGGCAGCGCCGCGTCGGCGGGCACCGTCCCCGACAGCAGGAACGGTTGCTGCACGCCGCGATGCTGCGCCGGATCCAGGTGTACGGCCACTGCCGTGTCGGTGCCCACCCGCGCGAACTCCGGTTGCCCGTCGCCCGGCGGCGGCCCCGGATACTGCGGCTGCCAGCTGTCGGGGAGTTCCACCGGCACCGGATCCGCGTCGTCGCCGTCGGCGGCTAGCTCCCAGCGCCACGACGCCTCGGTCGGCTCCGGCACCGGCACGCTGACATCGCCGAACGTGAGCTGGCCGTCCTGCAGCTGTCCCATCGACTGAACGGTCAGCCCTGCGCCCAGACCCACCAGCGCCACCGTGCCCGGCGGCAGCGCCACATCGACGTCGACCACCTCGCCCGGTGCGGGCAGGTCCAGCCGCACCGGTGTGATCACCCCATGTCCGTCCATCACGTAGAGCCACAGCCGCTGACTGTCGACCACGTAGAACGAAATGGGAAAGAACATGTGGGGGGTGCTCACCCGCACCGGGTCGGGGGCGTCGAACTCGACCGTGCCGGTCAGGCGCTGGGCGCCGTCGGGCAGCGGCGCCACCTCCAGGGCCGGTCGCCCGTCGTGCAGCCGCGCGAACAGCTGCTGCGGCGCCGCGTCGGACATGTCTTCGCGTACCCGGGTGACCTGGGCGGCGTGCTGGCTGTCGATGGCCAGCATGGTGGCGCGCACGCCCTCGGGCAGCAGCGCCACGCCGCGCTGGGCCGGCATGGCCGCGGCCACCTCGGGATGCTGGGCCAGCCCGGCGGCACGGGTGACCGTGTCGCGGTCGGTGCCGGCAAGCCGCAGGTCGGTGCCGACCAGCTGGGCGGCCTGGTCGCGCTGGGACTGCTGCCAGGTGGCCGCCACGGTCGGTGCCAGCACCGCGGTGGCCACCGCGAGCACCAGCAGCAGCACCGGGCCGGCGTGCGGGCGCCGGTCTGCCTGCCACATGCCCAGCAGCGTCGGGAACGCCTCGCGGCGTGCGGCCAGGCGCACCCCCAGCCGGGTAGCGGCGGGCAGTAGCCGCAGCGCCACCGCGGTGGCCGCCAGCACCCCGATCACCGGCGCGGTCACCAGCAACGGGTCGATGCCCAGCCCGCCCACCTCCCGCGGGGACACCGCCTGGCCGTACTGGCGCAGCTGCGTCCACGCCAGCACCGCCAACGCCACCAACGCCGCGTCGGTGCCGGCGCGCTGGGCCACCGCCAGTTTGCCCGGTCGGGAACGTTCCTGCTGCTCAGCCACCCAGGTGCGGCCGCGGCCGGCCGCCGGCGCCGCCAGCGCCACCGCACAACCGGCCGCCGCGGCCAGCGCGATCAGCCACGCCAGCGGCGGGCCGGCCAGCCCGTAGCCCGCCAGGTCGCCGGCCAGGCCCAGGCTCTGCCCACCGGCGTGCCCGTCGGCCCAGCCCACCAGCCAGGTGCCGGCCGGCGCACCTGCCAGCGCCGCTGGCGCCACCACCATCGCCGCCTCTGCCGAGGTCAACCGCACCAGCTGCATGCGGCTGGCCCCCCGCGCACGCAGCAGCGCGTTCTCGCCGCGGCGATGGGCCACCAGCAGCCGGGCCACCAGCACCAACCCGTAGCCGGCAATCACCGCCAACAACGCCGCCGGCAACACCAACCCCGACCGGTTGACCACCGTGGCCAACTGCAACCGCTCGGCCAACTCGTCCATGCCGGTACGCATTCGCGCGTTCTCGGCCAACGCCGCATCAGTGGCCCGCCGGTGCAGCAGCTCGGCCTCCAGTGCGCCCAGCCCGGCCACCACCTCGCTCATCCCGGCCGCGGCCAGTTCACCCGGATCCGGATGGGCCAGCCACAGCTGCGAGGCCAGCAGCGGATACCGTTCGCCGAACTCGTCCCGGTGCACCACAAACGGGCCGGTCATCGACGCCCGGGCGCTGAGCAGCTGCCAGTACGACCCATCCGGGTCGTACGGCTCCCACACCCCCACCACCAGCGCGGCGCGATCCTGGCGCTGCAGCGTGTCGCGGATCACCAGCTGATCGCCAGTGGCCACATCCAGCTCCTCGGCCGTAGCCACCGGCAGCGCCACCTGCACCGCCTCGTCAGCACCGGCGGGCCGCGGCCACTGACCCTGCCGCAACCGCGCATGCGACGCCAGCTCCGGCAAGAAGGCCACCAACGCATCCGCGTCGGCGAACTCGGGCAACTGCTGACCCGCACCATAGCCACCGCCGAACACCTCCAGCGGCGCACCAGCCAGCCCACCGGCCAACAGCTCACGCACCACCGCATCCTGCGCGGCCATCTCCTGCGCGTCATCACCCGCGCTGGCACTGAACAACAGCGTGCGCTCCTCCGGCGGCGCCTCGGTCACCGCCGCCCGCACACCGGCCTGCGGCAGCATCGCGGCGTACTGCACGAAACCGGTCAACAACACCGTCGTCACCAGCGCGGCCGCCGCCGCGGCCACCAGCAGGGTACGGGCATACACCGCCCGGGGGAGAACCAGACGCATCAGTGCCCGCCCGCCTACCGCGCCGCCGCAGACAGCGCCGGCTCGTCAACCAGCCGCCCGTCACGCAACGTCAACACCCGGTCGGCCAGATCCAGCAACGCTGGATCGTGCGTGGCTACCAGCGCCGTCACGCCCCTCGAACGCACCATCGCCCGCAGCAGCTCCATGATCGACCGGCCGGTCTCCGAGTCCAGCTGCCCGGTCGGCTCGTCGGCGATCAGCAGCTGCGGCTCGTGCACCAGCGCCCGGGCCACCGCCACCCGCTGCTGCTGGCCACCGGACAACTCGTACGGCCGTTGGTTGGCGTGCTCACCCAGGCCCACCAGCTCCAGCATCACCGCCACCTGCTGCTCCCGCTCGGCGGCCTTCGTGCGCGCCAGCCGCAGCGGCACGCTGACGTTCTCGGCCGCCGACAGGATCGGCACCAGCCCGAACGACTGGAACACGAACCCGATCGTGTGCCGGCGCAGCGCCAGCAGCTCCCGCTCACCGGCCGCGGTCACCTCGTGACGATCCACCCACACCCGACCCGCGGTGGGCCGGTCCAGGCCGCCGACGATGTTCAACAGGGTCGTCTTACCGGCGCCGGACCGACCGCGGATCGCCAGCAGCTCCCCGCGGTGGGCCACGAACGACACATCCCGCACGGCGTGCACCACGCCGCGACCACGCCCGAATTCGCGGGAAACGTTCTTGACCCGTACCAGTTCTTCCGTTCCGAGGTGCGCGTTGTGCGCGTGCAGTGGCGGCGTGTCAGTCACGGCCCACCCCCTCACCCCCGTGGCCGGGTCTGACCTCCACGTGGTCGGGTTCGAGGTTCAGCCGCACCCGATCGCGCATCTGCAAGGTCTCCACGTACGACCGTGGCAGCTGCATCCGCCCGGCGCGGTCCAGCAGCGCGTACTCCTCGGCCACCTGGACCTCCTCGCCGCTGGCGTTGCGGCGGACCGAGCGGCGCACCTCCGAGGCGGTGCGGCCGTCGCGGATCGCCACCGTACGCGACACCTGCTCGGACACCGCCGGATCGTGCGTAACCACCACCACGGTGACCCCGAGCTCGGCGTTGATGGCCTGCATCGCGCCGAACACCTCCGCCGAGGTGGCCTCGTCCAGCTCACCGGTGGGCTCGTCAGCGAACAGCACCTCCGGATCGTTGGCCACCGCCACCGCCACCGCGGTGCGCTGCTGCTCGCCTCCGCTCATCTCGGCCGGCGTGCGCCCGGCGCAGTAACCCACCCCCACCATGTCCAGCAGCTCCGCCGCCCGCCGGCGCGCCGCCGCACCCCGGCGACCCCGCGCCAGCCGCATCGGCAGCGCCACATTCTCCGCCGCGGTCAGATACGGCACCAGGTTGCGGGCCGTCTGCTGCCACACGAACCCCACCGTGTGGCGCCGGTAGCGCAGCCGCCGCCGCGCCGACATGCCCAGCAGGTCGTGCCCGGCCACCCGGGCGGTGCCTGCGGTGGGCTCGTCCAGCCCCGACAGGATGTTCAGCAACGTCGACTTGCCCGAGCCCGAGGCGCCGACGATAGCGACCATCTCCCCGCGGTCGATCACCAGATCCAGGCTCTGCAGAGCCACCACCTCGATGCCCTCGGCCTTGTAGATGCGCACCAGACCTTCGCAGACCACGTGGCCCTGCAACCGGTCCGCGCCGCCGGCGCGCGCCGCCGCCCGTGCGGCCGCCTGCCGCTGCAGGCTCTCCAGGTCCGGAGCCGCCGTCACACTCACCTGGCCAACCACCTCTCCACCGGGGTCATGTCGCTTGGTGACATGACTCGCCGGGGGCTCCATTTGGTTGGCGCCGCGGCGGGATTTTCTCACTGCAGCAGCGGCAGCCCCTCGTCGGCCAGTTGCTCGATGAGCTGGGCGGCCTCCTCGAAACCGACCACGACCAGGCCGTCCGGCTGCGCCTCGAGGATCCGCTCCACCAGGCTGTCCAGGTTCGGGATCGGGGGGAGAGTGTCCTCGTCACCGCCGTCCTCGGGCAGGTCGTAGGTCAGCAGCGTCACCGCCGACGCGTCCACGCCGAAGCGCTCCAGCGCATCGAGGGCGTTGCGCTGCAACCCGGTGCCGTAGGCATCGTCGCGGGCGACGATGACGATCCGCTGCACCCCGTCGCGCAGCAGCATGTCCGCCAGCGCCGCGCCCTGCAGCGAGTCCGGCGGCGCGGTGCGGAAGAAGAACCCGTCGTGGTCGCCCTCGACCAGGTGGGCGGCGGTGGTCGAGGAGCCGAACATGATCACACGGGCGGCGGCGGCGTCGGCCATCACCGCCTCAGCCACCCCGGAGGCCGCCGGGCCGATCAGGATGTGCGCGCCCGCCTCGACGTGCGAGGCGATGGTGGCGCGGGCGACCTCCGGATCGGTCCCGCTGTCACCGTCCAGCCACTCCACGGGGACACCGAAGACCCCACCGGAGTCGTTGATGTCCGTGATCGCCAGTTGGGTGGCCGCGTGGATCGGTGGGTAGGCGAACGCCAGCGCCCCGGTCTCCGGCAGCACACCACCGAACCGCAGCGGCTCGACCTCCCACTCCGGAAGGTCCAACTGCGGATTCGGAGGGGGCGGCTCCTCGCTGCTGACGCTGGACAGGTCGCCGGCGCCGATGAACTCGGAACGGCCCGGGTCGATGACCCCGTCGGCGCCGAAGTGCAGCGTCTCGTACGTGCTGGCCGACGGCTCACCCATGTCGGTCAAGCCGCCCCTTGTCAGCGACACTCCGCGATACTGCAGATCCTGGCCGTCGCGCGCCAGCGACATGCACGCCGCCACCGAACGGCACTCCTCGCCGCCGGAGGTGACCCCCAGGATGTAGTCGCGCACCACCTCCGGGTCCGGCGTGCCGGCCAACTCGGCGGCGATCGCGCTGATCACCACCGCGTCGTAGGTCTCGCCGGCGAACAGGAAGTCCTGCAGCGAGTCGTCGACCCGCAGCAGCCGGTTGGTGAACTCCGCCGACAACCGGGTCATCGGCCGGGTGCCCTTCATGCCGGCGACCAGCGTGCGGTCGGACAACTGGGCGGCGAAGGAGTTCTGCATCGTCCCGTCGGTGCCGTACAGGCGTACCGTGGTGGGGCCTTCCGCGGGCTCCCCGCCGTTGCTGTTGTCCAGGAGGTCTGCGCACGCGGTGAGCAGCAGCGCGGAGGCGGCGAGCGCGGCTACCGCGGCTCGGCGGTACGGGGGCGTCGGCATGGGGGTTCCTCTTCGATGCTCAGGGCCGCTTGACCCGTGGCCCGCGATTGTTCCCGCCCGGCACCTTAACCTGCTCTGGCTGCAGTGGCTAATGGTGGACCCTGGCTTGACACCGCCACCTACGCTGCGCACGTGGACCGGTCTCAGGCATCCCGCGACGCCACCGAGGTGCTGCGACGCGCGCTCGCCGGCGATCAGGAGGAGGTCGCCGGAACCTTCGGCGCGGTGGTGCGGCGTGAGGGCGTGGACGGGGCGTACGACGTGGCGTGGTGCCTGGCGGCCACCACGGTCGGTGACCTGGCCTACGGCGGGTGGACACTGGACTTTCCGGACATTGAGCACGCCGACTACGAATCACGGTGGGTGGCGCGGTTTCTGTGTGCGTACGCGAACTCGGATGTGGCCACCGGTCAGGCGCTGTTTCGCAGCGCCGAGACAGACGGCCACCTGCGCGAGTGCCTGCTGACCCTCGCCGGCTCGGCCGCGGCCACGCTCCGTTACCGCCGTGACCCGCCCTAGAGGCGGGACAGCGCCGTCTTGAGAGGGTCGAGCCCCAGCCCACCCAGGTCGAGCGCGGCCCGGTGGAACGCCTTCAGGTCGAAGTCCGCGCCCTTGCGCGCCCTGGCGTCCTCGCGGGCCTGCAGCCAGATCCGCTCACCGACCTTGTAGGACGGCGCCTGACCCGGCCAGCCCAGATACCGGTTGAGCTCGAACCGCAGGTTCTCGTCCGGGACCCGGCAGTGGGCACGCAGAAACTCCCAACCCAGCTCCGGCGTCCACGTCTCGCCGGGATGGAAGCCGAACGGGTTGTCGGCCGGCACCGGCAGCTCCAGGTGCATCCCGATGTCCACGATCACCCGCGCCGCCCGGAACGCCTGCCCGTCCAGCATGCCCAACTTGTCACCCGGGTCAGCGAGATAGCCCAGCTCGTCCATGAGCCGCTCGGCGTACAGCGCCCATCCCTCGGCGTGCCCGGAGCAGCCGGACAGCAGCCGCTGCCACCGGTTGAGCACGTCGGCACGATAGGCGGTCTGGGCAATCTGCAGGTGGTGTCCGGGCACGCCCTCGTGGAACACGGTGGTCACCTCCCGCCAGGTCGAAAAGCTGCTGATGCCCTGCGGCACCGCCCACCACATCCGGCCCGGCCGGGTGAAGTCCTCACTCGGACCGGTGTAGTAGATGACCCCGTCGCTGGTCGGGGCGATGCGGCACTCGATGCGGCGCACCGGCTCCGGAATGTCGAAATGGGTGCCGTGCAGGTCGGCGATGGCCTTGTCGGCGAGGTTCTGCATCCAGTCCCGGAACGCCTCCTTGCCCTCGATGTTGCGGGCCGGGTCGGCGTCCAGCGCGGCCACCGCGTCGTCGATGCTGGCGCCCGGGCCGGCGATCTGCGCGGCCACCGCCCGCATCTCGTTCTCCAGCCGGTGCAGCTCCGCGAAACCCCAGGCGTAGGTCTCCTCCAGGTCGACGGCGGCGCCCAGGAAGTAGCGCGACGCCAACTGGTACCGCTCGCGGCCGGCGGCCTGATTGTCGCGACCCTGCGGGGCCAACTCCTCGCGCAGGAACCGCCCGAACTCCGCGGTGGCCTCCCGCGCCGCCGCTCCGCCCTGCTCCAGCCGGGACACCAGCGCCGAGGGCAGGTCGGCGGAGCCGGTCACCCGCTGCACCAGGCCCGGCCAGAAGTCGTCGCCGGCCGGGTCGGTCCAGATGTCGCACTGCTTGGCCACCTGCAGCATCTGGTGGCGCGCCGACACGCGGCCCTTGGCCGCCTCGTGCAGCAGCGTCTGGCGGTACTGCGCGAGCGCCTGCGGGACCGCGTCGAGCCGGGAGGCCACGTTCGTGGCGGCCTCCTCGGTGCCCAGCGGCATCAGGTCGAACACCATCCGTACGTTGTGCAGCCCACTGGAGATCACATTGAGCTCGCTGGCGGTCTCGCCGGCGTCGTGCCGCTCGAGTTCCAGCCCGAGCCGCTCGGCCATCGCCTCCTTGGCGACCATCTCCCCCTCGTCCGCGGGCTCGGTGGCCCCGAGCTCGGTCAGCGTCCGGCGGGCGTGGTCGGCCAGCGCGTCGTACCCATCCGGGCTCAGGTCCGGCAGCAGGTGGTCGTATCCGGGGATGCCGAGGTAGGTCGCGGCGATGGGGTGCAGCTGCGCCAACTCGTCGACATAGCGGTCCGCAAGGTCGTTGATCTGTGCCACGCCGCCGACCGTACCCGACCCGTGCCACAGCCCGCACCGAGGTTACGGGCGCGTAGCATCGCCACCGTGACCCCGTACGCCGCGGTGGTGCTGGCCGGCGGAGCCGGGCGGCGGCTCGGTGGCCCGGGCAAGCCGGCGCTGCCGGTGGCCGGACGCCCGCTGGTGCACCGGGTGCTGGAGGCGGTCGCCGACGCCTCGCCGCGGGTGGTGGTGGGCCCGCGGACGCTGCCGCTGCCGTCCGGGGTGGTGCGCCTGCAGGAGCAGCCGCCCGGCGGCGGGCCGGTGGTCGCGGCCGCCGCGGGACTCACCCGGGTGCCGCCGGGTACGGCGTACGTGGCGCTGCTCGCGGCCGACCTGCCGATGCTCACCGCGGCGGCGGTGACGGCGCTGCGGCGCGCGGCGAGCGGTGTGGACACCGACGGGGCGGTGTACGTCGACGACGGCGGGATCCGCCAGTGGCTGTGTGGGATGTGGCGCACCGGGGCACTGTCCGCGGCGGTGGCGGACGCGCCGGCCGGCAGTGCGCTGCGCCGCGTGCTGGCGCCGCTGCGGGTGGTGGAGTTGCGATCACCGGCGGGGGCGCCGCCGCCCTGGTACGACTGCGACACCGAGACTGACCTACGACGTGCCGAGGAGTGGGCCGATGACCACGCTGGATGAGTGGACCGCGCGGGCGTGTGACGCGCTCGGACTGGAGATGGGAGCGGTGGACCAGACGCTGGTGTTGGAGGTGGCGCGCGACGTCGCCCACGGGGTGGAGCGCCCGGCCGCACCGGTGACGACGTTCCTGCTCGGGATGGCCGTCGCGCGCGGCGCCGACCCGCGGGATGCCGCGGCCACCCTGACCAGTCTGGCCCGCACCGGACCCGGCACCGACCAGCCCTGACGCCCCGACTTTCCGCCGATCTTGCACTTGTGCATGGGACTTAAGTCGCGAAACCAGGCAAATCTTCGTGCACGAGTGCAAGATCGCGGGGGTTAGGAGGGCGGTTCGAGGCGCACGACCACCGACTTCGAGGTCGGCGTGTTCGAGCCGGCCGCGGTGGAGTCCAGCGGCACCAGCACGTTCGCCTCCGGGAAGTACGCCGCGGCACAGCCGCGTGCCGTCGGGTATGACACCACCCGGAACTCCCGGCCCCGGCGCTCGGTGCCGTCGCGCCACTCCGAGACCAGGTCCACTGTCGCGCCGTCGTCTACCCCGAGCGCGGCCAGGTCGTCCGGGTGCACGAACACCACCCGCCGCCCGCCGCGCACACCCCGGTAACGGTCGTCCAGCCCGTAGATGGTGGTGTTGTACTGGTCGTGGCTGCGCACCGTCTGCAGCAGCAGCCGGCCCGGCGGCAC
>SLSW01000366.1 GCA_007130245.1 Micromonosporaceae bacterium
CACCAACGTGACCGGCACCCAGGTGCTGCTCGACGCGGCGCTTCGCCACGGCGTAGCCCGGTTCGTCCAGGTGTCCACCGACGAGGTCTACGGCTCCATCGCCCGCGGGGCGTGGACCGAGGCGCAGCCGGTTGCGCCCCGCTCCCCGTACGCGGCGTCCAAGGCCGCCGCGGACCTGCTGGCGCTTGCCTACCACCACACCCACGGCCTGCCGGTCATCGTCACCCGCGGGTCCAACACCTACGGTCCGTACCAGTTCCCCGAGAAGCTCGTGCCGCTGTTCGTGACCAACCTGCTGGACGATCGCCCGGTGCCGCTCTACGGCGACGGCGGCAACGTGCGCGACTGGTTGCACGTCGACGACCACTGCGCCGGGATAGCTCTGGCGGCCGCGCGGGGCCGGCCGGGCGAGGTCTACCACCTCGGCGGAGGGACCGAGCTGATCAACAAAGAACTCACCGCAATGCTGCTGGCGGCCTGCGACGCCGGGTGGGACATGGTCGAACACGTCGCCGACCGCAAGGGTCACGACCGCCGCTACGCGCTGGACAGCAGCAAGGCCGCCGCCGAGCTCGGATACGCCCCGCGGGTCGTCTTCGCCGACGGGCTTGCCGCGACCGTCGCCTGGTATCGCGACAACCGGGGCTGGTGGGAACCGCTGCGGACCCGGGCCGCGCTGGCACCGTCGTGACCCGGTGGCTGGTCACCGGCGCGGCCGGGATGCTCGGTCGGGACCTGGTCGACGTCCTCCGGCACCACGGCGAGGTCACGGCAGCCACGCGGGGGGACCTGGACATCACCCGCCAGCGGGAAGTCGCCGCCGCCGTCGCCGGTCACGACATCGTGGTCAACGCCGCCGCCTGGACCGACGTGGACGGCGCCGAGGCGGCCGAGGAGGCGGCGACCGCGGTCAACGGCCACGCCGTGGCCGGTCTCGCGCGCGCCTGCACCGCCACCGGCGCCCGACTGATCCAGATCTCCACCGACTACGTCTTCCGTGGCGAGGCCACCGCGCCGTACGCCGAGGACGCCGACCCGGATCCGGTCAATGCATACGGACGGTCCAAGCTGGTCGGCGAGCAGGCGGTGCGCGGCCTGCTGCCCGCCGCGGGCTACGTGGTCCGCACCGGTTGGTTGTACGGCGCGCACGGCAGCAACTTCGTGGCCACGATGCTGCGGCTGGCGCGCGAGCGCGACACCGTGGACGTGGTGGACGACCAGCTCGGCCAACCCACCTGGACCCGGGCGCTGGCCGCGCAGGTTGCCGCGCTGGGTGGTGCGGTGCTGACCGGAGCCGCCGCGGCCGGCGTCTACCACGGCACCGCGGGCGGGCACACCACCTGGTACCGGCTGGCACGGGCGGTGTTCGCCGCCGCCGGCCATGACCCCGACCGGGTACACCCGACTACCAGCGACCGGTTCCCGCGACCTGCTGCCCGGCCGGCCTACAGCGTGCTCGGCCATGGGCGGTGGACCGCCGTGGGTGTGCCGCCGCAGCCGTGCTGGCGGGATCAGCTCACCTCGGCAATCGGCAACAGCGCTCAGTAGGCTCCGGTGCGCTTGAGCACCGCGTGGACGGTCCGCAGCAGGATGACCAGATCCAACGACAATGACCAGTTTTCGACGTACCGCAGGTCCATGCGCACGCTCTCGTCCCAGGACAGGTCTGAGCGGCCGGAGACCTGCCACAGCCCGGTCAAGCCTGGCTTGACCACGAGCCGCCGCCGCATGTCGCTGGGATACTGGGCCACCTCCCCCGGCAGTGGCGGGCGGGGCCCGACCAGCGACATGTCGCCGCTGAACACGTTGAACAGCTGCGGCAGCTCGTCGAGAGAGAACCTGCGCAGCCATCGGCCGACCGGCGTGACCCGCGGGTCGTCCCGCACCTTGAACAGCACGCCGTCGTGCTCGTTGAGGTGACGGACCTGCGCGAGCCGGGTTTCCGCGTCGACGTGCATCGTCCGGAACTTCCAGATCCGAAACTCGGCGCCGCCGCGACCGACCCGGGTCTGGCGGAAGAACACCGGTCCTGGCGCACGCTGGTCCCATTTGATCATCGCCGCAATCATCACCAGCAACGGCGCCAACACGGTCAGCAGCAGTGCGCCCCCGACATAGTCGACCGCCTGCTTGACCGCCCGCCGCGCGCCGGTGAATCGCGGATGCTCCACATGCAGCATCGGCAGCCCGTCAACCGGACGGAGCGTGGTGCGCTCCCCGCCCACGTCGAGCAGCGCGCTGGCCACGATCAGGTCGACGCCGATGCGTTCGAGCTGCCACGCCAGCCGGCGCAGGGCCGGACCGTCCAGCTCCGGGCATGCCAGCACCACCACCGCGTCTGCTCGGGACTGCCGAACCGCGGTGGCCACGTCGTCGTAGGTCCCGAGCACCGGTACGGCGATGTCGGCGACGCGTGAGACGTCGCCATCCTCGCCGAGCACGCAGGCGGCCGTCACGTCCATGCCGTGGTAGCGCTCATGGCGCATCTGCCGCGTCATCGCCACCACCGAACGCAGGTGACCGACCAACAGCACCCGGCGCAGGCACCGGCCGGACGCCCACGCCCGGGACAGTCGATGCCGCTGTAGATAGCGGGTCGCCACGCCCAAAGTGACCGCGGTCGGGATGGCCACCAGGACGTACCCGCGGGCGATCTCGGCCCGCAGCGCGTACGAC
This sequence comes from Micromonosporaceae bacterium, assembly GCA_007130245.1. Classification (GTDB taxonomy): domain Bacteria; phylum Actinomycetota; class Actinomycetes; order Mycobacteriales; family Micromonosporaceae; genus Natronosporangium. The sequence continues at coordinate 2,677 of SLSW01000366.1, forward strand.
CCGACCGCCACCGCGGCGGTGAGGCTCAGCCCGGCGCGAAGCACCCGTTGGTACTCCTCACTGCCGACGAACAGCAGCCGGGTGTCGTAGCCCCGGTGTACCGCCATTGCCCCCACCCAGACGGCCGGGAGCAGCACCATCAGCAGCAGATACCGCGGGTCGACGAGCATCATCGGCAGCTCGGCGAAACGGATCAGGGAGGCCGTCGCAGCCGCCAGCAGCCCGACCAGCGCGTCACCGGCGACGAGCCCCTTGACGTACCGGCGCTCCCAACGGCTGGCCGAGGTCTGCGGCACCTGAACGTGGTCACGCGCGAGCCCGACCTCCGACCCGTCAGCGCCCTCCGGGGGCGTTGTGACGTCCGCCCTCGTCAACGACTCACCTCCTGCGTACGCCGATGGACGCGGCAGCGCCCGCCAATCTCGCGGACGCCATGGGCGCGATGATCGCCGTAAGGCCATGCGCACACAGGACAATACTGGCCATCGTAATGAACCATCGCTGAACGGGTAAAAAGGTTCAATCGTAAGGAATCCGCTCCGGGCGCCCGGGGGTCAGCGGGTCGGGCCGCGGCGGTCGCGGGCGCGCCAGCAGCCGTTGTGCCAGTGCCGGCGCTCGCCGAGGCCCTCCTCCACCGGCCACACCACCACATGCGGCACTCCCGCGCGCACTTCCTGGTCGCAGCCGGGGCACCGGTAGGTCTTGTCGGCGGCGGAGCCGGCCAGGTGGCGCACCCGCCACTGCTCGCCGCGCCAGGTCTCCACCGCGTCCACCCCGCGCCGGACCC